>JAPPNT010000060.1:3149-17207 GCA_028873745.1 Chloroflexota bacterium | reverse complement strand
CCCAAGGGTCACGGCCAGCGCGCCCGCAATGGCCGGCCCTGCCACGAAGCCGATCCTCGAGGACATAGTCCGCACGGCCATCACGCGGCCGCGGTTCTCGGGCGTGGTGACGTCGCCGACGAGGACGCCGGTGCTCGTCGTCCACATGGACACGCCCATCTGGCCGATGAACTCCAGGACGAAGAAGGGGACGTAGGTGTCGGTATAGAACTGGCCAAGGGTCGTCAGGCCGCGGATGGCGGCGCCGGCGATGACGAGGGGCTTGCGGCCCCAGCGGTCGGTCAGGTAGCCGGTGAGGGGGCCGGAGATGATGCGGGCGACGGAGCTGCTGGCGACGAGAAAGCTGACGAGGAAGATGTTGCCGGTGACCTCGAAGGCGAAGAGGGGGCGGGCAAGCTGCAGGGAGCCAGTTCCAAGGCCCCACGCAAAAAACGTGACATAGATGGGAACCGTCTCAGAGGTGACGATGCGAGCCCCTGGGCTCTTTTCCGCCTCTCCTGCCACCGCTCGAGTCCCCCATCCTTGCGAGTTCGATGGACTTCAACAGAGACTCTTCGAATTGCGTGCGCCGGACGCGACAGTTGATGCGGACTTTACCACAAGCCAAATCGATTCGGGGAGGCGCGCGCAGGCTTTGGGGCGGCGCGTCCGTCAAGGTGTGGAAGCAGACGCAGAAGGCGTGATCGATGCCCGGCGGCTCGTTCACTTGTGTGCACCCGGTTGGGCAGCCAAGGGAGTCGGCCCTCGGAAAGCGGTGCAATGCCGAATAACTTGGCGGAAGCTACGTTGACAATAAGCAGTGGGCCATGATATAAGCGTCACATATAGAATCAAGGCAGGTAACTAGGCGGGCGGCACAAGCGATATTCGAATGGGAAATGTTTCTTATTTGAATAATCTTGCTACAGCTCAGGCTGCAATTGAGGCTTGAAAAGCGCCGGACCAAAGCGGCAGGCAGAGGACGGCGCGGCAGCGAGTGTGGTAAAGCCAGCAGCGTTGACGGAGGAGAGGAAGATATGCTGACCCAGGAAGAAAATGAACTGTTGACGAAGACGGGCCCCGGCACCCCAATGGGCGAGTTCTTCCGACGCTTCTGGACCCCCGTGGCGCTGTCGGAGGAGATCCCGGAGCCGGATTGCCCGCCCGTGCGCGTGCGCGTCATGAACGAGGACCTCATCCTCTTCCGTGACACCGAGAACAAGATCGGCCTCATCGACGCCTACTGCGCCCACCGTTTCTCCCCGCTCTTCTTCGGCATGAACGAGGAGAGCGGGCTCCGGTGCCTCTACCACGGCTGGAAGTACGACGTCACCGGCCAGTGCGTCGACATCCCCTTCATCACGGAGGGGCAGACGTACAAGGAGAAGGTGCAGCTTAAGTCGTACCCGGCCCTCGACAAGGGGGGGTTCATCTGGGCGTACCTGGGGCCGGTAGAGCTGCAGCCGCCGTTCCCGCCCTTCGACTTCGCGGAGATCCCGGAGAGCCACCGGGAGAACTGGAAGATCATCTGCGAGTGCAACTGGATGCAGTCGATGGAGGGTCAGAACGACCCGAGCCATCTCTACTTCACGCACGGCTTCCGCGACATCACCGAAGGCGGCCCCGGCGTGCAGATGGGCCTCAACAGCGGCAGCGCACTCCAGCGAGTCCGGCTGCCCTCCGCCGTGATGGACACGGAGTTCGGCATCAGCTTCGTCACCGCCTGGAACCCCGACGCGGAGAGCGAAGAGCAGCAGTACAGCATCGACCACTTCATCATCCCGAACTTCGACCCCTCGCCCTCGTACAACAGCCTCGGACAGGGCAAGTACCCCCTCGGCTACCAGCGCATGCGCGTGCCAATCGACGACGTCACGTGCATGGTGCTCCGCGTGCGGTGGAACCCCTACGAGCCGCTCAAGGAGGAGTTCCGCGAGGCGCACAACGCGTGGCTGGTACCTGAGAAGCTGCCGGGCACGTACAAGCCCGTCGCCAACAAGAACAACGACTACCTGATCGACCGGGAGATGCAGCGGTCGTACAACTACTCGGGCATCAACAACTTCCCGCTGCAGGACATCTGCCAGATCGAGGACCAGGGCGGCCCCATTATGGACCGCACCCGCGAGAAGCTGACCAGCCAGGACACCCTGAACATCCACATCCGGCACCAGCTCATCAAGGGCGCGAGGAGCTTGATGGAGGGGCAGGAGCCCGCGGTTCCCCACCGGCCGGAGCTGTTCCAGGTGAAGCGGGGCAACGTCAAGGCGCCCAAGGACAAGCCGGCGATGGAGGTCCTGCAGGACGCGCTGAAGGACCTCGTGCCTTCTTCATAGCGCTGATGAGCAGGGAGTGAGCCCTCGAAGGGGACAAGAGGGGAAGAGTGAACGATGCTCACGCAGGAAGAGAATGAACTCCTGGTCAGAACGGGTCCGGGAACGCCTATGGGCGAGTTCTTCCGCCGGTTCTGGGTCCCCGTCGCGCTATCCGAGGAGATTCCCGAGCCGGACTGTCCCCCCGTCCGTGTCCGCGTGCTGAACGAGGACCTCATCCTGTTCCGCGACACCGAGGGCAAGATCGGCCTCATCGACGCCTACTGCGCCCACCGTTTCTCCCCGCTCTTCTTCGGCATGAACGAGGAGTCGGGGATCCGGTGCCTCTACCACGGGTGGAAGTACGACGTTACCGGGCAGTGCGTCGACATCCCCTTCATTCCCGAGGGGCAGACGTACAAGGACAAGGTGCAGCTCAAGGCCTACCCGGCCCTCGACAAGGGCGGGTTCATTTGGGCGTACATGGGCCCGGCCGAGCTTCAACCGCCCTTCCCGCCCTTCGACTTCGCCGCGATCCCGGAGAGCCACCGGGAGAACTGGAAGATCATCTGCGAGTGCAACTGGCTGCAGTCGATGGAGGGCCAGAACGACCCGAGCCACGCGTACTTCACGCACGGCTTCCGGGAGGCAACCGAGGGCGGGCCCGGTGTCCAGATGGGCCTGAACGCAGCCAACGTCCTCAACCGGATCCGTTTGCCATCCGCAGTCGTCGACACCGAGTTCGGCATCAGCTTTGCGACGATCTGGCGCACCGACCAGGAAGGCGACGAGCACACGGTCAGCATCGACCATTTCCTCATCCCGAACTTCGACCCGTCGCCCTCCTACAACAACCCAGGCCAGGGCAAGTACCCCCTCGGCTACCAGCGCATGCGCGTGCCCATCGACGATGTGACCTGCATGGTGCTGCGCGTTCGGTGGAACCCATACGAGCCGCTGAAGGACGAGTTCCGCGAGGCCCACAACTCGTGGCTCATCCCGGAGAAGCTTCCCGGAACGTACAAGCCCATCGCCAACAAGGCCAACGACTACCTCATCGACCGGGAGATGCAGCGGACCTACAACTACTCGGGCATCAACAACTTCCCGCTGCAGGACATCTGCCAGATCGAGGACCAGGGCGGGCCGATCATGGATCGGACCCGGGAGAAGCTGACCAGCCAGGACACCCTCAACATTCACATTCGACACCAGCTCATTCGGGGGGCGCGAGACCTGATGGAGGGCAAGGAGCCGGCGGCGCCGCACCGGCCGGAGCTGTTCAACGTACGGAGCGGCAACGTGTCGGCGCCGAAGGACAAGCCGGTCATGGACGTCCTGCAGGACGCGCTGAATGACCTGGTGCCCTCTTCATAGAGCCAGAGGCCACGGGGGGAAGACGGCCGGAAGCAAGACAGGAGGAAGGGAACGATGCTGACGCAGGAAGAAAATGAACTGTTGATCCGAACGGGCCCCGGCACGCCGATGGGCGAGTTCTTCCGCCGGTTCTGGGTCCCCGTCGCGCTGGCGGAGGAGATCCCCGAGCCCGACTGTCCCCCCGTCCGCGTGCGCGTGCTGAATGAGGACCTCATCCTGTTCCGCGACACCGAGAACAAAATCGGCCTCATCGACGCCTACTGCGCCCACCGCTTCTCACCCCTCTTCTTCGGCATGAACGAGGAGAGCGGGCTCCGGTGCCTCTACCACGGCTGGAAGTACGACGTCACCGGCCAGTGCGTCGACATCCCCTTCATCACGGAGGGCGCGACGTACAAGGACAAGGTCCAGCTCAAGTCTTACCCGGCTCTCGACAAGGGCGGGTTCATCTGGGCCTACATGGGGCCGGCGGAACTGCAGCCGCCCTTCCCGCCCTTCGACTTCGCCGCGATCCCCGAGAGCCACCGCGAGAACTGGAAGATCATCTGCGAGTGCAACTGGCTGCAGTCGATGGAGGGCCAGAACGACCCCAGCCACGGCTTCTTCACCCATGGCTTCCGCGACATCACCGAGGGCGGCCCCGGCGTGCAGATGGGTCTCAACAACGGCAACTTCCTGAGGCAGGTGCGGCTGCCCGGCGCCGTCGTGGACGCCGAGTACGGCATCAGCTGGGCGACCGTGTGGCCGGGCGACGACTCGGCGGAGGAGCAGCAGATCAGCATCGGCCACTTCATCATCCCGAACTTCGACCCGTCGCCGGCGTACAACAGCCCGAGGCAGGGCAAGTTCCCCCTCGGCTACCAGCGCATGCGCGTGCCCATCGACGACGTGACCTGCATGGTGCTGCGCGTGCGGTGGAACCCCTACGAGCCCCTCAAGGACGAGTTCCGCGAGGCCCACAACTCGTGGCTCATCCCGGAGAAGCTTCCCGGAACGTACAAGCCCATCGCCAACAAGGCCAACGACTACCTCATCGACCGGGAGATGCAGCGGACCTACAACTACTCGGGCATCAACAACTTCCCGCTGCAGGACATCTGCCAGATCGAGGACCAGGGCGGCCCCATCATGGACCGCACCCGTGAGAAGCTGACCAGCCAGGACACCCTCAACATCCACATCCGGCACCAGCTCATTCGAGGGGCGCGGGACCTGATGGAAGGCAAGGAGCCGGCGGCGCCGCACCGGCCGGAGCTGTTCAACGTTCGGAGCGGCAACGTTACGGCGCCCAGGGCGAAGCCCCTCATGGACGTCCTGCAGGACGCGTTGAGGGATCTGGTCCCAACGTCCTAGGGAGGGGAACCGGGACTGTCTCCGGCCTAGAGCCTGGGAGTTGACCCTTCCCTTCACTCGATACTTTGACAGCGGAAGAGCGCATGCCACCCAGGTACGGGAGCGTCTACCTGTCCGCCAGGCACATGCGGGGGCCGGAGCTTCTGGCCGCGAGGGAGCGATTCGTCGCGGCGGGAGTGCAGGTGACCGCCCGGTGGCTGGACGGAACTGACCTCCCGGGTGGCATCGGGCCAGCCTCGAGGCAGGACATCGAGCGTTGCGACGCTTATGTCCTCCTTGGTGATGAGCGGGGCGACAGCGGCCACCGCCATGTCGAGTTCGGCATCGCGATGGCGCTGGGGAAGCCCATAGTCGTGGTGGCGCCGGAGGCCGAGAATCACTGGCAACGGCTGCCGGGCGTCACCGTCGTCCCGGACTGGGAGTCGGCCTACATCTTAATCGGAGGGGGATCGGAGTCATGAAACGGAGGACACTGAACGCTGGCATAGTCCTGGGGTGCCTTCTGGCCTTCCTTTTCCTGGTGGGCGCCTGCGGTGGCGACGATGACGACAACGGCGGCACGTCAGGGACGACCACCACGAGCACCTCGACAACGGCAGCAGCCGTCCCAACGACGGCGGCGTCGATGACCGACACGGCCCCGGCGGATTCAATGATGGAGTTCCCGTCGGATGCCGCGAAGGCACAGTACGATCTGGAGCCCGATGAGGGCGTGCCGCAGTACGGCGGCTACCTGCAGATGAACGCAGGCGAGGACCCGCGGTCGCTGAACTTCCTTGACAACGTCGCCGCCGGCACCGGCAGCACGCTGCAGGGTGTCTATGACCGGTTGGTCCGCTGGAAGTTCGAGGGCGGAGACCCGGTGTGGAAGGAGATCGCGCCCGGAATCGCGGAGAGCTGGTCGGTTACCGATGACGGCCTGACGTGGACGTTCAAGATCCGGGACGACGTGCAGTTCCACGACGGCACGCCGTTGACCGCGGCAGACGTCAAGACCACCTACGACCACTACGTCAAGTCCTCTACCGGCGAGATTGACTTCCGTCCGCCGGCCAGGTCCTACACAGGGCCTTTCATCGAGAGCACCGAGACGCCTGACGACTACACCCTGATCCTGAACCTGGGCGCTCCGGCTTCCGTGTTGCTGCAGAACCTGTCTGCTGCGTGGGTAAACATCGTGTCCAAGAAGGACTACGACACGCACGGCCCGGAGTGGTTCGTGACGAACGTCAACGGCACTGGGCCTTACCGGTGGGCGCCCGACAAGTGGGAGCGCGGCGTCAGCTTCGAGCTGGAGCGCAACGACAACTTCTGGGAGGAAGGGCTGCCCTACTTGGACGGCAAGAGGTACACCGTCATCCCGTCCTCCTCGCTTCTCCGCGCGGCCTTTGAGACGCAGGCCATCGACGTGGTCTCCGCCGGAGGCGTCGGCAACGTCGAAGAGATTGTCGCCAAGCTCGGCGACAAGGTCCGCGTGGTGGACGGGCCCGGCGGCGGGCCGGCCTACGCCTTGTTGAACACCAAGATTCCGCCGTTTGACGACGTTCGCATCCGGCAAGCCATCTACCTGCTTCTTGACCGTGACGAGATTGCCGAGAGGGCGCTGCAGGGCGCGCCGGGGTACGTGGGCACGTGGTTTGAGCCCAACACCTTTTCCGGCAACTACGGGACGCCGCTGGAAGAGCTGAGGCAGACTGACCCGGGCTACGCGCTGGACAAGACCGAGGCGATCCAGATGGCGACAGCGCTGTTTGCGGAAGCCGGGTTCGACCCGAGAGGCTACAAGCTGACGGTCATCTCCAGGGGCAACTCCCCGACCGGGGCTACGTTCCTGGGAAGCCAGGTGATTGCGGCCCAGCTCTCGGAGATCGGCTTTGACGTCGACTTCAGCGGTCAGGAATCGCTGGCGGCGGTGGAGAAGTTCAAGTCCGGCGAAGGCTGGAACGCCACGCTCTACACCAGCGCCCTTCCGTACCCGGCGCCGGAGTCCATGCTGAACAGGTACCTGTCCAGCAACGGGCAGCGGAACTACTCGCACCTGGTGGACGAGACGGTCGACACGCTGGCAGCCCAGATCACGAGCGCGCGCACCGAGGAAGACCGGCGCCGGTACATCACCGAGCTGGAGGACTACCTCAGCGAGGGCAAGAACGCCACGTTCTTCATCTACTTCAGCGGCGTGCAGTTCCTTGAGCAGAGCTACGTCCACGCCCGCCGGTTTGTGTCCTCCTGGTACTCGCAATACGACGAGCGGACCTGGCTGGACGAGCGCTCGCCAACGCGCCAGTAAGCGCGTCGGCGCTTAACAGAAAACGGATCGGGATCCTGACACGTAAAGGGGGGCGTCATGGCTCGTCTTGAGGGGAAAGTTGCCCTCGTAACGGGCGCCGGACCCAACATCGGCAGCGGTCTCGCCTACGGGCTGGCAATGCATGGCGCCAAGGTGGCATGCAACGACCTGAGCCCGGAGGCGGCGGAAAAGGCCGCGGAACGCATCCGGGCCGATGGCGGCGAAGCCATGGCGCTCCCCGGCGACGTCACAAACGAAGAGGAAGTGAAGGCCTACGTCCGCAAGGTTGAGGACGAGTGGGGCAAGATAGACATCCTCGTCAACAACGCGGCCATCCTGGGCGGACGGGGCGTGCTGGTGTACGACTATGACGCCTACGAGCGTCAGGTCCGCGTCATCACCTCCGGAAACTTCCTGAACACCAAGTACGTTGCCCACTCGATGATCGAGCGGGGCATCCGCGGCAGCATCATCTGCACGCTGTCCACGGCCGCGTGGTCGGGCACGGGCAGCGTGGGCTACTGCACGGGCAAGGGCGGCATCGTGAACTTCATCCGCTCGTGCGCCGTCGAGCTTGCCCAATACGGCATCCGCGTCAACGGGTTCACGCCCATCGCTACCCAGCCGGACAACCCGGAGATAGTCGAGCAGTGGAACGCGCGGCAGGCGCAGGCCACGGGCGGGGCGCGCCAGCTGTTCACCCCGATGGGGCGGCAGCCCACGCCGACGGACTACGTGCCGGCCGTTGTGTTCCTGGCGTCGGACGAATCGCTGATGATCTCTGGAATCGACATCAAGATCGACGGGGCGGCCAGCTCCAAACACTGGCGGTGGGTGGGTCCGGACATAGAGGAGCCGCAGCCAATCTCTGTCTGGGGATTGTAGCCGCGTGTCGGGCCGGCTGATTCAGCCGTACCAGACGGAGGCGTTCTGAGTTGCGGCGGCGGCGTCATGTGTCCATGGCTGGCGGTCTCGCGTAGATTCTTGTAGGCGCAATCGGCGGTAGAGGAAACGGTCAATGCGCGAATACATAGCGAAGCGTGTCCTGTTGATGGTGCCTACCGCCATTCTGGCAACGCTCATTGTCTTTGCGCTGATGAAGGTCGCACCGGGCGACCCGGCCACCGCGATTCTGGCCGACCTGGACGTGATCAGCCAGGAAGCGGAAGCGGAGGCGGAAGCGCGAATCCGGGCGCAACTCGGGCTGGACAAGCCTCTGCCCATCCAGTACCTCAACTGGCTTGGCGCCGTCGCCCGTTTCGAGTTTGGAGACTCCATCTGGCAGTACCGCCCGGTCCGGGACATCGTCCTGGAACGGCTTCCGCGGACGATGGAGCTCGGCGCCCTCATCGTGCTCCTGACTGCATTATGGGCCGTGCCGGGCGGCATTATCTCCGCGGTCCAACACAACAAAATGACGGACCAGGTGCTGCGGGTGCTGAGCATTTCCGGGCTGAGCATCCCGAACGTCTGGCTGGGAACGCTGGTCATATTCGCGCTGGCCGCGTACTTCAACTGGCTTCCATCGCTCCGCTGGCACAGCCCGATGGACGACCTGGGCGCGAACCTGTCCCACATCATCTTCCCGGCAATCATCGTCTCGTCTTCGACGGGTGCGTCCATCCTGCGCATGACGCGCAGCCAGATGCTGGAGGTGCTGCGGGAGGACTATGTGCGGACGGCCCGCGCCAAGGGCCTGGGGTTCCAGTTGGTCCTCATTCGCCACGCCCTGAGAAACGCGCTCCTGCCCGTGCTCACGCAGTTCGGCGGCCTCATGGGCGTCATGATCACGGGCGTTGTGGTGACGGAGACGATCTTCCAGGTGCCGGGCATGGGACGAGCCATGGTGGAAGCCATCGGGAGCAGGGACTATCCCATCATTCAGGGGTTGGTGCTGCTCAACATCGCGATGGTGCTGATAATCAATCTTATTGTTGACTTGCTCTATTCGGTCATCGACCCACGAATCCGTTACGCGTAGAAGGTGAGGGAACCGGCGCATGGCGATGGAAGGTGACGCAGCTGCTGCAGGGGTCGCGGGGGAACTCGTACTGCGCAGACAGCCGTCCACAACGACAAAACTGGCCCGATGGTGCCGGAAGAACCCCGTCGGCGTCGCCGGGTGGGTGCTGATCATGATCCTGCTGGCCATGGCGGCGTTCGCAGACATTGCGTCCACCCACGAGCCCAATAAACTTGCCGGCAGCATCAACGAACTGCCGTCATCGACGCACTACCTGGGGACCGACCTTGTCGGCCGCGATATCTTCAGCCGGCTGCTCCACGGCGCCCGGGTCTCTCTGGCCGTCGGGTTCTGGGCGGTGTTCATGGGCGTGACGGCGGGCCTCCTCCTGGGCCTCGTGAGCGCGTACGCGGGCGGGATATTCGACCTGCTGGTGCAGCGACTTGTGGACGCGAACATCGCCATACCGGGCATCGTGCTGGCGCTGGTGATCGTCGCCGTGCTGGGGCCAAGCGTGACGAACGTGATCATCGCGCTTGCCATCAACTATATCTCGACGGCCACGCGCGTGACGCGGTCCGTCGTGCTGCGGGAGAAGGCGCGCGTGTACGTCGAGGCGGCGAGGTCGCTGGGCGCTTCCAGCACGCGCATCATGTTCCTGCACGTGCTGCCGAACTCGATCTCGCCGTACCTGGTGCTGGTCAGCGTTTCTATCGGCAGCGCCATCATCGGCGAGGCGTCCCTCAGCTTCCTCGGCGCCGGCGTGGGCGCAGACACGGCGTCTTGGGGCTCGATGCTCTCAACGGCAGCGGCGCGCCCGTACGACGTGTCGTGGACGCTGGCGCTGGCGCCGGGCATGGCCATCGCGCTGGCAGTGCTGGGGTTCAACCTCTTTGCCGACTCGCTGCGGGACACGCTGGACCCGCGGCTGCGGAACCGGTAGAACTCGATGACCGAGAGCTCAGGGAGCGGACGTGGTGTGTCGGCGCAGCGGCGCCGGGGGTCCGAGACAGACAGATTGGATGAGCGTGCATGAACCTTCTGGAAGTGAAGAACCTCTCGACCTACTTCTTCCAGGAAGACAGCACCGTGCGAGCGGTGGACGACGTCAGCTACGACCTGGAGGAGGGTGAGACGCTGGCGCTGGTGGGTGAGAGCGGCTGCGGCAAGAGCGTCAGCGCGCTCTCAATCATGCAGCTCGTCCCGGACCCGCCGGGGCGGATCGTCAACGGCGAGGTGCTCTTCGCCGACCTCGACCTGGCCAAGCTCTCCGAGCAGCAGATGCGAGGGGTGCGCGGCAAGGACATCGCCATGATCTTCCAGGAGCCGATGACGTCGCTGAACCCGGTGCTGACCATCGGCCGGCAGCTCACGGAGGCGCTGGAGCTGCACCTGAGCATGACCTCCGCCGAGGCGCAGACACGGGCGGTGGAGCTCCTGGACATGGTGGGCATCCCCGAAGGGCGTCAGCGGCTGAAGAGCTACCCGCACCAGTTCAGCGGCGGGATGCGCCAGCGCGTGATGATTGCGATGGCGCTGAGCTGCAACCCCAGGCTGCTCATCGCCGACGAGCCGACGACGGCGCTGGACGTGACCATCCAGGCGCAGATCCTGGAGCTGATCCAGACGCTCTGCCAGGAACTGGGCACGGCCGTGATCCTGATCACCCACAACCTGGGCGTGGTGGCGCGGTACGCCCGCCGGGTTAACGTTATGTACGCCGGCAAGATCATCGAGCGGGGGCTGGCCCGTGACATCTACTACGAGCCGGGGCACCCCTACACGCTGGGGCTGCTGCGGTCCGTCCCGCGCCTCGATGTGACGCGGCGGGACCGGCTGGAAGCCATCGAGGGGCTCCCGCCAGACCTGGACCTGCTGCCCAAGGGCTGCGCGTACTACCCGCGCTGCCCGTTCCGCATGGACCGGTGCCTGGAGGAGATCCCGCCGCTCGAGCCTGTCGCCGACGGCCATCTGGCGGCGTGCTGGGCCAGCGAGACCGTGCACCAACTCGCAAAGGAAGCTCGGTAGCGATGACTGAGATGACGGCACAGACCGCGGGCAACGGCCGCCCGGCCGGCGCGGAGGACCTGATCCTCGACGTGCGCAACCTCAAGATGTACTTCCCCATCAATGCCGGTTTCATCCTGCAGCGCCGGGTGGGGGACATCAAGGCCGTCGACGACGTGAGCTTCTTCGTCCGGCGCGGTGAGACCCTGGGGCTGGTGGGCGAGAGCGGCTCCGGCAAAACGACCATCGGCCGGTGCGTGCTCCAGCTCGAGAAGCCGACGGCGGGCGAGGTCATGTTCGAGGGCACGGACGTGACGAAGGTGGGCAGGGAGGAGCTGCGGGGGCTGCGTCGCCGGATGCAGATCATCTTCCAGGACCCCTACAGCTCGCTGAACCCGCGCATGAAGGTGCTGGACATCGTCGGCGAGGCGCTGACGATCCACAGCCTTGTGCGGAACAAGCGCGAGTACCGGATGCGCGTCGGTGACCTGCTGCAGCAGGTCGGGCTGAACCCGGAGATGGCCAACCGCTACCCGCACGAGTTCAGCGGCGGGCAGCGGCAGCGCATCGGCGTCGCGCGGGCGCTGGCGGTGCAGCCGGAGTTTATCGTCGCCGACGAGCCGGTGTCGGCGCTGGACGTCTCGATTCAGGCGCAGCTTATCAACCTGCTGAAGGACCTGCAGCAGGACCTGGGCCTCTCCTACCTGATGATCGCCCACGACCTCGCCATCGTGCGGCACGTGTCGGACCGGATCGCCGTGATGTACCTCGGCAAGCTCATGGAGGTGGCGTCGTGGACGAACCTCTACGAGAACCCGCTGCACCCGTACACCACCGCACTGCTGTCGGCGGTGCCCATCCCCGACCCGGACATCGAATCAGGCCGCGACCGCATCATCCTGCAGGGCGGCATCCCCAGCCCGGCAAACCCGCCGTCGGGGTGCGTGTTCCACACGCGGTGCCCCATCGCCGTGGAGGAGTGCAAGCACACCGTCCCGCAACTGCGCGAGGTCTCGCCCGACCACTGGGCCGCCTGCATCCGCGTCTAGCCGCCACCAACCAGGGGGCCGTGCAGACCGCAAACGAATCTTGGAGGTGAGGAGCCATGAAGCGCGAATGGGAGGAAGTGAAGTACCACGTAGCGATCGCCAACCGGGTGCTGGCGGAGCTGGGGCTGGCCACCGGGTTCCGGGCGTCCCTCGGCCACGCCAGCCTGCGCCTGCCGACGGACCCGGACAAGTTCGTGGTCAAGGGCCGCGGCTATGAGGTGGACGCGCTGTTCAGCGTCACGCCGGAGCAGATGATCGTCTGCGACATCGAGGGGAACAAGGTGGACGGCCCGTTGGGCACCACGCAGTGCATGGAAGTCAAGATGCACTCCTGCATCTACAAGCTCTACCCCAACGTGAAGTCGGTCGTCCACGTCCACCCGCACTACACGATCCTGGCCACGACGCTTCGAAAGCGCCTTCGCCCCATGAACCAGGAGGGCATCCACCTCGTCCGTAACGAGCTGCCCATGTGGGAGCACGTGAAGACGGTGCAGACGGACGAGGAGGGCATGGAGGTCGCCGGGCTGCTGGGCGACAGCAAGGCCATCCTGCTTCGGGGGCACGGCGCGACGACTGTGGGCGCGTCGCTCGAAGAGTCGGTGATGAACATGCTGCAGCTGGAGGAGCAGGCCAAGATGAACTACTGGGCCTACTCCGCAGTCGGCGAGGACCATCTGTACATCGAGGACGAGCTCATTGACGAGATGATCCACCGGACCCCGGCCCATGAGCTGCCCCACTTCAAGCCATACATGCCCGCCGGCGGACGCGCCCCGCGCGTCGGCGGCGTGTGGGAGTACTACACGAGGCTGGTTGCCGGCGACCCGTCGGCCAGCCCGCCGATTCCGCCGCTGTAGGGCGTACCACTGACGGGCGCGCGCTCGGCGCTCGGCAAGAGGCCGGACTCGACGAACAACAGCGCCCCGGGGCGAGGCATTCGTGCTTCGCTTCTGGGGCGCTGCTTTGTTTGGGCTCAGGGTGGACGGTAACGGTTGGGAAGGGTTGGAGCGGGCGATGGGAGTTGAACCCACGACAACCTGCTTGGAAGGCAGGGGCTCTACCGCTGAGCTACGCCCGCTTGCCGCGACTGAGCGGCCAATACCGGCCGTCCATTCCAGTATAGCGGGTTGGCTGGGAGATTCCAGAGCGGGTTCAGGGACGGGGGAGCGCGTCCACGTACTCCTGCAGGAGGGTCAGGGCGGCATCGGCGGCGGCGCGGCGGACCTGCTCGCGGTTGCCGCTGAGGTGCAGGGTGCGGACCAACTCGTACCCGTCGGCGGCGGCAATAGCGACGCAGAAGAGGCCGACGGGCTTGGTCTCGGTCACGCCGCCGGGGCCCGCGATGCCGGTGTCGGCGAGGGCGACGTCGGCGTGGAAGAGCGCCCGCGCGCCGCGGGCCATCGCGAGGGCGACGGGTTCGCTGACGGCGCCGCCGGCGAAGGCGTCGTCCGGGACTGCGAGGACCTCGGACTTGGCCTCGTTGGCGTAGGCGGTGACGGCGCCGAGGAAGTAGCGTGAGGCGCCGGGGGCCGAGGAGAGAAGGTACCCGACGAGGCCGCCCGTCGCGGACTCGCCGGCGGCGACGGTGAGCCCTCGCGCGGAAAGGGTCTCGGCCAGGCGTTCGAGGTCGAGCATGGCTGTATTGTAGCGGGGCTGGGGGCGCGGGCAAGGTTGGGGGTCCTGTCTCCAGGCGCCTCATAGAGAGGGCCCAGGAGACCCCTTACA
>JAPPNT010000060.1:0-3139 GCA_028873745.1 Chloroflexota bacterium | reverse complement strand
GCGCCCCCCCCCGCCCGCCCCCGGGGGTGTTTTTTTTCGGGGGGGGGGGGGGGGGGCAAGGTGGGGGGGCCTTGGCCCGTGCCCCGACACCCCCGGGCCCCAGGAGACCCCTTCCACAGGCTCAGGGCGAACGGGGGATTCTTTCATTTCCCTCAGGGTGAACGGGGGCGCAGCCTACTCCTTTCGGGATGCGTTTTTGCAAGCTTTCTGCCATTAGATGATTCGTTTCCTTTCCCTACGATTTCCGGTCTCGTCGAATAGCCGCGAGGGAGTCGTTTTGGCAAAAAAAGAATTCGAATGGACTGCGAGAGCGGCTCGGAACTGCTGCGCAGGCGAGGAGGGCCGGCAGCGTCGCCGGACCGCCGGCATGCGGGCAGGGTAGCGGGTCGGACGGGGTGCGCGCGAGGGGTTGGTGTCAGGGGGGCCCCTTCGACAAGCTCAGGGCGAGCGGATATCAGACGCCGTTCGGGGTGAGCCTGTCGAACCACGCCGTCCCTTCCCCAAGTACAAGGGCGAACGGAGGGGCTCTGGGCTATAATGGCGTCAGAACCACTCCGCGAGGCAATTATGGACCTGGTGTTTGAGCGTGGGGACGCGTCGGCCCCTCGGGGTCACGCACTGCTGTACTTCCGGGAGAGCGGCGGCGAGGGCAAGCTGTACTCGACGTACGTCGTGGTGCTGCCGATTGCCATCGACCTGGTGAAGTACATGCCGCCGTTCCTGGCGAACCAACTCCCGAACGTAAACGCGCAGGAGCTCTCGGCATTCGCGTTCCCGCCGATGCCGGAGGAGGCGGGCGGCGCGGCGCAGCTCGAGGCGCTGGCGGCGGCGCGGGGCGACGACTTGGTCTTCGGCGGGGACTTTGCGGCCGGGCAGGTGCAGGACATGCTGGTGCGCGTGAACGACCTGGTGCAGGAGTACGCGCAGCGGTACCAGGCGCACATCGGCGACGCGGCGGCTGCGCCGGAGCCGGTGGCGGCGCCGGAGGCCATCACCGGGCACAACGTGAACGAGGTGCTGTTCGAGCTGATGAGCGAGCGGGACCGGCTGGGGGAGCTCGCCAAGCTGACGGGGCGGCTGCGGTTCGCGGTCGAGGGGAGCGACGCGCGGCAGGTGCAGGACGCTGAGGAGGAGGTGCGGGTGCTCTCTCGCTACCTGCCGGAGCGGTTCCGCATCGACGACCTGCTGCGGGCGGCGAAGGACCCGTCGCGCTCCGGCGGCGACCTGGCGCAGCTCTACCTCGAACGGTGTTACAAGCTCGCAGACGAGGACTACCCGAGCCTAGCGGACATCGAGGAGCGGATCAGGGGGCTGGAGGCGGGGTAGGGGCTAGAGTTCCTTGCGCAGTCTAGCCGTCTTCATTGTTGGCCCAACTGCTCTCTAAGCCATGCCATCCCCAAGTTGGTCTGCTGAGGCCCCAGAATGGCGCTGAGCGTGCCTTGGCGAAGTGTCTTTCTGGTGTCGGGAACTGTAGTGTAACGCTCCTGCCCCGGCTCCCCGGTGCGAAGAATCAGCCCATGGCGGCCCCGCCTCCGCTGCGTCCAACCCGCCGCCAAGAGCAGCTTGATCAGTTGCTGGCCTGTGACCGTCATAGGGCTGCGCTAGACGGCCACGCCAATCGGCACTGTGTGTACCTCTCGGTACACGGGTTCGGACGCAGGCGCTTCCTCGATAGTGATGTTGTTCTCACGGAAGATGCGTTCGCGCGTCCCGTCTTCCTCAAGAACGTTGATGTATTCCGTAACCAACTCTGTCAGGTCTTGCTGAACGCGGCGACGGGAGCGTCCGAACGTGCTGGTGCCCAGTTCGACGCATGTACCGACCCAGTCGGAACCCTCCCGTTCAAACTGGAATGTAAGCCGTACATACCCGTGCAGCATTCCGGCCTCCTGTGCGTCCGCCTGTATCCAGTGTACCAGTAGCGTGAGGGTATGAGGCAACGGAGATGGTGTCAAGAATTGCAGAGGCGCCTCCGTTCGCCCTTCGATTTCCCTGCGGACGAACGGCCTTGCGCTTATTGACGCGCGCGCGCCTGTCGCATTACCCTTGCGAATACTTCCCGTGCGCCTTGCGCGGGGGAGAGCCACAACCTGCGAGGAGGAGTTGGATGCTCACACGCGAAGACAATGAGATGCTCACTCGAGTTGGGCCGGGGACGCCGATGGGCGAGCTGATGCGGGAGTACTGGATGCCCTTCGGGCTGTCCAGCGAGCTGCCGGAGGCGGACTGCCCGCCGGTCCGCATCATGATCCTGTGCGAGGAGCTGGTGGCGTTCCGCGACAGCAACGGCAAGGTGGGCCTCGTCGACAACTACTGCCCGCACCGGCGCGCAAGCCTGTTCTTCGGCCGGAACGAGGAGTGCGGGCTGCGCTGCGTGTACCACGGCTGGAAGTTCGACACCAACGGCGACTGCGTCGACATGCCGTCGGAGCCGGCGGAGAGCAACTTCAAGGAGAAGGTGAAGATCAAGGCGTACCCGGTGGAGGAGCGCGGCGGCATCATGTGGACGTACATGGGCCCGCGGTCGACGACGCCGGGGCTGCCGGAGCTGCCGTCCAACATGATCGAGGACGTGGTGGTGTCGGCGTACATGCGACCATGCAACTGGATGCAGGCGCTGGAGGGCGACATCGACACGGTGCACACCCTGTACCTGCACCTGGGCCTGACGAAGTTTGAGGACACGCCGGTTGGAAGCTGGGCGTGGTGGCACCTGCAGAACCGGGCACCCCACTACGCGGCCATCGACACGGACTTCGGGACGATGTACGGCGCGTACCGGCCGGCGATGGAGGGCATGAACTACTGGCGGTTCGCCAACTTCCTGATGCCGTTCTACGCGATGACGCCGCCCGGCGTGCTGGGCCTGGAGCACAAATTCCGCGCATGGGTGCCGATGGACGACACGCACACGCTGGCGATCTCGTCCAACCAGCGCTCGCCGCTGTTCGGGCCGAACGGCGAGCGGCCGAAGGGCCAGTGGGCCTCGGGCGCCACGGACGTGCACCCGCAGGGGACGGGCTTCTTCGAGCGGTTCGTCTGCGTGGCGGACATGGACAACGACTTCCAGATCGACCGCGAGGCGCAGAAGACGAAGAGCTACGCGGGGCTGAGGAGCATCTTCCTGGAGGACCAGGCC
>JAPPNT010000035.1 GCA_028873745.1 Chloroflexota bacterium | reverse complement strand
GGGGCGACTGGTGTGCCCCCCGCCGGCCCCGGCCGGCTCCGTCGACCCCTGACACCGCCCCGTTTCCGATGCCGTGCCGCCTCCGCTACCGTCATCCCATGCGGCGCCCGTGCGATGCCGCACGAAGGAAGTCCAACGTCGGCTCAGATGCGCTCGGCCCATTCGTTCTCGCGAAATTTCGAAAAAACGAAAACCCGTAGCTGCAAACTGGCCCTCCAGCTACGAATTCGAATATTCGAGTCCAAAAACGGACCGCCCTGCCAAACGAGGACGCAGCCAAAACGAATGCCCGTGGAAGGAGACAAGTAAAAAACGAAAAGAGAGGAATCCGGCGTTCCCGCCTAACCCGTCGTTCCTGCGAAGGCAGGGGAACCCTGACAGCACATCCCGTTCGCCCTGAGCTTGTCGAAGCCTGTCCTGAGGTTTTCGAAGGGGAAATTGTAGAGGGAATCCCCTACAGCATCTTGAGCTGCTCCGGCTCCGGCGTCGGCTCCTCCTCCGTCGCGGTCATAGCGTTGCGGCGCGCCTCCTCGACGAGCGACGGCAGCTTGCGGATGTCCTCCTCCAGGTAGCGGCGCAGGCTGCCCTGGTGCAGCGCGGCGGCCGGGTGGTACATGGGGAAGATGGTGCGCTTGCCCCACTGCTGCGGCTTGCCGTGCACGCGGGAGATGGTGGCGCCGGGCATGAACCGCGCCATGGAGAACCGGCCGAGGGTTACGATCACCGGCGGGTCCAGCAGCCGGATCTGCTGGTCCAGGTACTTGCGGCACGCCTTGATCTCGTCCGGCAGCGGGTCGCGGTTGTTCGGCGGCCGGCACTTGATGACGTTCGCGATGTACACGTCCCGCCGCGTCAGCCCGATTGCCGCCAGCAGCTCCTCCAGCAGCTTGCCCGCCGGTCCGACGAAGGGCCGCCCCTGCTGGTCCTCGTGGTACCCCGGCCCCTCGCCGATGAACATGATGTCGGGCCGCTCCGGGCCCTCCCCCGGCACGCTCCGGGTGCGGCCCTCGCACAGGGTGCAGTCCGTGCACGTCTCGACGGCCAGCGCGAGCGATTCCAGCGTGTCCATGCGGCCTCCACGGCGTTCGGAATGGGTCGCGGCGATGGTAGCATCCGCGTGGCGAGCCCCGTCAATGCACCTCGCCGACCGCTTTGCCCGACTTTGCGCCCACAGGCTGCATCGGAATGCTCCGACGGTCGTCGGCACAAGCAGTTTTCATGCACACGTCCACGGATTAGTATGTATTAACTAAGAACTGGTGTTGACACTATTTCAATGAGATGCTATACATGAACAGCGTCGCTGTTGGGGTGCCTCACAGCGTCGTCTTTGGACAACACCCACGCACCGGAGGATCTTCCATGGAAGTCGGTTTTCGATCGTGGTCCTGTGCCTTGCGGCTGCCGTTCCTGCTCTGCGCCTCGCTCTTGCTCGCGGGTGCGTTCGTGGCCTGCGGCGAGGACGATTCCGGCCCCGGCTCCCTGACCGTGTATTCCGGCCGCAGCGAGGAGCTTGTAGCGCCCATCATTGAGCAGTTTGCGGATGCTATGGGAATTCAGGTGGACGTGCGATACGCCGGCACCGCAGCCCTCGCCGCGACCCTGCTGGAGGAGGGCGGCAACTCCCCCGCCGACGTGTTTTTCGCCCAGGACCCCGGCGGCCTCGGCGCCGTCGAGGACCTGCTCGAGCCACTGCCCCAGTCCGTGCTCGACCTCGCCCCGGAGTGGGCCCGTTCCCCCGAGGGCCTCTGGGTTGGCACCTCCGGCCGCGCCCGCACCCTCGTCTACAACACCGAAAACGTGACAGAGGCCGATCTACCGGACGACATTGGCGGCCTCACGGACCCGAAGTGGAAGGGCCGGATTGGCTGGGCCCCCACCAACGGGTCGTTCCAGGCCATGGTCACCGCCATGCGCAGCCGCTGGGGCGAGGACGCCACCCGCGACTGGCTGGAGGGCATTCAGGCGAACGAGCCCATCGTCTACCCCAAAAACACGCCCCAGGTAGCCGCGGCCGCGGCGGGCGAGATCGACGTGGGCATGGTCAACCACTACTACCTCCACCGCTTCCTCGCTGAGGAGGGTGACTCCTTCAAGGCGCGCAACTACCACCCCCGCGGCGGCGGGCCGGGCGCCCTCGTCATGGTCGCCGGCGTCGGCATCCTCTCGACAGCCGGCAACAAGGACAATGCCAACCGCTTCATCGAGTTCTTGCTTTCGCTGGCGGCGCAGCAGTACTTCGCCAGCCAGACGTTCGAGTACCCGCTGGTCGAGGGCGTGGTCACCCAGCGCGGACTGACCCCAATCGAGGAGATCAACAATCCGCTCATCACGCCCAGGGAGATGGCGGACCTTGAGGGAACGCAGGCCCTCCTGCGCGACGTGGGCATCACACCGTAGCTCCGAGGCCCCGGTTCCCTTTGGAACCACTGCCAAATCCGCCCGTTACAATGGGTGCAATGCAGACGACAGTGCCACAAACTGGCGGCCTCCTCCGCCGGATGCTCGGACTTGGCGGCGTTCCCCACGCCGGCAGGCGAAGAGCGCCCGCCGTCCTCTGGCTGCCGTCGGTCGCGGTTGCCATCGCGATGGTGCTCCCGCTCGTCTACCTCGTGGAGCGCTCACTCGACGGCGGCGGCGAAGTCGTGGGCCTCCTGTGGCGCATGCGCACTGCAGAGATCGCCTTTCGCTCGGCAGCCCTCGTGGCCGTCGTAACGGTCGCCTCCGCCCTGATCGCGGCGCCCCTCGCGTGGTTGACTGTGCGGACCGACCTGCCTCTGAGGCGCTTCTGGTCCGTCGTAACCGTGCTGCCCCTCGTCATTCCGAGCTACGTCGGCGCCTTCCTCGTCGTTGTCGCCCTCGGCCCCCGCGGCATGCTGCAGGGCTTCCTCGAGAGCCTCTTCGGCATCGAGCGCCTGCCTGACATCTCTGGCCTCTGGGGCGCCGCGCTAACCATCACGCTCTTGAGCTTCCCGTACACGCTCCTCAGCGTCCGTGCCGGCCTGTGGGGGCAGGACCCCGCGCTGGACGAGATGTCGAGGTCCCTGGGTCTCGGGCAGTGGAAGACCCTCTGGCGAGTGACGCTGCCGCAGATGCGCCCGTCCATCGCCGCCGGCTCGCTGCTCGTGGCCCTGTACACCCTCAGCGACTTCGGAGCGGTGTCCCTCCTGCGCTACGAGACCTTCACCTGGGCCATCTACCTCCAGTACGAGACCGCCTTCAACCGCGCGCTGGCCGCCGGCCTCTCCCTCGTCATGATCGCCGCCGCCCTCTCGCTCGTCGTGCTGGAGGCGCAGGCGAGGGGCCGCTCGCGCTACTACCGAGCGGCCACCGGCGCCGCAAGGCCCGCTTCTCTGGTGCAGCTGGGCCCCTGGCGATGGCCCGCTTTCGCCTTCGCCGCAGCCGTCACGGCCCTGTCGCTGGGCATGCCGCTTGCCCTGCTCGCCTACTGGGCCGTGCGCGGCATCGCCGCCGGCGAGACGGTCGAGCTCCTGTGGGGCAATGCCCTGAACTCCGTGTACGCTTCCGGGCTTGCGGCCGTCGTGGCCGTGCTGGCCGCCGTACCTGTCGTGGTCTTCACCCTGCGCTATCCGGGCCGCGTGAGCTGGGTGGTCGAGCGCCTCGCGTACACGGGCTTCGCGCTCCCGGGCATCGCGGTAGCCCTCGCGCTCATCTTCTTCGGCGCTCGTTTCGCGACGCCCCTCTACCAGACCCTCGCGCTTCTCGTCTTCGCCTACGTTGTGCTCTTCTTCCCCCAGGCCCTTGGCGCGATCCGCTCGACGTACCTGCAGGTGAGCCCGCGCCTGTCCGAGTCAGCCATGAGCCTCGGCAAGAGCACGACGAGCATCCTCTGGCGCGTTACACTACCATTGATGGTGCCCGGCATGCTTGCCGGCGGCGCACTCGTCTTCCTGACGGCTATGAAGGAGCTGCCCGCCACGCTGTTGCTGAGCCCCATCGGGTTCGGTACGCTGGCGACGTCCATCTGGGCCGCGGCGGAGGAAGCGTTCTTCGCGCGGGCCGCCGTGCCTGCACTGCTGTTGGTGGCCGTGTCGGCTGTGCCGACGGCGTTTCTCATCCTGCGAGAGCCAAGGAGGGGACAGTGAGCGTTCCCGCGGTGCAATGCACCGGCGTCACCAAGCGCTTTCCCCACACGAGCGCCGACGCCCTTCACGAGTTCGACCTGTCGGCAGAGGCCGGCAGCATTCTCGCGCTCCTAGGCCCTAGCGGCAGCGGCAAGACGACGGCTCTCCGCATCATAGCGGGGTTCGAGGCGCCGGATTCGGGCACTGTCGAGATCGATGGCCGCCTCGTGGCTGGCCCCGGCCGCTTCGTCCGCGCCGACCGCCGGAAGATCGGCATGGTCTTCCAGGAGTACGCCCTGTTCCCGCACCTGACCGTCGCCGCCAACGTGGGCTTCGGCATTGAGGACCGGTCGGTCCGCGGGCAGCGCGTCAGCGAGGCGCTCGCGCACGTGGGGCTGACCGGGCTGGACGCTCGGATGCCCCACGAGCTGTCAGGCGGGCAGCAGCAGCGCGTCGCCCTCGCCCGGGCGTTGTGCCCGCAGCCGTCCGTGCTCCTGCTTGACGAACCCTTCTCCAACCTCGACGAGGCCCTCCGAAAGCAGGTCCGCCGGGAGGTGCGCGACATCCTGAAGTTCACCGGCACCACGGCCCTGTTCGTGACCCACGACCAGGACGAGGCGCTCTTCATGGGCGACCGTGTAGCCGTCCTCGACCAGGGCATGCTGCAGCAGGTCGCCACCCCCGAAGAGATCTACCACACGCCGGGGACCCGCTTCGTGGCCGAATTCATCGGTATCGGCGATTTCCTGCCCGTCCATCGCGAGGAGGGGCGGCTTACCACGGTCGCCGGCACACTGCCTTGGCCCAGCGAGACGATGGCGGAGGGCGCCGAAGTGCTCTTGCGGCCCGACGACCTGACCATTTCCCCCTCGGAATCAGGGCAAGGCATCATCAGTGATCGCCAGTTCCAGGGTTCCACCTACCTCTACGAGGTCGCGCTCGAAATCGGCCGCACGGTGCGCGTGATGCAGCACCACACGCGCCAGTACGACGTTGGGACGAAGGTGGACGTGCGCCTCATCGCCGAGCACCGCATGGCGTGCTTCGTCGGGGGCGAGAGGGTGGAATAGGCGGAGTTTGCGCCCCGCCGCTGAGAGCCCGGCTCTCCCTGAAGTTACGGGATCAGTGGCTTCCGGCAGATCGTCTCGTGACGGTGCGGCCCCGTGGAAACCAGATCGATGGAGCAGCCGATGATCTCCTCGATCCCCCTCACGTACGTCTGCGCCTCCGCCGGCAGGTCGTCCCAGTTGGTCAGCCCCGCCGTCGGCTTGTGCCACCCCGCGAAGTTCCGGTAGACCGGCTTGCACTGCTCCAGCGCCCGCGTCTGCGCCGGGAAGCCCTCGAGCGGCTTGCCGTCCAGCTCGTAGCCGACGCACACCCGCACCGGGTCGAAGCCGTCCAGCACGTCCAGCCGCGTCAGAATGCCCGCCGTCAGGTCGTTCACGATGACCCCGTACCGCGACGCCACCCCGTCGAACCAGCCGCACCGGCGCGGGCGGCCCGTCGTCGTCCCGTACTCTCCGCCGCGTTCACGGATGAGTTCGCCCATGTCGTCGTTCAGCTCCGTCGGCATCGGCCCGGCGCCCACCCGAGAGGTGTACGCCTTGAACACGCCGAACACCCCCGCCACGGACCGCGGCCCGATGCCCAGCCCGGCGCAGGCGCCCCCGACGCTCGAGTGCGACGACGTAACGTAGGGGTACGTCCCGTGGTCCAGGTCCAGCAGCGTGCCCTGCGCGCCCTCCAGCAGCACGTTCTCGCCGCGGCTCAGGGCCTCGCGCACCCGCTCCTCGACGGGGGCGATGAAGGGCAGCAGCTCGTCCCGCCACCGCAGGCACTGCTCAAACAGCTCGTCGATGCTGAAGGGCTCTGCCTCGTGCACCTTGGTGATCGTGTTGTTGGCGCGCGACGCCGCCAGCGCCAGGCGGTCCCGCAGCCCCTCCGCGTCCAGCATGTCGCCGAAGCGGATGCCGGAGCGCGCCACCCGGTCGACGTACGCCGGCCCGACGCCGCGACCCGTCGTCCCCAGTGCGTCCTGCCCACGTCCGATCTCCTCCAGCTGGTCCATCCGCACGTGGTACGGCATGATGACGTGCGCCCGGTCGCTCACCTGCAGCTTGCTGACGTCGATGCCCCTGGCGCGCAGGTCGTTGATCTCCTGGATGAGCACGTCCGGGTCGACGACCACGCCGTTCCCGATGACCGGCGTGACCTGCGGCCAGATCACGCCGGAGGGCATGAGGTGGAACTTGAACTCACCCGACGCGTTGAGCACGGTGTGGCCGGCGTTGTTGCCGCCGGAGTAGCGGGCCACCATGGTCACGTTCTCGCAAAGGTAGTCAATGACCTTCCCCTTGCCCTCGTCGCCCCACTGGCCACCAATTACCGCGTAGGCAGGCATTCCTCCTCCAAGGCTCCTCGTATGGGGGTGCGTGCAGAAAAGCCAAAGCATTGTATCAGATACGCCTTGACGATGGGAACCTGAGCCTCTCCCTCGGCGTCATAAACGCTGAACGACCCCTGAGGGCGGTGTATTCGGGGTTTTTCGCGCCCGCCCCCATGCTATACTTGAGTCCGGTGTGAATCTCACCGCGGCTTGTCCCGCCGCGGTGCGCCTGCTTCCAGAATCGTCAGAAGGAGATGCTATGCCGTATCTGGATGAGATGAAGGTGTTCAGCGGCAACAGCCACACCGCGCTTGCGGAAGATGTCTGTGCTTACCTTGAAATGCCCCTCGGACAAGTTCGCGTATCCAAGTTCTCCAATGACAACACCTTTGTGCAGTATGAGGAGAACATCCGCCAGCAGGATATCTTCATCATCCAGCCCTTCGCCTACCCCGTGAACGACACGATCATGGAGCTTCTCATCATGATCGACGCCGCCAAGCGGGCCTCCGCCGGCCGCATCACCGCCGTCGTCCCCTACTACGCCTACGGCCGCACCGACAAGAAGGACCAGCCGCGCGTCCCCATCACCGCGCGCCTCCTCGCCGACCTGCTCACCGTCGCCGGCGCCAACCGCGTCGTTACCGTCGACCTGCACGCCGGCCAGATCCAGGGCTTCTTCAACATCCCCGTCGACGAGCTCACCGCCCTGCCGCTGCTCACCGACTACTTCCGGCGCAAGGAACTCGACGCCCCGGTGGTGGTCGCAGTCGACACCGGAATCAGCAAGCGGGCGCGGGACATGGCCACAAATCTCGGTGTCCCCCTCGCCATCATCGAGAAACGCCGCGTCGACAATAATGACCATACCGAGATCTTGAACGTTATAGGAGATGTGAGGAATCGGACGGCCATAACCTTTGACGACGAGACCGACACGGCGGGCTCGCTCACGTCGGCTGTCCGCGTGTGCTTGGAAAACGGCGCGCGGGAGGTCTACTCCTGCTCCACGCACGGCGTCTTCACGTCGCCCGCCATGGACCGCATCGGCGCGTCAGACATGCGGGAGATCGTCGTCACTGACACACTGCCCAGCGCCGCGGCCTCGACTACGTGCGGCAAGGTGACGGTGCTCTCCGTCGCCAGCCTCCTCGGCGAGGCCATGTCCCGCATCCATGAGGGCCGCTCAGTCGGCGAGCTCTTCACCGACGTATAGTGGCGCGGGGCAGTCAGGGAGTCATAGATGGTAGGAATGCTTGGAAAGCTGTTCAAGGGTGACCCTGAAGCGCCGCTGAAGAAGCGCTGGCCGGTCGTAGAGGAAATCAACGCCCTTGAAGCGAAGGTCCAGGCCCTCTCCGATGAGGACCTCGCGGGCAGCACCGACCGCTTCCGCGCCCAGCTCGACGCCGGCGAGTCCCTCGACGACCTCCTGCCCGAGGTCTTCGCTGCCGTCCGTGAGTCGGGCCGCCGCGCCACCGGCATGCGCCACTTCGACGTCCAGCTCATCGGCGGCATGGTCCTCCACGAGGGCAAGATCGCCGAGATGGGCACCGGCGAGGGCAAGACCCTCGTCGCCACTCTCGCCGCTTACCTCAACGCCCTCGGCGGCAACGGCGTCCACATCATCACCGTCAACGATTACCTCGCCAAGCGCGACACCCAGTGGATGGGGCCCGTCTACCACGGCCTCGGCATGAGCGTCGCCTGCCTCCAGCACGAGCTTGCCTACGTGCTCGATCCCGACGTGCACTCGGACAACCCCGGCCTGAACGCCCTCCGAGCCATTTCCCGCCGTGAGGCCTACGAGGCAGACATAACCTACGGCACCAACCATGAGTTCGGCTTCGACTACCTCCGCGACAACATGGCCGTCGACAAGGCCCAGCAGGTCCAGCGAGGCCACTCGTACGCCATCGTCGACGAGGTCGACAACATTCTCATCGACGAGGCCCGCACGCCCCTCATCATCAGCGGCCCCGCGCAGGAGGCCACCCGCACCTACGGCACCATGGCCCGCGTCGTCCCCCGCCTCCAGGAGGAGGACGACTACATCATCGACCTCAAGCACCGCACCGTCTCCCTCACGGAGGACGGCATTGAGAAGATGGAACGGGCCCTGAATGTCGGCAACCTCTACGACCCGTCCAACTACTACCTGACCCACTACATTGAGAACGCCGTCAAGGCCATGGTCCTCTTCCAGCGCGACAAGGAGTACCTCGTCGAGAACGGCGAGATCGTCATCGTCGACGAGTTCACCGGCCGCAAGATGTATGGCCGCCGCTACTCCGACGGCCTCCACCAGGCCCTCGAGGCCAAGGAGGGCGTGCGCGTCCAGCAGGAGAGCATCACCTACGCCACCATCACCCTGCAGAACTACTTCCGCATGTATGAGAAGCTCGCCGGCATGACGGGCACCGCCATGACCGAGTCCGAGGAGCTCATGCGCATCTACCGCCTCGACGTCGTGGCCATCCCGCCCAACAAGGAGCGCGTCCGGGAGGATAGCACGGACCTCATCTATCGCTCCCACGAGGGAAAGTGGAAGGCCATCGTAGACGAGATCAAGGAAGTCCACGCGGAGGGGCGCCCCATCCTCATCGGCACCGCCTCCGTGGAGAGCTCCGAGGCTCTCGACGGCATGCTCCGCCGAAGCGGCATCCCGCACCAGGTCCTCAACGCCAAGAACCACGAGCATGAGGCGCACATCGTCGCCCAGGCAGGCCGCGTCGGCGCCGTCACCGTGTCGACGAACATGGCAGGGCGAGGCACCGACATCATCCTCGGCGGCAACCCGGACATGCTCGCCCTCGACGAGCTCCGCAGGATTGGCTATACGTCCATGGACGGCGCCCCGGCCGAGGCCGTCGAGAAGGCCCGCGTCACCGTTCAGCGCCGCTGGGACGAGGAGCACCAGCAGGTGGTCGACCTTGGCGGCCTTTACGTCATCGGCACCGAGAAGAACGACGCCCGCCGCATCGACAACCAGCTCCGCGGCCGCTCCGGCCGCCAGGGCGACCCCGGCAGCACCCGCTTCTTCGTCTCCCTTGAGGACGACCTTGTCCGGCGCTTCGGCGGCGATCGCATCCAGGGCATCATGGGCATGGCCGGCATGACGGACGACATGCCCATGGAAAACAAGATGGTCAGCAACGCCCTCGGCAACGCCCAGACCAAGGTCGAGGCCTCCCACTTCGAGATCCGCAAGCGCCTCGTCGAGTACGACGACGTCATCAACACCCACCGCGAGGTCATCTACGACGAGCGCCACAAGGTCCTCGAGGGCGCCGACCTCAAGGTCAACATCCAGGAGATGGTCGAGAAGGAGCTGGACCGCATCGTCGACAACTACGTCGTCGGCAACGACGCCGAGGAGTGGGAACTCGATGACATGGTCGAAGAGCTCCGCACCATCTTCCCCATCCCGCCGCACCTGGAGGCCGAGGCGTTGGAGCAGCTGTCCGGCGACGAGATCGCCGAGGCCGTCCAGGACTACGCCATGGAACTCTACGGGCAGCGTGAGCAGGCCGTCGGCGAGGAGCAGATGCGCTTCATCGAGCGCCTCGTCACCCTGCGCACGATCGACTCCCACTGGGTCGTGCACCTCACGTCCATGGAAAACCTGCGGACAGGCGTCGGCCTCCACGCCTACGGCCAGCGCGACCCCCTCGTCATGTACCGGACGGAGGGCCACCAGAAGTTCCAGGACATGATGGCCACCATCCAGCATGACATCGTCCACACCATCTACCACGCCACGCTGCTGGAGGGCCGCCCCGCCCCGTCCAACCGTGCCGCGAACCGCGCCGCCGGACGCAGCGCCGCCGCCCCCCGCCGAGCGCAGGTGCCTGTCGGCGCCGGAGCTGGTGCGGGCGAAGGCGGCCGCAAGGTCGGCCGCAACGATCCGTGCCCCTGCGGCAGCGGCAAAAAGTACAAGCGCTGCCACGGAGCGTAGCCATGCCGGACCCCTCCGCCCATACCAACCAGACCATCGCCCGGCTCTTCGACCGGTTGGCGGGGCTGTATGAGATGCAGGAGGGCGGCGGCTTCAAGGCCCGCGCCTACCGCAAGGGCGCGCAGGCCATCCGCGACCTCCCGGACGAGCTGACCGCGTTGGTCGCCGCGGGCGCTGACCTCCAGAAGGTCCCCGGCATCGGCAAAGCCATCGACGGCAAAGTCCGCGAGCTCCTCGACACCGGCCGCGTCCAAACCTTCGACCGCGAGGCCGCGAACGTGTCGCCCCTCGCGCTGGCCCTCCTCGACGTGCCCGGCATCGGCGGCGCGTCCGTCCGCCGCCTGCTCGACGAGACCGGCGCGCAGACGCCCACCGAGCTCCTTGCCGCCCTCGACGCCGGCGCGGGCGCATGGCTCCCCGCAGAAGGCCCCCGCTCCCTCGAGGCCGTCCGCGATCTCCTTGCCGCGCTGCTGCAATCCGACCCCGTGGCGGCCCAGCGATGACCGCCCAGCGCACCCGAGGCCGTTCCGCGACCGTCGACGGCGCTCCAGCCGCCGAGGCGCAGGACACCAATGTCGCAGAGATAACCCACCACCTGCGCCAGTCCGTCGAGAACGGCTTGCCCTGGCGGGAGGCCCTGCTGCAGGCCATGGAGCAGTGGACCCTGCCAGAGGAGACCTACGGCGGCCTTCACCGCCGCTACCTTCTCCTGGGCGAGGCCTTTGACTGGCTCCTCCTCGCCCGCCGCCTCGGCTCGGAGGTCGCCGGACTCGTCCCGGAGGACGAGCGCCGCGCGGACCTCCACTCCGGCCGCTTCCTGTTGGAAATGCCCGTTGAGGACGTGCGGCGGCTGCTCGGAGTCACCAAGTACCGCTCTTACCTGAACTACTGGTACGGCGTCACCGTGGAGCAGGCCCTGCAGATCGCCGTGCAGCGGGAGGTGCGGAAGGAGCGCTACAGCCTCGGCACCCGCTCCCGCCGTGGCCTGACGGACGCCGTCTTCGGCAAGATCTACGGCCGGTCACGCGCTGAGCTCCTCGCCGAGTTCCGCGCCGAGTGGCCCATCGCCGGCCTGAACGACGCCCCGGGTACGGAGCTCAAGGCCTTCACCTACTGGCTCTTCAAGCTGCGCGTCTACCGCTCGGACCCGGCCCGCGTCGCCAGCGACACTCGCAAGGCCCTCGAGTGGCTCCACGCTCGCCTCGGTACGCTGCCGACCGTCGCAGCCGAGGAGCTTGCGGCCCACCTCGCCGCCCACCGCCGCTGAACATAAATCACAGGGAAATGTAGATCATGTCCAACAAGTACCTGCGCCTCGCCATCGCCACCGTGGTCATCGTCGTTGCCGCCGTCGCCATCATCGTCCTGGCCACTCGAGGACCAGACCTCGCCGACGACGCCACCACCGCCTGCGTCGACGCGACCGACCGCGACTCCGGCATCCGCGTCACCCTCGTCACCGTCTGGAACGGCACGCCGGAGTTCCTCCCCGCCGGCGTCGGCGTCAGCAACACCTGCATCCGCCCCGTCCACACCTTCGACGACTCCTCCTACGTCTACATCGTCGGTGAGAAGAGCTACACCGTCGGGGACTTCTTCGACGTCTGGCCGGACAGCCCCGCCACGCGCCCCAACGCCACGGTGGAGAACGTCTCCCTCAACGGCCAACGCTACGAGGACAACTACCGCGACATAGTCCTCCAAGACGAAGACCGCATAGTAGTGGCCTTCGGAGACCGCACGCCGCAATAGCGCCGCATCGCCTTACCGGCGAAAGCCGATATCCAGGTGGGTGGAAATGGGCCACCCTGTGTCCTATGCGCCCCCGTTCGCCCCATCCCAGATGAAGGGCGTCTCCCACTCCCCTCGCGCCCATGCGCTACAATGGAACGGTGCCGCAAGCCGAGGCTTGCCGGCGCAATCCCACAGGACAGGCGGACACATGACCCTGCACACGCCCCAGCAGCTTCCCAGCGCCTATGACCCGGCCTCCGTCGAGCAGCGCCTCTACCAGCAGTGGCTGGACGCCGGTTACTTCACGCCCCAGGTCGACTCCGGGAAGCGCCCCTTCGTCGTCATCCAGCCGCCGCCCAACGTCACCGGCGAGCTCCACCTCGGCCACGCCCAGCGCGCCGCCGTCGAGGACGCCCTGGCGCGATGGCACCGCATGCTGGGCGAGCCGACGCTCCTTCTGCCCGGCCTCGACCATGCCGGCATCGCGACGCAGGTCGTCGTGGAGCGCGAGCTGGCGGCGGAGGGAGTCACCCGCCACGACTTGGGCCGCGAGCAATTTGTTGCCCGTGTCTGGGACTGGGTTGGCTGGACGCGAGGGCGCATTGATGAGCAGCTCCGGCGGTTGGGCGTCAGTTGTGACTGGACCCGGGAGGTCTTTACCCTTGACCCCGGCCCCAGGCGTGCTGTCCGCCACACCTTCGTCAACCTCTACCGCAAGGGCCTCATCTACCGCGGCGAGCGCATCATCAACTGGTGCCCTCGCTGCGCCACCGCCCTCTCCGACCTGGAGGTGGAGCACCGCGAGACCGACGGCGCCCTCTACTACATCCACTATCCCCTCGCCAACGGCAACGGCAGGCTTACCGTCGCGACGACGCGGCCCGAGACCCTCCTCGGCGACACCGGCGTCGCCGTCAACCCCGACGACCCGCGCTACGCCGCCTTCATCGGCAAGGAGGTCGTTCTGCCCGTCCTCGGCCGCCGCATCCCCGTCGTGGGCGACGCCGCCGTCGAGGCCGAGTTTGGCACCGGCGCCCTCAAGGTCACGCCCGGCCACGACCCGACGGACTTCGAGCTCGGCGAGCGCCACGGCCTCCCCATCGTCACCGTCATGCACCCCAACGGCGCCATGAACGCCGAGGCCGGCCCCTACAATGGCCTCGACCGCTTTCAGGCCCGCATCCAGATCGTCGGGGACCTCCAGCGCGACGGACTGCTGGAGCGCGTCGAGGACCACCGCCACGCCATCGGCCACTGCCAGCGTTGCGATCAGGTTGTGGAGCCCATGGTCAGCAAGCAGTGGTTCGTGCGCATCGCCCCGCTGGCCAAGCCCGCGCTGGACGTGGTGCGCGACGGCACGGTGCGCATCGTCCCGGAGCGCTTCGTCCGCATCTACGAGAACTGGATGGAGAACCTGCGCGACTGGTGCATCAGCCGCCAGCTCTGGTGGGGCCACCGCATCCCCGTCTGGTACTGCAACGCCTGCGAGCGCGAGATCGTCGAGTACGACGACCCCGACGCCTGCCCGGACTGCGGGGCCCGCGACCTCCACCAGGACGAGGACATGCTGGACACCTGGTTCTCCTCCGGCCTCTGGCCCCACTCCACCCTCGGCTGGCCGGACGAGACCGATGACCTGCGCTACTTCTACCCCACCAGCGTCATGGAGACTGCCCACGACATCCTCTTCTTCTGGGTGGCCCGCATGATCATGCTGGGCATAGAGAACACCGGGCATGCCCCCTTCCACACCGTCTACCTGAGCGGGCTCATCCGCGACGTCGAGGGCGCCAAGATGAGCAAGACGCGCGGCAACGTGCTCGATCCTCTCGAGGCCATCGACGAGTACGGCTGCGACGCCCTGCGCTTCGCCCTCACCGCCGGCAACGCCACCGGCAACGACGCCCGTCTCGGCACCACAAAGCTGGAGGCCGCCCGCAACTTCGCCAACAAAATCTGGAACGCCACCCGCTACGTCGTCCGCGCGATGGAAGAGGCCGACGACCTCAGCGGCTGGAGCGACCCGCCCGTCGAGCACCTGGAGGACCGCTGGATCAAGAGCAGCCTCAACCGGCTCGTCGCCCGCGTCACCCGCCAGCTCGAGGACTACCAGCTCGGCGAGGCGGAGCAGGCCATCTACGAGTTCCTCTGGAGCGAGTTCTGCGACTGGTACATTGAGGCCGCCAAGGTCCGCATCCGCAGCGCCGACGGCCCCTCGCCAGTGCCGATGCTGGTGCACGTGCTGGAGAAGACCCTCCGCCTGCTCCACCCCTTCATGCCCTTTGTGACCGAGGAGGCGTGGACGAACATCGTGACTCGTGCGCCGCGGGAGCGCAACCTGGCCGAGTCAATCATGGTCGCGCCCTACCCAGAGGCCGACACCTCCGCGCTCGATGATGCCGCCGAGGACGCCATCGCCTCCGTCCGCGAGGCCATCCGCCTCGTCCGCAACGCCCGCGCCGAGTTTCGCATCCCGCCGGCCCAGCCGCTGGAGGTGCTTGTCGACTCCGGCACGACGTCCGCGCTGGAGGCCGAGGCCTCCCTCATCCGCGCCCTCGCCCGCGTCGAGCCCCTGCGCTTCCTCGCGGGCCGGGACCAGCTCCCATCGAGCGGCGCGGCTACCGCCGTCGTTGGCGGCGCGGTCATGGCCATCCCCCTCGAGGGCCTCGTCGACATCCAGGCCGAGCGCACGCGTCTGTCCGGTGAGCTCGCCGACGCCGAGCAGGCCCTCGACCGCCTCGCCGCCCGCCTCTCCGACGCCCAGTTCCTGGAGAAGGCGCCGGAGGAGGTCGTCGAGCGGGAGCGCGACCGGCACCGCGCCACCGAGGAGCGCCGGGCCCGGCTGGAGGAGCTTCTCGCCCAGTTGGCGGAGTAGGCCCGCAATGGGCTGGCTTGCCCCGGACGGTCGGCTCATCCTGCTGACAACCAGCCTGCGCTCCTTTGCCGTGGGTTTCATCAGTGTGATGCTGGCCCTCTACCTGCGCGAGACCGGCCTGGACCCCGTCCGCGTGGGCGCCGTCCTTGCCGCCGTGCTGGCCGGCAACGCCTTCTTCACCACGCTGGCGTCCCTCTTCGCCGACCACTTTGGCCGCAAGCGCTCCTTCGCCTCTCTCAGCCTGCTCACGATCATCGGCGGCGCACTCTTTCCCCTGACGGACTCCTTTGTCCTGCTGCTGCTCGTCGGCGGCATGGCGGGCTTCGGCCTTGGCGGCAAGGACCGGGCCGCCCAGAGCTCGCTGGAGCAGCCTGTCCTCGCCCGGTCCGCCCCCGCCGAGCGCCGCACGATGCTCTTCGCCTACTACAACGTCATCGGCGGCCTCGCGTCTGCCGTGGGCGCCCTTTCGAGCGGCACGCCCGCCATCCTCCAGCAGTTCACGGACATCGAGATACTGGACGCCTACCGCGTCATGTTCTTTGTCTACGCCGCCGTCGGCGCAGTGGTCACCGTCGTCTACCTGCGCCTTTCGCCCGCCGCCGAGGCCCCCGCCGCGGACGGCCGGCGCGTTGGCATAACCCTGCCGCGCCGCTCCAAAGGCATCATCTACCGGCTGTCCGTCCTCGGCGCGATGGACTCATTCGGCGGCGGCTTCATGTTCCAGACCTTCCTCGCGTGGTGGTTCAGCCTTCGATACGATCTCTCGCTCGAGTCGCTGGCCGGCGTCTTCTTCGCTGCCAACATCATCAGCAGCTTCTCCGCCATCCTCGCCGCGTGGCTCGCGAAGCGCATCGGCCTCATCAACACGATGGTGTGGACGCACATCCCCGCGAACCTGCTCGTCGTCGCGATGGCCTTCTCGCCCTTCGTCTGGCTCACCGTGGCGATGCTCCTCCTGCGCGAGTCCATGTCGCAGATGGACGTGCCGACGAGGCAGTCGTACACGATGGCCGTCGTCGCACCGGAGGAGCACACCGTCGCCGCGGGCATGTCGACGCTCGGACGGCAGGGCGGGCAGATGCCCGCGCCCTACATCTCCGGCCTGCTGGTGGCGGCCTCCCTCACCAGCGCGCCGCTCATATTCGGCGGCCTCATCAAGATCGTCTATGACCTGCTCCTCTGGCAGCAGTTCCGCAACGTCCGCCCGCCCGAGGAGCAACGGCAGCGCCCCGCCCGAGCGCTTGATGCCGAGCGATAGGCCAATTCGCGCAAACGGGACATAACGAAGACCCTGTCGTGCGTCGAGGTGGGACGCTCAGCTACGAAAGCGCTCCAAAGCGGCGCTTTCCGAGGCTGGGGTGGAGTCCGACACCGCCCAAAACCCAAACAGGCCGCCTTAGCGGGCCCTCGGCGAGGGTTGGTCGGCCTGCCGGCGGCGTGAGGTGCGGGCGAGCGTTCAGCCGCGTGTGGTAAGGCGCGGCGGTGATGTGACAAACCTGCGACTGTCACATTCGTTGTGACAACTTTGGCTTAAACAGGGATGTCACAACGAATGTGACATATGCTGCCTGTCGCGGTTGGTCAGCAGCGAGACGACACGGTCGAGGATTTTGTCACCGACTTCGTATTTGGTGAGCAACGGTAGCTCATCTGTCACACCGTCGGCCCCGATGATTGTCACCTGGTTGGTGTCGACCTCGAAGCCGCTGCCCTCTTTTGTCACATCGTTGGCGACGATGAGCGCCATCGACTTCGACGCCAGCTTGTAGCGCGCGTTCTCGATGAGGTCTTCCGTCTCGGCCGCAAACCCGACCCGCAGCACGCCCTCCGGCACTTCCAGGAAGAAGTCGTTGGTTTTCTCCATGTCCAGCGAGAGGCGGTCGCCCGCTTTCTCGCCCGTCTTCTTGATCTTGCTCCCCGCCACCGTCGCCGGCCGGTAGTCGCTGACCGCCGCCGCCATGACGAGCGCGTCGGCCTCCGAGCACGCGTCCAGCACCGCCTCGCGCATGTCGGCGACCGTCGACACGCGGCGCGCGGCCACGCCGAAGGGCGCCGTCAGCGCGGAGGTTGCTGTGACAAGTGTGACATCCGCGCCCCTGTCCCGCGCCGCCTGCGCCACCGCATACCCCATCTTGCCCGACGAGCGGTTTGTCACAACCCGCACCGGGTCGATGGGCTCCTGCGTGCCGCCCGCCGTGACGACGATCCGCCGTCCCTGGAGGTCGCCGTCCTGCGCGAGCACCCACCGCAGCCGCTCCAGCAGCTCGGCCGGCTCCAGCATCCGCCCGCGCCCCATCAGGCCGGACGCCAGCCTGCCCGCGCCGGGCCCGGCGATGTGCACGCCCCGGCCTGCGAGCGTTTCGGCGTGTTGCTGCACTGTCGGGTGCTCCCACATGCCCGCGTCCATCGCGGGGGCGACCATTACGGGAGCGGTGACGGCGAGGGCCGTCGTGGTGAGGACGTCGTCGGCCAGTCCCAGCGCCAGCTTCGCCATCGTGTTGGCCGTCGCCGGCGCGACGAGGAGCGCGTCGGCGCGCCGCGCGATGGCGACGTGCTCGATGGCCTCGGGGGAGTCGGCGTCGAAGAGGTCCGTGACGACGGCGCGGTGCGTGAGGCTTCGGAAGGTCAGCGGCGTGACAAACTTCGCCGCGCTCTCGGTGAGGAGGACGTCCACGTGCGCACCGGCCTGAGTGAGCTTGCTGGCGAGGTCAGCCGCCTTGTAGGCCGCGATGCTTCCTGTGACGCCCAGAATGACGTGTTTGCCGTTCAACGGGTCTGGCATGGTCCCTTCCTTTCAGGGGTAAGGGCCGGGGGCCCGCTCAGGAGGCTGCGCCTCCGTTCTTGTTCATATCGTACACCAATCGGAGACCGATGAGTGTGAGGTCCGGGTTCACGGCATGGAAAACGGGCGTGTGCGACGCCACCAGGTCCGCCAGCCCGCCCGTCGCGACAGCCCGCGCGTCGTCGCCGAGCTCGGCCCGGAAGCGCGCGATCATCCCCTCGACGAGCGCCACGTGGCCGAACACGAGCCCAGACTGCAGCGCCGCCACGGTGTTGCGCCCGATGGCCGACTTCGGCGCCGTCAGCTCGACTCGCCGCAGCTGCGACGTCCGCTGCACCAGCGCCTCCGACGCGATCTGGATGCCCGGGAAGAGCGCTCCGCCCAAGTAGTCGCCCTCCTTGGTCACCGCGTCGAACACCGTCGCAGTGCCGAAGTCGACGACCACCAGGGGCCCGCCGTAGAGCCGAAACGCGGCCGCCGCGTCCACGACCCGGTCGGCGCCGACGTCGCGGGGCGGCTCGTAGAGGATGCGGACGCCCGTGCGCGTGCCCGCGCCCACGACCAGCGGCGTGACGCCGAACGTGTCGACGCAGGCCTCCTCGAAGACGGGTGTCAGCGGCGGCACCACGCTGCAGATCACGACGGCGTCGATGTCCGACGGGCTGACGCGCTTCATCGTCATCATCGACTGGAGCGCGACGCTGCACTCGTCCGGCTGCCACCGCGACTCGGTCGACATCCGCCACGTCGCGGCCAGGGCGTCGCCGTCGAACGCGCCCATCGTGATATTCGTGTTCCCCACGTCTATAGCAAGCAGCATGGCCAACTGAGTATATCAGATAGCCCTCGGCCCCCTCCGCCGTCCATCGCCAACCCCTTCCCCAGCTTGCGAGGGATGGGCGGGACAGGGAATTGAGTTGAGTTCTCAGCGTTTTCTCATTGAGTTTTTTTCGTTTCCAGATACGGGGAGGCCCGATAACGACTGGAACGACTGACGGCGGCCCGTAGCTGGAAGGGGGTTGAGTTGCATTGAATCGCAATTGTGCCGCGGGGGTGCAATGGTATTGGGAACGGGTTGTGTTGCATTGAGTTGCGGAAGTCAATCAGCCGGGTACGGATCATAGCTGCTTCCGCCCCTCGATCCGCTTGAGGGCGCGGTGGAAGGTGATGAGGGTGCGCATGGCGCGGGCGGCGTCGACCAGAAGGCGCAGGGACATGCGGGGGTCGCGGGAGAGGGCGGCGAGGCGGCGGGCCGCCTCCGGGTCGAGGGGCGGCAGGCCCTGCTCGTGGTTGAGCCGGTCGAAGACGTCGACGATGTTGACGGGGTGGAGTTTGGAGTAGAGGCCGTGCCGTCTGCCATTCTGGTTGCCCACCGGGGCGCCGGGCCGCTTCTTCGGTTGTGGGGACTGGCTGTTCTGGGGACCCTCTTGCGTATTCATGGGGGCAGGGTAGGGGGACCGGGCGCGAGTGCGCGAGGGGGTGGTGTCAGGGGGTGGGGGTTCTGGGCACCGGCTTTCGCCGGTGAAACGATGAGGTGGGGGCAGGCTCAGGGCGACCGGTGGGGGAAGGGCGTCGGACGCTACGCGATGTGCCGGATCCCGCCCGTGAACGAGCCCTCGCGGAGCTCCGTGATCGCCAGTGGCAGCAGCGGCAGCAGGTCGCCCGCGATGACGCCGGCCTCGCCGACCGCCTCGGCAGCGAGCTCGCCCGCGGCGGCGTGCAGGAACGCCCCCAGCGTCGCCGCGTCGAAGGTCCCGAGCCCCTGCGCCAGCAGCCCCGCGACGCACCCTGCCAGCACGTCGCCCGTCCCCGCCGTCGCCAGCGCCGGGTTCGCGAACGGCAGCACACGCACGCGGCCGTCAGGCGACGCGGCCACGGTGAACGCACCCTTCAGCAACACCGTTACGCCCCACGCGGTCGCCGCCCGCCGCGCCGTCGCGATCCGGTCAGCCTCGACGTCGCCGATGCCGCACTTCAGCAGCCGCGCCATCTCGCCCGGGTGCGGCGTCAGAACGGCGTCGGCCCGCAGCCGCTCCCACCACCTGTCGACGGTCGCCAGGAAGTTGAGCGCGTCCGCGTCGATGACCGTCGGCAGCGGCACCGGCTCGGACGACAGCAGCAGCCGGTCGAGGAGGAGCCGCGTCGTGTCGTGCTGTCCCAGCCCGCACCCGACGAGCAGCGCATCGCAGGCCGGCATCGTGCCGCGGAGCAAGCCGACGGCTTCGAAATCGGCATCACCGTCGCCTTCGTCGGGCAGCAACAGGAACGTGCTCTCCGTGAGCCGGGGGACCACCAGCGCCTGCACGGCGGGCGTGACCGCCAGCGTGATGTAGCCGGCGCCGGACCGCGCCGCGCCCAGGCAGGCCAGCTGCGCCGCCCCGACGTAGCTGCGCGACCCGGCCAGCGCCAGAACGCGGCCAAAGGACCCCTTGTGCGCGTCCAGCGGCCGCCGGGGGAGCTGCGCCTGCGCCCACGCCGTCGTCACTGCCTCCTCGCCGATGTCCGACGCCAGCTCATCGGGAACGCCGATGTCCGCGACGACGAGCCGCCCCGCGCGGGCCGCGGCCGGGAACCGGAAGTGTCCGTGCTTTGGGAAGCCGAAGGTCACCGTCGCGTCCGCATCTAGGGCGTTCGCGTCCGCCTCGCCCGAGTCCGCGTCGATGCCCGTCGGCACGTCCAGCGCGAGCGTCTGCAGCGCCGGACGCCGTGCCCGTTCGGCGTTGACGAGCGCCATCGAGTCGCGGATGGCGCCCTCCAGCGGCCGTGACGCCCCGATGCCCAGCACGGCGTCGACGACGATGTCGGCCGTGGGCAGCGTCCGCTCCAGCGTCCCGACAGGGTCGTCCTCGGCGCCCACGACGGTCACGCCGGCGTCGAGGGCAAGCTGGCGCTTGGGGTCGTCGCCGGCCCGGCCAGCGAGGATGATGGCCGACACTCCGCCCAGCCAGAGCTGCAGGTGGCGCGCCGCGACGAGCCCGTCGCCGCCGTTGTTGCCCGGCCCGATGAGGACCAGCACGCGAGGGGGAGCGGCCGCCGAGTTGGCGGCGAATGCAGACATAACGGCGGCAGCGTGGGAGATGCGGGCCGCGGGGCCGTCGTCGGCCTCGGCATCCTGGAGCATGCCCCACGCCACGCGCGCGGAGAGGTGCCCGGCCCGCTCCATCAGGTCGTCGAGCGAGCCCTCGTTCTCGACCGCGCGGCGCTCGAGGGCGCGCATGGCCTCAGCCGTTACTATCTTCACTGGTCTCCCCCACGGCCACGACGACCGCGTAGTCCCTCGAGTGGGATATCGAGATGGAGATCTCGCCCATCTGCATCCGCTCGGCGCGGGCCCTGGCGCGGCCATGCAGCACGACGGTCGGCGCCTGGCCCGGCTTGCGGACCACCTCGATCTCGCGCCAGCCGACGCCGCGAACGCCCGTGCCGAGCGCCTTCATGACGGCCTCCTTGGCCGCGAACCGCCCGGCAAGCTGCGGGAGCCGGCCTCGGGCGTACGCCAGCTCTCCCGGCGTGTAGATGCGGTTGAAGAAGCGGTCACCCCACCGGGCGACCGCCTCGCCAATCCGCCATATCTCCACGATGTCCACGCCGGTATGAAGCATGCGTCGGCAGTCCCGTTTCAGCAGCGTGTGGAGCCTTCCACATCCAAGGTCGTGGGCCATTATAGGCAGTCGCCATGACGAGTGTCCATGAAGCCGGGAGCGGCAGGAGCGCTGCCAGCCACCACCGCTCGATATGGGCAGCGCCATGGGATTGCGAGCGAACTGTCTCACCCGTGGGCTATGACTCGCAGGCAAGACTCATGTGACAAAACCTCGACAATCCGCTGGAGGGCTTGGTCAAGCCAATGAACCCGGGGCAAATACGTCACAAGCCACGCGACGCTGTCATGTGACAATACACTTACCTTAGTTGAGAAACACAGAATCTAAATATAAAATCTTGGTGTTCTAGACGTTGTCTTAGAAAGTTTTGAACTAGTTTGAGAATGTGTCTGGACAGGGGCTTGACAATGGCCGGAACACCGTGTAGAGTAGCTGTAGTGGATCGGTTCCCGCAACGGGGGTGAGCAAAATGGCAAGGATGACACCGGCGATGCTCCGAGTGGAGGAGCAGTACAAGCGGCCGCTGGAGCGCCTGCTGCCGGAGATGGTTAACGAGAAGGGCCTGACCGGCACAGCCCTGGAGTTCGGGGTGAGCAAGGCCACCATCGGGTACTGGCTGCTCAAGCTCGGCATCCAGTACCGCCGGGTCGCCCTCGCCCCCGACGAGACGTTGGAGATCAAGCACCAGGGAAGATAGAAACCTTTCATTGTCCGCGTGGCCATGGAACTGGCCCCTGCGCCTCGGAGGGGGAGACGCAGGGGCTTTTCCTTTTGCTCGCGGGGACGGTGTTCGAGGGGGTAGTTGTCGCCCCTCCCGGCTGCTGTAGGCGTTTCAATGCGCCATTTGTGTTGAAAACTCCGCGCAGGCTGCCCACAAATGCGTTGCG
>JAPPNT010000041.1 GCA_028873745.1 Chloroflexota bacterium | reverse complement strand
ATTCACGTCGAGGCAGAAGGGGCAGGTGTTGTCGGGGTCGCCGTCGTTGGGGCCGTGCGAGGGGTCGAGGCCGTCGCAGTTGAGCGCCTTGGCGAGGATGCGGGCGGCCGTCGTCTTGCCGGTGCCTCGCGGGCCGCAGAAGAGGTAGGCATGGGCGACGCGGCCCTGGCCGACGGCCTGGCGCAGCGTCTGCACCACGGCGTCCTGGCCGTAGATGTCCGCAAAGCGTTGCGGACGCCACTTCCTGTAGAGGACCTGCTCCGCCACCGTTCGCCTACCTTGCCGCCGCCGAAGCCAATGCCGCCCCGGCGGGTCTGCCCAGCGCCTCGGCCCTTTCGAGGGCCGCGTCCTGCAGCGCGAACATTTCGCGCTCTTCGTCAGGCTCCGTGTGGTCGTACCCGAGGAGATGGAGGACGCCGTGCGCCACCAGCATTTCGACCTCTGCCGCCACGGGCCTCCCGGCCTCCCTCGCCTGCCGCTTGGCCTGCGGGTAGGAGATGACCACCTCTCCCAGCTCCTCCGCCTCGCCGTCCGGCGTGGGGAAGTCGAATGCGTCTTCGTCAGGAGCGTCGCCATCGCCGAGGTACGGGCCGGCATGATTGGGAGAGAACGAGAGCACATCGGTCACCATTGCCTCACCACGGTGGCGCTCGTTCAGCTCGAGCAGCGCGGCGTCGTCCGCGATGACGACGCTGATCTCTCCCGCGTCGGTCCCGGCGCCCGCGACGTGGAGGGCCGCCTCGGCGACGCACCGCAGCCGCCGCTGCGTGACGCGACGGCGGAATAGCGGAAACACCAGGACGTTGACGTGGGATGCGCGGGAAGGCACTGACTCGCTCCGTTCTCGACCCGCCTGCTCCAGGCGGCCCCGCCCCTCTTGGGCTGACGCACCCGGCGCGGGCGGGCGCTTGGGGGGAATGGTAGCATAGCGCCCCCCAGCAAAAAAGGCGGTGTGTCAGGGGTTGCGGCGCCTCTCCGAAGGACATCGGCCCGTGCGCCGCAGCCCCGCCGCGAAATCGACCGGGCAAGTGGTGCTATGATTGTTTTGTGCCGGACGTTCACGGAATGTCCGTTTCCGGAAGTGGGGAGAGTGGAGGAATATGCAAGGGTTCGATAGCCACGTGGCGGGGATTGGCCCCGCGGCGTCGGAGGGCATGAACGCCCTAGGCGGCGAGGCGCAGGAGCTGCTCAAGGGCCTGCTGCAGTTCTTCGAGAATTCAGCGCTGCGGCAGTTGGGGTACCCGACCAACCTGGACTTCGACTACTCGGCGCTGCTCCCCTTCCTGCAGTACGCGGCCAACAACGTGGGCGACCCGTTCCACGCGAGCAACTACGCCAACAACTCGCACGAGGTCGAGCGGGACGTCATCCATACGTTCGCGGACCTGATGCACCTTCCTCGCGATGAGGCATGGGGCTACGTCACCTCCGGCGGCACAGAGGGCAACATGTACGGGTTGTACATGGCCCGCGAGACCTTCCCGGACGGCGTGGTCTATTTCTCGCAGGACGCCCACTACAGCGCGGTGAAGATCCTGCGCCTCCTCAAGGTCCGCAACATCATGATCAAGAGCCAGCCCAACGGCGAGATCGACTACGACGACCTCTATGAGACCGTGCGCATCAACCGGGACGTTCCCGTCATCTTCATGGCCAACATCGGCACGACCATGAAGGGGGCCGTCGACGACGTCGTCAGGGTGCGGGGCATCCTCGACGACCTGGCGGTCTCCAGCTCCTACATCCACGCCGACGCTGCCCTGAGCGGCATGATCCTGCCCTTCGTCGACGACCCGCAGCCTTACGGGTTCGACGTGGGTTTCGACAGCGTTGCGGTGAGCGGGCACAAGATGATCGGCGCGCCCTTGCCGTGCGGGGTTGCGCTGACGCGCAAGCAATACGTCTCGCGCGTCGCCCGGTCGATCGAGTACGTGGGGGTGCTGGACACGACGCTGACGGGATCGCGCAGCGCATTCGCTCCCCTGATGATCTGGTACGCGTTCCAGCGCCACGGCATGGACGGGTT
>JAPPNT010000232.1 GCA_028873745.1 Chloroflexota bacterium | reverse complement strand
CGAGGAAGGCCCCGACGACCCGGATCGCCTGAGCAAGTCGCGCTGCTGGATCGTCGACCCCATCGACGGCACCTCCCATTTCGAGCGCGGCGACCGCGACTGGTTCATCATGCTCGCGCTCGCCGTGAACGGGCGGCCCGTCGTCGGCGCCGTCAACCGGCCTGCCATGCCCGACCTACGCTCAGGCGCCGTCGGCGCCACTCCGACGCTGGAGTTGGAAGACCGGACGTTCGAACTACGGCCGCAACCGCTGGACGCCTCGCCCCTCTGTGTCCAGCACAGCTACAGCGCCGCAGCCATCACCAATGCCGCCGCATCCGACAACGTCTCGTTCACCGTCTCCTACCACGGCCTCATGAGCATGACCGTCATGCTCTCCGAGGGCATGCACGCCTTCGTCGCGGCCCGCACCTCCGGCTCCGAGTGGGACCTCGCGCCCCACGCCGCGATCCTGGAATCCGTCGGCGGGCTGGTCACCGATTTTAAGGGCCGCCCCCGGACCTTCAACGCGCCTGATCCCCGCATTCGTGGCGGCATCATCGCGGCCGTCTCGCCCCAGGCACACGCCCGCGCCCTCGCCCTCGTCCGCGCTGCCGGTCTCAAACCCATCCGCGATGACTAGCGCCCAGGGCTCCCGGCTAGCGCGCCGCTACACTCACCGCCATCTACGCCCCGGAGCCGCGTCATGCGCATAGCCACCGGCAACATCGGGCACGAGTCCAGCACCTTTACGCCCATCGAAACGCCGTACGAGGCCTTCTCCGAAGCCTCCCGCGGCTTCCATCGCGGCCCCGAACTCATCGAGGCCATGCGCGATACCAACACCGGCTGCGGCGGCTTCATCGATGCGGCGGCAACCCACGGCTACCAACTGGTCCCGCTCCTCTGGACCTTCGCCGAACCCTCCGGCCCCGTCCACGCCGACGCCTGGACCCGCCTCAAGTCGGAGTTCCTCGAACGCCTCGAAGCCGCCATGCCGGTCGACGGCGCCCTGCTGGATTTGCACGGCGCGATGGTCATCGAGGGCATCGACGATGGCGAAGGCGATCTCCTCCGCGGCGTCCGCGCCATCCTCGGACCGGACCGCCCAGTCATCGTCACGCTCGACCTGCACGCCAACATCAGCGACACCATGGCCGAGCTGTCCGACGTCATCATTCCCTGCGACACCTACCCGCACGTCGACTTCCGCGAACGCGGCCGCGAAGCCGCCGACCTCATCGTCCGCACCCTGCGAGGTGAGATCCGCCCCACCATGGCGGTCGAGCTTCTGCCGCTGCTCTGGGCCGGCGGCAACGTCACCGGCTTCGAGCCCTTCGACGGCATCGTCGCCCGCGCCCACCAGCTTGAAGCCCAGCCCGGCATCCTCACCGCCTCCGTCAACCCGGGCTTTGCCTGGGCCGACATCCCCGAAGCCGGCACCTCCGTCGTCGTCGTGACCGACGGCGACTCGGCTCGCGCAAGGCGCGAGGCGCGAGCCTACGCCGACTGGGTCTTTGGCCAGCGCCGGCAGTTCCTGGTCGACCTGGTCAGCTTCGACGACGCGTTCGCCGAAGCCCAGTTGGCTGGACCCGGAACCATCGTCATCGCCGACGGCCAGGACAACCCCGGCGGCGGTGCCCCCGGCGACTCCACCGGCCTGCTGCGCGCGTTTATCCAGCACGATCTCCGGGACGCGCTCGTCCTCACCATCTGCGACCCCGAAACCGTCCAACTCGCCCAGGCCGCCGGGCACGATGCCGAGGTCGAAGTCGCCATCGGCGGAAAGTCGCACCCGGACCAGGGTCCACCCGTGCACACCCGCGCCACTGTTGAACGGCTGCTCAACCTCGAATTCGTCATCCGCGGTCCCATGATGACCGGCCTCACCCAGAAGTTCGGGCCCACCGCCCTGCTCCGCATCGGCGGCGTCCGCGTCGCCGTCACCACCAACCGCCTGCAAATCTTCAGCCTGGAGTGCCCCCGCACCCTCGGCCTTGAGCCTACGGCCTTGCGCTGGATCGGCGTCAAATCCTCAAACCACTTCCGCGCCGCCTACGGCC
>JAPPNT010000222.1 GCA_028873745.1 Chloroflexota bacterium | reverse complement strand
AGCACGCGCGGTCAAGAAGATTCTCGGGGGATGAGGGGACTAATGCACTTCTCTCAGGGATATTCCAGTTTGTTGGCAACTAATCCTGCGGAATCCGCGGCTCGGCATGCGCGTTCCTTCAAGAACCGATGATTCCCGCGCTAGCGCCTGAGGCGCAGGGGCGCTATGAGGAGACCGTCAGGATCTCCCAGCTGTGCCCGTTGGCGTCCTTCCAGTACAGCCCCCGCCCGCCTCGGCGGTGGTTGATCTGCATGTCGTCCTGCGAGCCCGGCAGGCTGCCGTAAACGATCCCATCCTCCTGGATGCGCCCGTAGATCTGGTCGAACTCGTCCTCGCTCACCTGGAAGGCGTAGTGGTGCGACTCAAAGTTGTCCCGGTTGTCGAAGTCGAGAACGAACTTCTCGTCCACCCGCACCGGCGCGAAATGCCCCATCGCGCCCTCGTACTTGATCCCGAGGATGTGCGCGACGTGCTTGGCCGAGGCTTCCTTGTCGTGTGCCGGAACGATGGTGTGGTTCAGAGAAATGGCCATCGCTTGCCTCCTCCCTGCATACAATGCCGTTTCAAGCAACATATTCCCGCGCAATGTGCGTGTCAAGCGCGCGCGAGGGCGTGACGCGCTCGCGCAATCACCGCTACCATTACCGTACGAACACGAATATTCGAGGAGGCCATGAGCGGACTGGACTACTTCTCCGCCGTCGGCGGTACACCGCTGGTGGAGCTGGCCCACTCCAGCCCCAAGCCCGGCGTGCGGCTCTTCGCCAAGCTGGAGGGCAACAACCCCAGCGGAAGCATCAAGGATCGTGTGGCCCTCCGCATCATCCAGGCCGCGGAGGAGCGCGGTGACCTCACGCCCGGCCAGACCATCGTGGAGGCGAGCACGGGCAACATGGCCCTCGCCCTCGCCGCCTGCGCCAAGCACCGAGGCTACTCCATGCGTGCCGTCGTGCCGCCGCAGGTCGCCCCCGGCATCCCGGAGCTGCTGGAGCTTTACGGGGTCGAGATCCTCTGGGCGGAGCCCCGGTCCGGCATGCTCGGCCCTATCGAGGAGGCGCAGAGGCTGGCGAGGGAGAACGGCTGGTGGTTCGCCCAGCAGTTCGCCAGCCCCGTGAACGTCAGCGCCCACTACGAGGGCACGGGTCGGGAGATTCTCGACGCCCTGCCGCAGGTCGACGCTTTCGTCGCAGGCATCGGCACGGGCGGCACCGTCACGGGCGCGGGCCGCCGCCTGAAGGAGCGCAACCCGCGCACCGTCGTCGTCGGCGTCGAGCCACACTTCGGCGAGCGGCTGCAGGGCCTCCGCAGCCTAGAGGAGGGTTACATCCCGCCCCTGCTCGACATGTCGCTGCTTGACCGCCGATTCATGGTCGACAGCGCCTCGGCATTCGAAGCCGTCCGCCGCCTTGTGGAGGCCGAGGGCATCTTTGCCGGCATTTCCTCGGGGGCAGTCTTCCACGCCGCCCGACGCGTCGCCACAGGCATGGAGTCGGGCAACGTCGTCATGGTCTTCGCCGACCACGGCTGGAAGTACCTCACCGCGTTCCCGTGGATGCCGCCGCCGGACCGCCCCAAAGGAGCACCCGACGACGTCGCGTGGTGGTAGTGCCATCCGCACCGGAACGGAGTTGATTGTGGCCATTGCCCTTACTTTGCAGGAGTTGGTTGAGCTGATCACGTCGCTCGCGACCCGGTCACCGCTCACCATGGTCGCCATCGACGGTCCCAGCGGCGCCGGCAAGTCCACCCTTTCCCATACCTTGGACGGCCTCCTCCCGGACAGTCAGGTTGTCGACCTTGAGTTCTTCTACAGCGACATCGGCGTCGACCCGCCGGACGGACTCTCGCCCGAGGAGTGCTACGAGCAGCACGTCGACTGGCGCGCCCTCGATGCGCAGGTGTTGCGCCCACTCCGCCGCGGCGAGCCCGGCCACTACAGGCTCTACGACTGGGTCGAGGGCGAGCGCGGCGATTGGGTGGATGTCGCCCCGGAAGGCGTCGTATTCATCGACGGCCTCTACTCCATGCGCCCGGAGCTCATGGACGTGTAAGACCTCACGGTCTACGTCGACGTAACCCCCGGCGCGCGGTTGGCTCGGCTGGCGAATCGGCCGGACAACCCCATT
>JAPPNT010000189.1 GCA_028873745.1 Chloroflexota bacterium | reverse complement strand
GGTGGACCGCGTCCTGCTGGAGGACCTGAAGAGCGGCCAGGAGTACGAGTACCCCACCGCCGCCGTGTTCATCTACATCGGCTTCCACCCCAACACCGCCTTCATGCAGGGCAAGGTGCCGATGGACAACGGCGGCCACATCATCACCAACATCCGCATGGAGACCGACGTCCCCGGCCTCTTCGCCGCCGGCGACGTCCGCCAGTACTCCGACCGCCAGCTCGGCACCTCTGTCGGCGACGGCATCACCGCCGCCCTCTCCGCCTACCGCTACATCACGGAGGGCTAGCGGCCCTGGGCAAAGCGAAAGCCCAATCCGTTCGCCCTGAGGGTAATCGAAGGGTCTCTCCGATTCATCGTTCCTGCGAAGGCAGGAACCCCGCCGCTGCGCAAGCCGGCAAAGCAAAAGCCCAACCCGTTCGCCCTGAGCTTGTCGAAGGGCCTCTCGAACGGATTGGGCTTCTTTTCTGTTTCCCTGGAAGGAGAGTCGGCCGCTACCGGTACATCCGGATCACACCCACCACAACTCCCTGCACCTCAACCTTGTCGGCGTCCTCGTAGATGGGCGACATGGCGCTGTTCGCCGGCTGCAGCCGCACCCGAGCGCCTTCCGGGTAGTACCGCTTCAGCGTCGCCTCGCCGCGCTCCTTCAGCCACGCCGCCACCATCTCGCCCGGGCTCGCCGACTCCCGGCGCTGGAACAGCACGACGTCCCCGTCGTCGATCAGGTCCTCGATCATCGACTGCCCCTTCACCCGCAGCGCGTACATACCGTCCGTCCGCGGCGGCAGCATCGACGCCGGCAGCTCCAGCGTCTCCTCCGCCTCCGACGCCTCGGGGAACGCCATCAGCGGCTCGCCTGCCGCGATTGCCCCGAACACCGGCACGGCGATCGAGGTTTGCAGCCCCATCGCGCGCCCCGTGTCCTTGTCCAGGAGCTGGATGCCGCGAGAGATGTCCGGCGAACGCTTGATGTACCCCTCGCGACGCAAGATGTGCAGGTTGTAGTCCACAACGGACGTCGAGCTGATGCTGCACCCAAGCTGGATCTCGCGCACCGACGGTGGGTACGGGTGCTCCTTCACGAAGTCAGTAATGTACTCCAGCATCTTGGTCTGTCGCTCGGACAGCTTTCGGTTCGATGGCGCCATGTCGGCCTCCCTGGATTTATGTTTACAAACAGATGTTCGCAACTATCCTAGGGACTCGGCACGGAGCCTGTCAAGGGGCGAAAGGGGTGAATTTCGCTGATATGTTCGCTTTTGTGACGTCTCATCGAGTCGGCGCCGCCTTGGGCGCAGCCTCTCCCGCGTTCTGCTTCGCCGCTGCCCCGGGCGCTGCAGGCGCCGCCGCATCCGGCCAGTGGTACACCCGCTCCTCGACGGCCTCGACCGCCTCGTCAACGAGCTCCTGGACCGGCAGATCCGCCTCCATCCGCTCGACGTCCTGGATACGGCTCTTCGTCACCGGGTGCCGCGGCACGAACAGCGAGCAGCAGTCCTGGTCCGGGATGATGGAGATTGGGTACGTCCCCAGCGGCCGCGCGATGTCGACGATCTCCCCCTTGTCCATCGTCAGTAGCGGCCGGAAGAGCGGCAACCGCTCCGCCGCCGCGCCGATGGTTGTCATGTTCTCCAGCGTCTGCGAGCTCACCTGCCCCAGGCTGTCGCCCGTCACCAGCGCCGCCGCCCCGTGCTTGACGGCCAACGCCTCAGCAATGCGCACCATGAACCGCCGGTACACGGCCACGCGGTACGCCGGCGGCACCGTCACGATGATCCGCTGCTGCGCCGCCGCGAAGGGCACCAGCAGCAGCCGCGAGCTAAGCTGGTACCGCGTCAGCAGCTCCACCAGCTCCTCCGCCTTCTCCCGCGACGTCCCCTCGACGAGCGGAAAGGCGTGGAAGTGCACGAACGTCACCCGGCACCCGCGCCGCATCATCTGGTACGCGGCCACCGGCGAGTCGATCCCGCCCGAGAGCAGCGCCGCCACGTGCCCGCCGACGCCCACCGGCATCCCGCCCGGGCCCGGCAGGCTCTCCGCAGAGAGCAGCGCCTCGCGCTCCGTCGTCTGCACGTACAGCGTGAGCTCGGCGTTCTTCAGGTCGACGGGCCACCCCGTCAGGTCCTGCACGTGCCGCCCAAGCT
>JAPPNT010000062.1 GCA_028873745.1 Chloroflexota bacterium | reverse complement strand
CACAGCCCCACAGGTCCTCGACGGAAGCGACCCCCTCTGCCACCAACCCCTCGCGCACTCGCCCGCAGCCCCGCTACCCTGCCCCCATGCAGCACAAAGTCGCGTCCTCCGTCGCCTCCCCGGCACGTCGTTCCCGCGCAGAGCCTGCCCCGTACCCCGATACGGGGCGGGAACCCATGTCCGCCTGCCGCGCACTCCGCATTTGCCGGTCCTCATATCCCTGGCAATCGTTCCAGTCGTCATCTGAAGTCGACTCCGTATCTGCAGGAGTCGTTTCCAGCTACGGATCTCCCGGCGATTCGAATTTTTTTCTCGCCAAAACGACTCCCCGCAGCATATCTGGCGGCACGCCAAATCGTAGGGAAAAGAAACGAAGCAAAGAATGGTAAATTCCTATCTGCAAGAAGCCGTTCCCCGGCTCGTCGTTCCCGCGCAGAGCCTGCCCCGTACCCCGATACGGGGCGGGAATCCATGGCCACCCCCCCGGTCGCGCGGGGCCTGTCTTGGGGCGCCGCCCCCGCGTCGAAATCTGTAACACTCCTGAAACACATGGCCCTTTCCGCCGCGCTACCCTGAATGCAACGTGAGCGGCACGCCGTCTCCCTGTGGCCGGCACACCCAGGGAGGCCGCCCGGCCACAACGCTGGCCGCCGCAGCGGCAAAACCAGCGCAAGGAGCACGCCATGGCATATGAGCGCCCCAAGAACCCGGATGAGGTCCTCAAGCTGATCAAGGACACCGGCGCGGAGGTCGTCGACCTGCGCTTCTGCGACATGCCCGGCACCTGGCAGCACTTCACCCTCCCCCTCACCGAGGTCGACGAGAAGCTCTTCACCGAGGGCAGCGGTTTCGACGGTTCCTCCGTCCGTGGCTTCCAGGCCATCGACGAGAGCGACATGCTCTTCGTCGCCGACGCCACGACCGCCTTCCTCGACCCCTTCTACCAGGTCCCAACCATCAGCATCCTTGCCGACGTCGTGGACCCTATGACCAGCCAGACCTACTCCCGTGACCCCCGCAACATCGCCAAGAAGGCTGAGGCCATCCTTGGCGCCCTTGGCATCGGCGACACCAGCTTCTGGGGCCCGGAGCCGGAGTTCTTCATCTTCGACTCCATCCGCATGGACCAGAACGCCTACAGCGGCTACTACTTCATCGACTCCGACGAGGGCGCCTGGAACAGCGGCGCCGAGTTCTCCGTGGACGGCGACCGCAACCTGGGCTACCGGGTGCGGCACAAGGAGGGCTACGCCCCCGTCCCGCCCAACGATTCCCTGCAGGACATCCGCACGGAGATGATGCTCCACATTGAGCGGGCCGGCATCCGCGTCGAGAAGCACCACCACGAGGTCGCCACCGCCGGCCAGGGCGAGATCAGCATGCGCTTCGACACCCTCGTCCGCATGGCTGACAACGTCATGGTCTACAAGTACATGGTCAAGAACACCGCCCGCCAGCACGGCAAGATCGCCACCTTCATGCCCAAGCCCCTCTTCGGCGACAACGGCACCGGCATGCACGTCCACCAGAGCGTCTGGAAGGACGGCGTCAACCTCTTCTACGGCGACACCGGCTACGCCAACCTCTCGCCCACCGGCCTGCACTACATCGGCGGCCTGCTGAAGCACGCCCCGGCGCTGCTGGCCTTCTGCGCCCCCACCACCAACTCCTACCGGCGCCTGGTCCCCGGCTTTGAGGCCCCCGTCAACCTCGCCCTCTCCATGCGGAACCGCAGCGCCTCCGCCCGCATCCCCGCCTACTTCCCCCACCCGGCCGCCAAGCGCGTCGAGTTCCGCTGCCCGGACCCGTCGGCCAACCCCTACCTCGCCTTCGCCGCCATGCTCATGGCCGGCATCGACGGCATCATCAACGAGACCGACCCCGGCGAGCCCCTCGACACCAACATCTACGAGCTCACGCCGGAACAGGCCGCCAAGGTTCCCCAGGTCCCCGGCAGCCTCGAGGAGTCCCTCAAGGCGCTGGAAGAGGACCACGAGTTCCTGCTCCGCGGCGACGTCTTCACGCCGGACGTCATCTCTACGTGGCTCGACTACAAGAAGGAGCGCGAGCTCGATCCGATGCGCCTGCGTCCCCACCCCTACGAGTACTACATGTACGTGGACGTGTAGGCGATTCGCTGAGACAAGA
>JAPPNT010000013.1:14594-24300 GCA_028873745.1 Chloroflexota bacterium | reverse complement strand
GCCTCCGGCCAGCCATGCAAAGTGGGCGCATTACCCCACTATAGTATAAGTATATCTACTTCATCCGAATGTCAACAAGACGGCAATGCTAGGGCGTCATTAGTGTGGGAGGAGGGTTGTACGATTTGCGGATTCCAACCCAGCCGTGAAATGGAGTGGGACAGACCGAAGTTCCGCCGCTATCCCCTGACTGCCTCGCTGCGTGCCTCTTTCTTCTTCGCACGCCTGAATCCCCATCCGTACAGGATGCTCCCATAGTGGTTGAAGGCCCGGCGCGCCTCCGCGTCCTCGAAGGGGTAGTCCGCGCCCAGCTGCGTCGCCGCCGCGATGCCCGTGACCAGGCACGTTTCCTGGCTGTTCACCAGCGTGTGCGCCCCGCAATGCCACGTCCTTCGCCTGCCCTGGACAAAGCGGAACAGGTGCACCAGCAACGCCACGTGCCGCACGTCGTGCACGATGTGCTGGAACCACCACCGCCCGACGACCTTTTCCCCGTCGATGCTGCTGATAGGGTTGTAGGTCACCAGGCACGGCCTGTCCGAGTGGTTCGCCCACGGCTGCTGGTTGTGCATGATGTACGTGATTTCGTAGTTGTCCGGCCGCGCCCCGTACTGCTCGATGTGGTTGCTCCGCGTGGTCAGCGCTTGCACCTCGTCATCGGGCAGCACCGACGCATCCGAGTGCACGATAGTGTGGTTGTGCAGCTCGCTCTCGTACCGTATCGACGAGAGGAGGAACCGCTCCAGGAACGAGGGCTTGTCGAGCGCCATCAGCGATTGGTTCGCGTTACAGGCAAGGTTCACCGCGTCAAACGCCTCCCGCACGCCGGCCTCGTCCTCCACCACAACGCCTGACTTGTCCCGGTACACCTTCTGCACGGGTCGGTTCAGGTAGATCTTGTCTTGGAACCCGGCCGACATGTTCTCGTAGATGCGCCGGGTCCCCTGGTCCCACGTCTGCATCGGCGTCGCCCGCTCGATGTCGAAGAACTCCAGGTACCGCGCGAACAGCGACGCCGGCATGTCGAAGACGTTGGTCGCCATGAGGAAGTTGACGAACATTGGCTTGAGGATCTTGTACCGGAAGTCGCCTGAGAGTCCCGCGAAGTTCAGCACGGTCCCCATGCTGATGTAGTTGAAGGGGTTGAGCGCGTTCAGGAACTTCGACCGCGACCGCGTCAGCGCTCCGAACCAGTGCAGCCGCCGCAGGATGCGCTGGAACTTCGCTATCTCCTCCTGAAGCTGCTCCCTGATGTCCGAATCGAAGTCGTGGGCGTACACCCGGCCGCGGTATCGCACGCTGTAGCTGAACTTCGTGTCCACCAGCTCGATGCCGAACCGCTCCAGCAGCAGCACCATGTGGTGGTACAGCGACGGAATGCACGCCGTCACGGAGATGTCGAAGGGGATTGCGCTGCCGTCGCGCTGCGGCATGTCCGCCGTGACCGCGTTCCCGCCGATGCGGTCCTGCGCCTCGTAGAGCCGGAAGTCGAAGCGGTCCGGGTGCTGGCTCAACGTCCACGCGGCCCCCAGCCCCGATATGCCCCCGCCGACGATGGCAATGCGCCGGTGTTTGACTCGCTTGCTGCCGTTCGCCATGACCGCGCCGCCGGGCCTCCGTTAGCCCCGGCTTCCCTCAAGCCGCCGCCATTTCGGCAACACGTCCGGGTTGACGCACGGCTCCGGCGCTTCGCCGTTCAGCGCCTTGAGCGTCGAGTCCACCGCCAGCCGCCGGTTCGCGTGCAGGCTGGCCTCCGTGTGCGCGATGTTGTGCGGCGTGACGATCACCCGCTCCCGGTCCAGCGACCGCATCGGGCTGTCGACTGGCAGCGGCTCCTGGTGGAACACGTCCAGCGCCGCCCCGGCGATCCAGTTCTCCTCGATGGCCTGCTGCATCGCCCCTTCCTCGATCGCCTCACCGCGCGACGTGTTCACGATGTACGCGCCGGGTTTCATCATGCGGAGCTGCTCCTCGCCGATCATGTTGTAGGTCTCCGGCGTGACAACGACGTGGATGGAGACGAAATCGGACTCGCGCATGAGCGTCTCCAGGTCCACCATCTTCACGCCCATGGCCTCGGCCCGCTCAGCCGCAACGTAGGGGTCGTAGGCAATGAGGTTCACGTCCCACCCCACTAGCCGCTTTGCCACCTCGGACCCGGTCCTGCCCAACCCAACGAGGCCGACGGTCTTCTGCCACAGGAGGAAGCCGCGGTCGGATCCCTGGCTCCACTCGCCGTTCCGTACCCGCGCCTCCTTGCGCTTCATGCGCTTTGCCAGCATGGTCATCAGCGCGATGGACGACTCGGCGACGCTCACGAAGTTCTCCGGCGTCGGGCTGTTGCACACCATGACGCCCAGCTCCGTCGCCGCTTCCAGGTCGACGCGCTCGTACCCGATGATGGGCACAACGAGCGTGTGCAGTTGCGGGCACGCCTCCATCACCGACCGCCCCAGCGCCGGCGGCGGCCCGATGACCGCGCTGACGTCCTTGCACAGCTCCAGCAGCTCGCCCTCCGTGTAAGGCTCCCGTGCACGATCATCGGTCCGTCCGAACACGATCTCGTGACCCGCGTCCGTCAGTGGCGCGTAGGCCCCCAACGGGCCGGCCAGGTTCGCCACGAGCACCTTCATATCGGCTTCTCCTTCGTCAGGTTGCGACCCTAGTCCAGACTGTAGAGCCGCTTCGGGTTGTCGATGAGGATCATCCGCTTTTGCTCCGGCGTGAGGTCCTCCCGGGCTTCCAGCTCAAAGAGCGATTCAGGGTAGCTGCCGTCCCAGTGCGGCCAGTCCGAGGCGTAAATCACGCTGTCTTCACCCAGCAGTTTCAGCGTCTCCGGCAGCAGCCGCTCCTCGGGCTCGCAGGCGACGAAAATATTGGGGCTCGCCACGTACTCGCTGGGCAACTTCGTCAGCAGCGGGGCCTCCTTGTATCCGCGGAACTCGAAGTTCTCGTCCATGCGGTCCATCAGGAAGGGCACCCACGTGCATCCAGCCTCCAGGTAGGCGATCCGCAGGTCCGGGAACTTCTCCGGCACCCCTTCCAGGATCATGCTCACCATGTGACGCATCTGTGCGCCGGGGTGCGCCAGCGTGTGGCTCTGGATAAACCGGTTGATGAGGTACTCCTCGAACCCCCGGCCCCGCAGCGAGCCGCCGGCGTGCAGGCCCACCATCGTGCCGAGCCGCTCCGCCTCCGCGTACAGCGGGTCGAACTTCGGGTCCCCGAGCACCCATGGGCCGTCGGTGGCCAGCATCGCGCCCGACATGTTGAGCTCTGTAACCGCCCGCCGCAGCTCGACCACCGCCTCGTCCACGTCCTGGAGCGGGAGAATCGCGACCGCCCGCAGCCGCGGGCTTACCTTGATGAACTCCTCCGACATGTAGTTGTTGTAGGCGCGGCAAAATGCAGCCGCAAAGTCCGGCTCGCGAATGAAACCCACGCTCAGGCCGGATGTGGGAAAGAGCACGGTGCAGTCAAGGCCGCCCCGGTCGAGGACCTCGAGCCACACTTCCGCGGTTGTGTCCATGAACTGGTCAATGGCACCGTTCATGCCGCGGTCAAAGCTGTCGCCACTGACGGTGAACCCCTGGCGCTTGTCGTACGGCGGCTCGATGTACCGTCGGTATGCGCCGCCGTCGAAGACATGCCCATCCGCATCGATGTAACCCTTGTTTGCCACCATCTCGGCCTCCTCCAAGCCGCCGGAACCGGCCCAACTGCCAGCGGTAGCCCGTGAATATCACTTGGGCATGGCGCTGTCAACCGAAGACGCACGCGCGCGGTGGCGCTCTTCGACGGGGTGGACCCGCCCGGCTGTGCCCTGCATCGGGGCCCGCTGGCATCGCACGAGGCCGGTCGCTACGATGGTGGCGGGAGGAGTGAGGCATGAAGTTCGGCATCTTTCTTGGCACCGAGTACCCCGCCCGGCAGCCCATGACGCGGCGCGTCGACGCCCTTATCGAGCAAGTCAGGCTGGCGAGCGCCCTTGGATTCGACAGTGCGATCGCGGGCCAGCACTACCTGAGCTACCCGGTGCAGATCCTGCAGCCCACGCCGTTGCTCGGCCGGCTTGCGGCGGAGGCGAGCGACATGCGCCTTGGCACCGGCATCGTCCTGCTGCCGCTCCAGCACCCGGTCGACATGGCGGAGCAAATCGCGACCCTCGACCACATCACCGGCGGCAAGCTCATCTTCGGCGTCGGCCTCGGGTACGAGAAGGAGGAGTTCGAGGCGTTCGGCCTCGACGCCTCGCAACGGGCCCAACGCTTTGAGGAGTCGCTGGCGATAATCAAGCGCTTGTGGACCGAGGACGAGGTGCACTTCGAGGGCCAGCACTTCACCCTGCACGCGCGCCCATCTGCCTGGCCCGTCCAGAAGCCGTATCCGCCCGTGTGGATCGCGGCCAACGGCCACGCGCCCGTCCGGCGCGCCGCTCGCCTCGGCGACGTCTGGTTCGCCAACCCGCACGCCAAGTTCGAGACCCTCGCGGCGCAGATGGGCATCTACCGCGACGCCCTCGCCGAGTTCGGCACGCGTCAGCCGGAGGACATCGTAGTCAGCCGGGAGCTCTTCGTTGCGGAATCTCGCGAAGAGGCCATGCGGGTTGCAAGGCCCGCCCTGCACGAGCGCTACCGTGTCTACGCGCGGCAGGGCCAGGACCTGCAGCTCCCGCCCGGTGACCGGTTCGAAGACGACTTCGACGAGCTTGCCGCCGGCCGGTTCATCCTCGGCAACCCGGCTAACTGCATCGAGGAGATCCGGCGCTATGAGGCCCTCGGCTTCAACTACCTCATCATCGACTACCACTGGCTTGACCTCGACGATGACACAGCGCTGCGGACCCTCCGTCTCTTCGGCGAGCGTGTCATGCCCGCATTCCGCTAGCAATGCGAGCGGGCGCAGAGCGGGACTCGCTGGTCGGTGACAATTGAAAATTGACTCAAAAGTTGCTGCGCGTCCAATTGAACTGAAGTTCAGCCATGCTAACATGAGGCAACGCCCTCAGCGGGCTATGGAGGACCGAGCAAGCTGGTGAAGATCCGTACAGCATCCATTCACCACACACCCGTACGGGTGGCCATCTTGGTCGCCCTGGCGACAGTCCTTTCGTCGCTTTTCGTTGGCCTTCCAAGCGTATCCAACGCATCCACCCACAGCGCGACGCGTTCCTTCTCCTCCCCCTGGGTAACCCCCGGCGGTAGCGTCACGGTCACCATCACACTCCAGCAGTTGAGCATTGGGCAAATGGTGGAGTCCCTCCCGGCAGGCTTCACGTTTGTCAGTTCACCCCTGGACCCTGCCGCCTATGACGTCACCGACGTCCCGGATGCCTCCGGCAGTGGCGTCGCCCACCAGCTCATCGAGTTCGTCATTGTCGATGAGCCGATGCTGGTCTACACCGCCATGGCGCCGGCCGACGTTCCCTTGGGTGACAGCATCGTGGGCGAGTTCAAAGGGGTAGTCAGGGACCTCGATGGCGACGAAGTCCTTGTGACCGGCGACACCCACATTCGCGTCGGCCCGGAGCCCACGCCCATCCCGACATCCACTCCCACCCGCACGCCAACACCGACACCCAATCCGACGAGCACGCCCACTGCGACGCCGACGGCCACCCCGGCTCCGACGGCCACGCCCACCCCCGAGCCCACGGCGACCCCCACCCCCGCGCCAACCGCCACCCCGGTTCCGACGGCCACGCCCTCTCCGACACCCTCCCCGACGCCCGTCCCCGCGCCAACGGCCACGCCCACCCCTGCGCCGGTGGTCGAGGAAGACTCTGGTTTGCCGGCCTGGGGGCTCGCAATCATCATCGTCATCGTCATCGCCGTGCTGATCGGCTTGATAGCCTACAGCCGCCGTCAGGTCTAGACTCCGCCTCGGTCCCGGCGGCCCCCGTCTGCCTTCGTGCGTAGACGTCGATGTGTGTCCGCATGGAAAATTTGCGCGCCCGCATGGAACATTGGCGGCGTTCCCGTCGTTGCACCCATTGAAACCGGTCGGTCTTGAGCCGGCTGTCGAGGAGTCGTGTAGATATGTTCGCGCTCAAACGGCGCGCTATTGGCGTGTCGGCGGCGTTGATTGCCGTTGCATCGCTGACGGCGTCGCTCCTCATCTCAACCGCCCAGGCGCAAACCCCCGACCCCAGCATTACCTCCATCGTGGTCTCTGACATCACGATGACCACAGCCACCGTAACCGTGAACGTTGCAGACGCCAACGACGGCGCTTATGTCTATTTGAAGTACGGCCCCGTGAACACGTACGGCACCAGTCCCAAGGCTCCGGCTTACAACGTGGGTAATGAAGCAGGGCAGGGCCGGTGGCTGTACACGTATGACGACGCCGCACCTTTGGAGGCCACCACCGCAAGCGGCGCCGCCACCTTCACCCTGCCGGACTCCATGTTGCCGTCCAGCAAGCTGGCAAGCGGCATCCAGCCCCTGTGGACTTCCTATGAAGTTCAGCTGGAGGCCTCACTCGACGACACGTTCCAGACCGGCGTCGAAACGCAGACCTTCAAGACGCTCCCACCCATGCCCAAGATGGCATGGGTGGACGGTACGCAAACGCAGATGGGCCTCCAGATATGGCTCTCCAGCCTCAGTGGCGAGCCTCAGACCGTCCACTACCGCTGGCGCGAAGTAGGCGCGACAACGTGGAACACTGGGACCGTGGTGGTGCCTTGGGGCAACCCGCAAACGGAAACGTACAGACTGATGACCGGACTGACCTCGCATACGCAGTACGAGGCAGAAGCGTCCCTCGACCCCAACTACCCCGCCGATAAGACAATAACCAGGACTGCCTGGACCCAGGAGCCTCGGCTTGTCCGCATGGGCGTCCACTGGGTAACGGAGGGAGAGGTAGTTCTGACCGGCCTCATGGACACTCCCAACGATCAGGCCTATGACCTCGCCTGCCAAACTCAACCGGATGGTGGAACATACTGGTCGAGTCCGTTCACCGGAAATATGCTCGTCCATGTGGGGGTCGCCGCGCGGGAGTCTCTCGATGCCGACAAGGACTACAATTACCGTTGCTGGCTGAAGTGGGATGTCGGTCCATTCGGGCCAGATGGCAGAAAGCTGCCGGTACAAGCCGCTCAAACCCTCGACGGCACGTCGACCGCGCTGACGAAGATCGAAGCCATCGTCTCCGGTTCGACCGCAACCATCACCGTCACTCTCGTCAACACGGACGGCTCCAACAATGACGTATACCTCAGGCAGAGGGTCTACCCGAATGAGGAATGGAGCCATCCCGCGGGCAAGGGAACGTCGACAGACACTGCAGCGTTCACCACCACTCTGACGAGCAACAGCATACAAGAGTTCGAAGCCTCTCTGGACCAGAACTTCGCCGACGAGAAGAAGGTGCTCACCCTCTACCTCGCGGCGGGCAGCTCACCCACTCCACCGCCGCCGGAACCCGAGACGGAGACCGAAACTGAAACTGAGACGGAAACCAACAACCCCAACGATGAGGGCACCGACCCGAACAACAACAATAACAACGGAGGGACCAACTTTGGCGGGAACACCAACTCCGGCGGTGGCGGCGGAGGTTTTGGCGGAAGCGGCTTCTCCCAGCGGAACTCGGCTCCCAACTTCCGGGACAGCGCCCGCTCCGACCGCTCGGTTCCCGAGAACAGCGTCGAGGACGTCAAGGTGGGAGGGCCGATTCTTGCCTGGGACCCGGAGAACGACAAGATCACCTTTTCACTGCGCGGCGATGACGCGGCGCCCTTCAAGATTGAGCCCATCAACGCCTACAGCGCCCAGCTCCTCGTCGGCCCTGACGCCGGCCTCGACTACGAGGACAAGAACGTCTACCTCGTGGACGTTGTCGCCATGGACGGCTCCGGTGAGTCCACCGTCATCAACGTTCGCGTCGACCTCGTGGACGTCAAGCTCCCCGGCCGCGCCGACGAGTTCGATGTCGCCAACAACCACGACGAGCACCTTGACCGTGAGGAAGTGGAGGCCGCCCATGAGGCTTTCAGGCTGCAATTGCTAACGTGGTCGGAAATGGCATTCGTCATGGACTACTACTACACCACCAACTTCCCGGCCATAGACCTCGACAACGTGCAGGGCATGGTGAACAAGTACGACCTCAACCAGGACGACGTCATTGACCACAGTGAGGTGCTGTCCGCGCTGGAAGACTTCCTCAACGGCGCCATCTCCAAGGCTGAGTTGCGGGAGATCGTCAAGGTCCACTTCACGACCTCCATGGTCGATACGTCATCGGACAAGGCGCCCGTGTCGACGTAGTTTGGAGGCCAACTCGTAGAGCTCCAGGGGAGCGGTGGGCAGGGATCCGCCGCTCCCCTTTCGTCATTGTGCCAACGGCTCCCCACCTCAAACGCTTCTCGACCTCCGAGTTGCGGTCGACGATGAGCCACCCAATAGGTCAGGAACGGATGAATAGGTATGTTAATAGAAAAATGATTGTACTTAGGAACTACACTACACACTCTTTCGTTACACTCTCTGATGCCAATCGGCCTGATTCGATTGTCGAGGTGAAGTGTAGATATGTCTGCGTTGGCATGGCGCATCGCAGGAGTCGCTCTGGGCCTCGTTGCCGTCGTAGCACTGGCTTCGCCGTTCCTCACCTCGTCCGCCCGGGCCCAGACCCCCGCCATCACCTCCACCTCAGCAACCAGCTCCCACCTGGCCGCCGACTTCCCTCAAGTCAAGCCCTTCATGATGTTCCTCGCCAGTGGCCGGGGCCTGAACCCGGGGCCGCATCTCCAAACTCAGCCCCCACCGGCGAATTCGCCACGGGAACCGGAGCAAGCGGTGAACAGCCTGGTCCAGCAGGGGAGCACAAACCAGTCACCGGCACGCAATGGCGGCGGCATTGGAGTCCTCGCTATTGGCAGCGTCGAAACCTCTCCTGCCAACGTTCGCGTCAGCGCCCTCACTCTGCGCTCGGTGCCCGAGAACAGTGTCGAAGACGTAAAGGTGGGAAGCCCAATCCTGGCCGGGGACACGGGCAATAACCCAATCACCTTCTCGCTACAAGGCGCTGACGCGGCGCACTTCAAGATCGAATCCATCGACGCCCGTAGCGCCCAGCTCCTTGTCGGTCCCGACGCCGGCCTCGATTACGAAGTCAAGAACGTTTACCTCGTGGATGTCGTCGTCATGGACGCCGGCGGCGACGTCAGCACAGTCAACATTCAAGTCGACATCGAGGACGTCAGGCTCCCCGGCCGGGCGGACGAGTTCGACGTAGCCAACAATCACGACGAGCATCTGGATCGCGAGGAGGTTGAGGCCGCTCACGAGGCGCTCCAGTTGCGGTCCCTCACGCGTACAGAGATGACCTTCATAGTGGACTACTACTACTCCACGAACTTCCCGCCCATAGACATCAACAACATCGTGAGCATTGTCGACGAGTACGACCTCAATGAGGACAGCATCATTGACCGCAGTGAGGTCATGGAAGCGCTGGATGATTATCGGAACGGCGAGATCACCAAGGCGGACATGCGGGAAATCCTCAAGGTCCACTTCATAACTGCCTGATCGGCTGGCTGTCACCTGAGCCCGCACCGCCCTGGCTGACGTCGAAGCTGTCGGAAAGAGAGGCGGGGGGGGGGGGGGGGGGGGCGGCGCCCGCGGCGGGGGGCGCGCCCCCCGGGGGGGGGGGTTGTTTTTGTGGGGGGGGGGGGGGCGGGGGCGGG
>JAPPNT010000013.1:603-14584 GCA_028873745.1 Chloroflexota bacterium | reverse complement strand
CCCACTTAAAAACGGCTTTAGCGGGTGGCGGACCCCTCCCCCCCCACCGCCCGGGCTTCCGTCTAAGCTGTCGTAACCACCGGCGGCGTGGCAAAACCCCCCCCCCCGCCTCTTCATGTCCGCACCTGCGCTTTGGTTTGTCTCTATTCCCGCGGGCCGGAGCCTTCGCTCCGGTACTGCCTATACCCCTCCGGCTTCCACGGCTCCGAGGGCTCCTGCCCCTCCTGCAGCGACCGCGCCGTCTGCAGCAGCCGTTGCCGCACGCGAATGATGATCGCGTCCGTGCTGACCAGGTGCTCCTTCCAGCGCTTGGAGATGGGGCCCCACTGGTTCTCCTGCATCGCCGTGTCCTGCACTGCCGTCTGAGAGAGCCCGCTGAAGCTGAACTGCTTCTGCTTGATCCGGTCGATGTTGTAGTCGTTAAAGATATTGTCCCTGTAGAGGAACGTGCCCGGCTGCTGCGGAGGATTGATGTACCCACCGATGCGCAGGTCCCACACCTGCTGCTCCGTCAGCGGCCCCGTCGGGCTCCACCGGACGCGGAAGTAGATCGTGTGCTCGTCGTCCGCCGGCACCTTGATGTTCATCGGGTACGTCCCCGCCGACGCCAGCCCGACCGGGTCGAAGCACGGCATGAGCCAGCTCGGCCCGCGCCCCAGCGTCGATGTCCTGCCCAGCGGGCCGGTGGCGCGACCGACGTTGCCGATGCCGCACTCGTAGTCGACGGCTTCCGGCCGCGGCGGCACGAACTCCGGCGACGTGCCAACCGGCCTGCTGGTGATCCCGGCGAACTTGTTGGCCGGGTTGCTCACGTTGCTGTCGAGCGTGCTGTGCAGGAAGGCGCCGTGGCTGGGGTCGAAGTCGCCCTCCAGCGCCTGCATGTAGTTCGAGTGGTAGATGTACTTGGCTGCGTGCGTCCAGTTGGACGGGTTGTGGAACCACTCGAACCCCGGCTCCGGCGGCCGCTTCTCCGCCGGGCCCATGTAGAACCAGACCAGCCCGCCGCCCTCGATGGCCGGGTAGCTCGCGATCTGGATCTTCTCCCGGTAGCTGTCGCCCTCCGCGCAGTTCGGCATGTCGACGCACTCGCCGTTCACGTCGAACTTCCACCCATGGTAGATGCACCGCAGCCCGTCCAGCTCGTTGCGCCCGAAGAACAGCGGCGCGCCCCGGTGCGGGCAGTACGCGTCGATGCACCCCACCCGCCCCTGCGAGTCCCGAAACACGATGAGCTCCTCGCCCAGCAGCGTCAGCCGCACCGGCTCGCAGTCCGGCTCCGGCAGCTCGCTCGAGAGCATCGCGGGCAGCCAGAAGCGGCGAAAGACCTCGCCCATCGGCGACCCCGGCCCCGTCTGCGTCAGCATGGCATTGTCTTCAACGGACAGCATCGCGCCCTCCTATCCCCCGCTGGCGTCGAGGCCGGACCGGCCGGCCTGCTCCCGATTTGCCGCCAATGTAGCCGATGGTGGAGCAATGTCAAGCGTAGGAACCCTCAAGACCGCGCCCGCGTCTATGAGAACGGAGATTGACACAACCCCACTGCCGCCGTATCGTGCGGCCAAACAGCGCGGGCGCCCGCGCGCAACGCGGATCATCAGGGTGCAAGGAGGCTGGGTGTGGCGACAAGAACCAGGCGCTACCGCCTGCTCTGCGACCTCTACCCTCCATCCATGTCGACGGAACCCGACAAGTACATGGCGGAGACTCCTGCCTTCCCCAACTGCGTCGCGTGGGGCGATACTCCTGAGGAAGCTGTGGCCATTCTGGAAAGCGTCGTGGCCGCCACCATCCAGACCTATGCGGAGCGCGGCTACGCCCTGCCCCCGGGTGTTGCGCCAATGGAAGCTGAAACCGGCCGGTCTTCCCAGTCGAGGGTGCTGGAAGTCTCTGTTTGACCTACGCCGAGCTGACACGCAAATTGCGGAGATTGGGTTGCGTGTTTGCCCGTCAAGCTCGGGGAAGCCATGAGATATGGGCAAATGACAAGACTGGCGCAACTTCGCCTATACCACGGCACGGCAATCGTGACCTGAAACCGGGGACACTTCTACGGATCATCCGCAACCTTGGCATCACCAAAGAGGAATTGGATCGCGCTTAGCCCCCGCCGGCTTAGCCTGTCCTAAGGCTCTCGAAGGGCCACTCGAACGCCTCTCCTTCGGTTGACATAGCACGATTGCCGCCGTATGGTGCGGCCAAACAGCGCGGGTGCCCGCGCGTAACGCGCACTCACGGTCACACGAGGGAGGCGCGCGATGCTCAGCCAGAGCGACAACGAGCTCCTCACCAAAGTCGGCCCCGGCACGCCGATGGGTGAGCTCCTGCGCAGGTTCTGGATTCCCGGCCTCCTCGAGGAGGAGGTCCCCACGCCCGACTGCCCGCCCGTCCGCCTTCGGCTCCTCGGCGAAGACCTCGTCGCCTACCGCGACACCGATGGCCGCGTCGGCATCCTCGACAACTACTGCCCCCACCGCCGCGCGAGCCTCTTCTTCGGCCGCAACGAAGAGGGAGGCCTCCGCTGCGTCTACCACGGCTGGAAGTTCGACGCCGACGGGAGTTGCGTTGACATGCCCTCTGAGCCCGCCGAGAGCAACTTCAGGGACAAGGTGCGCGTCACCGCCTACCCCGCCGTCGCACGCGGCGGCATCGTCTGGCTCTACATGGGCCCGCCGGACCTCCAGCCCGAGCCCCCTGCCTTCGAGTGGTCCCTACTCCCCGAGGGGCAGCGCGTCGCCATCAAGCGCCTGGAGGAGTGCAACTGGGCACAGGCCGTGGAGGGCGGCATAGACTCCAGCCACATCTCCTTCCTCCACCGCAACCTCGCCGACCTGAACCCCGACGCCCCCAAGACCCTCCACCAGAAGTACGCCGCCGGTGACCGCTCGCCGTCCTTCACCATCAAGCCCACGGACTACGGCTTCATGGTAGGCGCCCGCCGCAACGCGGAGGAAGGCCACCAATACTGGCGCGTCACTCAGTTCCTGACGCCCTTCTACACCATGATCCCGCCCGTCCTCGTGCGCGACACGGACTCCCGCAACATGGGTTACGGCGGCCACGCCTGGGTGCCCATCGACGACGACAACACCTGGACGTGGAACCTCAGCGCCAGCCCGCACCGCCCGTACGAGGAGAGCCGTCGGGGCGGCGGCCTCGAGGAGGCCCTCGACGCGAAATACCGCCCCCTCCGAAACATCGACAACGACTACGAGCTTGACCGCGAGATGCAGCGGTCCGTCAACTACACCGGCATCGTAGGCATCAACACCCAGGACCGCGCCGTACAGGAGAGCATGGGCCGCGTCGTCGACCGCACCGCCGAACACCTCGGCACCACCGACGCCGCCGTCATCGCCTTTCGCCGCCGCCTCATGCGGATGGCCCTCGCCCTGCAGGAGGGCATTGAGCCCGCGGAGGCGTCCCACGGCGACTGGTATCGCGTCCGCTCGGCCTCGGCCGTGCTGCCCACCGGTGTCCCGTTCGATGTCGGCGCAGCCGCGCTCCTCACACCGTCGAGCAGGTAGGCAAGCAAGGACTTCAGGGGGGAGTCCTGGAAGAGTCAGCAAAGGGAGGTAAGCAAATGGGCACCCACATCAGACTGGTCTTGGCCCTCGCACTCGTCCTCTCGTCCGCCCTGTTCCTTGCCGCATGTGGCGGCTCCGGCGATTCCGGCGGCACGACGGCCACCACGACGCAGCAGCCGCAGGCCCCGCAGCAGCCCGCACAGGCCGCTCCCGCTACCGCGCCCGACGCGCCCACGCGGCCTACAACGCTGGCCCCGCTCGTCGCGCCGACTGCCGCTGCGCCTACGGGGAATGTGAGCATGGCCCCACCCGGAGCCGCGCCCGTTGAGCGGTTGGTCATGTCCATGACGGCGCCGACGGATGAAACAAACTCTGCCCTGAATGTTGGCGGGACATCGGGCTGGCAACTCGGCCCAATGTATGAGTGGGCCGCGTCCGTCGATCCTGAGACTGGTGCATACGTGCCCATGCTTGCGGAGGACTGGTCCATTGCTGAGCAGTCCATCAAGTACACCTTCCGGGAGGGCGTGCAGTTCCACAACGGCTGGGGAGAGCTGTCGGCTCACGACTTTGAGGACTCCATCCGCGACGCCATGCACGAGGACAACCCCGGCAGCGCCCAGTACCGCGCCAACATTGACAACGTGGAAATCCTGAACGACCGCGAGGCAGTGGTTAACCTCAAGCGCATCAATGTGACGCTGTTCAGGAACATCTCCCAGTTTGTCGGCGGCTTCGAGCTCATGAGCAGCGCAAACTTCGACGAGTTGGGACGTTACCCCAGCTTGGATGAGCCCCCTCTGGCTGGCACCGGCCCGTACCAGTACGTGGAACGCAGTGAGGGAAGCTACATCCGGTTCAAGCGGGTCCCCTACCAGCACTGGCGTGTCACCCCCGACTTTGAGGAGTTGGAGCTGCGCTTCATTTCCGAGGAGTCGACCAGGTTGGCAGCCCTCCTGACTGATGAGGTGCACATCTCACCGCTGGCGACTGACCTGCATGAGACCGCCTTCTCCAAGGGAATGGCCTCGGTGAAGGGCACCATTCCGGCAAAGCGCATCGTCCTGAGTTTTCTCTGCTGTTACCTGGAGGACAGGACGATGCCTGAATTGGGTTACGTGTACCCGGACGTGCCCATGATGGACATCCGCATTCGCCAGGCCCTCAGCAAGGCGATAGACCGTGACGTGCTCAACCGCGGACTCTTCAACGGCGGCGCGGACAACATGATCGTCATGGGCTACAACCCGCGCAGCGACGGCTGGAACCCTGAGTGGCCTGCCCTCTACGACCGGAACTTTGCGTACGACCCGGCCGGCGCCACGGCCCTCCTCGCCGAGGCGGGATACGGGCCGGACAACCCGTACGAGATGAGCGTGATCCTGCTTAGCGCCTATCGAGGTCTGCCTGAGGGGCAGGACGTGGTGCTTGCCTCTGTGGACATGCTGCAGGACATCGGCGTCAAGGTGAACATTGAGAGCATGGACAGCGCCACCCAGGGAGCGCGCGCCAGGAACCTCGAGTTCGACAACCATCTGAACCTGCGCCAGACCTCGTCCGACCTGTTCACCAACGTCTTCATCTACGGGAGCCAGTGGGGCAGGACGCCGGGAGTCTTCATCATTCCGAGGCTGAACGAACTTCACCTCGCGGCCAGAGCAACCATGGACCAGGCGCAGCACACGAGGATCTTCCGCGAGGTCGGCGACATCATGGTCGCCCAAAACCAGAACATCCCGCTGCTCTGGATCCCCACAGTGGTCCTGTACAACCCGGACGTCGTTGGAGAGTGGGTCTTCCCCGGCAGCATGATTGCCCTCTACAGCCACTTCGACAACGTGAAAGCCGCCAGCTAGCACCGGCCGCTGACCACAGCGAGAGGGGGAGCCGCACGGCTCCCCCTCTCCGTTTGCCCTGAGGCCGCCACCCGCGAAGCAAGACCACTTGCTAACCTGACGCCCGTTGACGGCAGTGCCCTTACACACTAATCTGATGACTAGCAAGAAAAGTCTTCAACGGAGGCATCCCCGCGACTAAGAAATGGCCAGTTCAGGATGCGAAAGCCAAGTTCAGCGAGCTTCTTGAGACCGCCGTCACCGAAGGCCCCCAAGTCATCACGAAGCGCGGCGTCGAAGCCGCTGTCCTAGTCCCCATTGAGCAATGGCGCCGCCTCGAGGGCATGGTAAGGCCCAGCCTGAAGGACCTCCTCCTCGCACCCGAGGCCCGCACCAACGCTCTGACGCCGCACCGCTCAACCCCTTCGAGGCGGCATAGCCCCTAGTAGAACGGCCGCTCCCTCGATGCCAGCGGCGGGTCCGAGCGCTTCTTCCGCCGCTCGATCATCCCCTTCCACGCCCCCAGCGCCAGCCCTATCCCTGCGCCGATGGCAATGCCGAACCCGCCCAGGTACGCCATCACCCAGAACGCGAAGATGCCGAACGCCACAAAGACCGCGCCCGCCAGCGCCCCGGCGAGCGCCCACAAGACGACATTCATCGCCTACTCCTTGGGAGACGCCGAGCGGCCGGGCGCGCTCACCGCTGCACCTGCCTCAGCTTCGGGTCCAGCCGGTCTCGCAGCCAGTCGCCGAAGAGGTTGAGCGAGAGCACCGTCAGGAAGATGCCCAGCCCGGGGATCACGGCCACCCACCACGCCACCGCCAGATAGTTGCGTCCGTCCGCCACCATTACACCCCACGCCGGCGTCGGCCGCGGGATGCCCACCCCCAGGAAGCTCAGCGTCGACTCCAGGATGATGACGACGCCCACCTCCAGCGTCGCCAGCACGATAAGTGTGTTCGCCACGTTCGGCAGGATGTGCTTGACGATGATCCTCGGCGTCGAGCAACCGGACACCCGCGCCCGCGCCACGAAATCCATGTTCCGCAGCGAGAGCGTCTCCGCCCGTATCAGCCGCGTATACCGGTTCCACAGGAAGATGGCGATGACTGCGATCGCCACGAACACGCTCTGCCCGAAGATGCTCACGAAAATGAGAGCCAAAAGAATCGCCGGAATGGATGCTTTTATGTCGACTATTCGTTGGACGATGTGGTCCATCCACCCGCCGTACCACCCCGACACCAGTCCCAGCGTCGTCCCGATAGTCGCCGAGATCAGCAGCGCCGTCATCGAGACGAAGAGCGCGATGCGCGAGCCGTAGATCAGCCGGCTGAGCTGGTCGCGCCCCTGCCGGTCCGTGCCCAGGATATGCTCCCACGATCCCTCGACGTCCCACACGGGCGGCGCCAACCGCCTTGTCAGGTCGCCGTCCAGCGGGTCGTGCGGTGCGATGATTGGCGCAAACAGTCCGGGGATGATCAGCACCACCAGCAGAATGAACACCCAGATGAACGGCAGCCCCCGAAGCGCCCCCATGACCCGCTGGTAGCGGGACTGGGACTGCTCCAGTGCGCCCTCTCGTCTCGCGTCGGCGAATGTCGCCATGCCGTCCCTCTCCGTCCCCTGCTTGGGCGCCTACCGGTTAATCCGCGTGAACCGGATTCGCGGGTCCGCGTACACGTACGCGATGTCCGTGACCAGATGCATGAGGATCAGGATGGTCGAGCCCATCAGCGCTAGCGCCTGCACCACGTGGTAGTCGCGGGCGTTGATCGCCTGAATCGCGAGTTGCCCCATCCCCGGCCACGCGAATATCGTCTCCACCACGATCGACCCTGACACCAGTTGCGCGATGATCACGCTCATGAATGTCAGCGGCACAATCGCCGCGTTTCGGAAGGCGTGCTTCCAGATGATCTTCCACTCCGGCAGTCCCTTGATGCGCGCCAGCTTGACGTACTCGGAGTCGAGCTGGTTCAACATCGCCGATCGCATCAGCCGCAGCGTCGCCGCGCTCGGCAGCGCAAGCACAATGACAGGCAGCACAAGGTGGTCGATCTCCCCCTTCCCCGAAGTTGGCAGCCACCCCAGCGTGACCGCGAAGATCCAAATGAGGATGATGGCGATCCAGAAGTCCGGAGTCGCCTGACCAACGATGGCCAGCGACTTCCCTCCATAGTCAAGAAACGAGTCACGTCTGACTGCCGTGAACACCCCGATGGCTATCGACAGTGGGAAGCTGATGGCCGTTGCAAGGCCGCCCAGCAGCAGCGTGTTGGGCAGCCGCCGTTTGATGAGCTCGCCGGCGGACGCGTCGAAGCTGAAGGACGGCCCGAACTCCCCCTGCAGCACGTTGCCCATGTAGGTGAAGTACTGCACCGCCAGCGGCCGGTCGAGCCCCCACAGTTGCCGCACGTACTGCGCCGTTTCCTCGTCGTCCTCTTCGCTCAGCAGGTTGTCCAGCGGGTCGCCGGACAGTCGTACCAGGGAAAAGATGAGAATGGTTACGCCCAGGAAGGCGATGAGTCCGTGGAAGAGCCGTATCAGGATGTATCGCTGCACGTCATCCCCCGTAGAGGCCGCTGCGTGTGGGCAACATAATTGCCGGTGGGGGCAAAGTCAAGGCGAATGGCGGCCTTGCCCTACCCCTGCTGGCGCGGCCGGATCAGTCGCGTCGGCGTATCCGCAATGAAGCCCGAGAGGTTCAGCGCCGTGTGGATCAGCCCGATGTGCGAGTACGCCTGTGGGAAGTTCCCAAGTTGCCTGTTTGCCGCCGGGTCGTACATCTCCGCGAACAGCCCCACATGGTTGGCGCACCGGGTGATGACGTCGTGGAAGTAGTCGAAGGCCCTGTCCGTCTGTCCTGTGTAGATGAGGTTGCCCAGCAGCCAGAAGCTCAGCAGCGTGAACGCCCCCTCGGGCTGCGCGTCCAGCCCGTCGTCCGTCTCCTCCGGAATGTAGCGCCAGACGAGCGGCCCATCGGTCAGCTCCCGCTCGATTGCGTCGACGTTCTGCCTGACGCGCGGGTCGTCGCGCCCGATGAGGCTGAAGAACGGGATCGCCAGGTTGGACGCGTCCAGGGCGTCGCTGCCGTAGCGTTGCCGGAACGCCCCCTTGGCCGCGCTCCAGCCCTGGTCCAGCACCTCAGACTTGATGATGAATGCCACCTGCCCCCACCGCCGGTATTGCCGTCGCTGTCCGACCGCCGCCGCGATGTACGCCGCCGTGTCCAGCGCTGTCCAGCACAGCACCTTCGAGTAAACGAAGTGCTGCTGCTCCCCCCGGACCTCCCACACCCCGCGATCGCGCCGCTGCCAGTTCTCGATGACCGTCTCCGCCAGCGAGACAACCAGGTCCCACGCCTCCTCCGGGATTTCGCCGTGCAGCACCAGCAGCGAGTGTATCGACGCGATCACCTCGCCGAATACGTCCATCTGCAGGTGCTCCGCCGCGCCATTCCCGATGCGCACCGGCCGCGAGTCCTCGTACCCCCGCAGATGGTCGAGCACCTGCTCCTTCAGCGATGACGACCGCGTGATCCCGTAGACGATGCGCGTCCGGCGCCGGCTCAATTGGCACTGCTCCAGCAGCCATTGGACGTAGCGGTCCGCGCCGTAGACGTCGCCCAGCCGGTACAGGATGTCGACGGCGAAGCTCGTGTCCCGCAGCCACGAGTACCGGTAGTCCCAGTTCCGCGACCCGCCGATGGTCTCCGGCAGGCTCGTCGTCGGCGCCGCGACGATTGCTCCCGTCCCGCGGTACATCATCAGGTGCAGCAGCAGGAACGAGCGCACGACCTGTTCGCGCCACAGCCCCGTGTAGTTCATCGCCGTGACCAGGCCCTCCCAGTACTCCCGCGTATGCTGCAGCTTTTCCTGTGTTCGGTACCGCTCCAGTACCGACGACCTTCCGTGCCCGTAGGCCAGCACAAACGTCGCCGACTCTCCCTGCGACAGCGTGAATGTGCCCGAGACGCCTTCGCCGTTCACCGGCAGCGCCACGTCAGCAATCAGCGTCATGCTCTGCCGCCCGCCATGCGCCTCGATGGCGAGCCCGTTGCCGTTGCCGCGAATGGCGCGGATCTCGGGCACCGACCGCGCGTAGTCGTGGCGCGGTTGGAAGTCGCACTGCATCTCCACGCTGCCCGACGTGCAGGTGACGATGCGGTGCACTTCCGGTGGTTCGTCTGGATTGGTGTCGGGCACACTATCCATGTCGCTGTCGCGAATGGGCATGAAGTCGGTGACGGTCACGGTGCCCGTTGAGGTATTGAACGTCGTGCGAAGGATGTTGGTGTCCTGCACGTACGCTTGGAGCGCGGCGGAGAACGTGGAGGCTGGCCTGATGCGGAACCTGCCGCCAATGTCCTTGTCGAGAAGGGCTGCGAAGACGCTTGGTGAGTCAAAACGGGGCAAACAGCACCAGTCGATGGAACCGTCGGTGCCGACCAGCGCCGCTGAGGACATGTCGCCGATGAGGCCGTAGTCGTACACGTCTTCTTCTTGCGGTCAATTTAGACCTGACCGCCTCACTCTAGCATCGCATCATTGCGGCGCGCAAACTCTAGTATCCCAAATCGAGCCCTGCGACGAAGTCCACCCGCGATGCCGGGGGCTACTCTTCCTCTCCGTCCATCGGCTGCACCTTGCCCAGGAACACCTCCGTCAGGATGTGCGTCGAGCGCACGTCGTCCGGCGTCCCCTCGAAGACCACGCGCCCCGTGTCGAGGATGTAGCACCGGTCCACGATGTCCAGCACGCCCTTGATGTTGTGCTCCACCACCATGATCATCGTCCCCAGCTCCTCGCTGATGCGCGAGACGTTGAAGAACACGCTCGCCACGATGTTGGGGGCGAGTCCCAGCGTCGGCTCGTCCAGCAGCAGCACCTCGGGGTTGGCCATCAGGCCGCGGCCCAGCGCCAGCATCTGTTGTTGCCCGCCCGACATCTGGCTCGCGAGGTCCTTGCGCTTGTCGTGCAGGATGGGGAATAGCTCCATCACCGTGTCCATCCGCCGGCGCCGCTCCGTCTTGTCGCGCAGGTACGGGCATCCCATTTCGAGGTTCTCCTCGATGGTCAAATGCGTGAACAGCCGCCGCCCCTGCGGCACGAAGGCGATGCCGTGCTTGACGATCTCGTGCGTTGCCGTCGTCAGCGGCGCGTCGCGCCAGTACACCTGTCCCTCGGCGACGGGCGCCAGCCCCATGATCGCCTTCAACACCGTCGACTTCCCAGCGCCGTTCGGCCCCATGACCGCCACGACCTCGCCCTCGCGAATGCCCAGCGAGGCATGCTCCAGCGCCGCGACGGCCCCGTAGCGAACGGAGACGTTCTCCATCCCCAGCATGAAGCGCCCGGCGTCGGATCCGTTCGGCCCTGCCTGCTGTTCGCTCTGCTGTAGCTCCCGCTCTTCCGCCATCCTTGCCGCCTCGCAAATCCCCGTCGTTCCTGCGAAGGCAGGAACCCCGACAAACGGGACACCGTTCGCCCTGAGCTTGTCGAAGGGTGCCCCGTCCCCCGTTTCACCGGCGGAAGCCGGTGCCCAGGCCCCCGCCACCCACTCTGTCGTTCCTGCTATGGCAGTAACCCCGACGCATACGGCCCCTTTCCCCCTCGCTCGCCTCAGTCGCCCAAGTACGCCTCGATGACCTCGCGCCGCGCGAGCACCTCGTCTACGTCGCCCTCCACCAGCAGCTCGCCGCTGTCCATGACGATGAGGTGGTCTGAGAGCTCCCGCACGATGTCCATGTTGTGCGTGATGAACAGGATGCTCTTGCCCCGCGCCCGGAGCTGCTTGAAGATGTCTTTCACCCGAGTCAACATCTGCGGGAACAGCCCCGCAAACGGCTCGTCGAAGAGGTAGATGCTCGCGTCCAGCGCCATCGCCCGCGCCATCTCCAGCAGCTTCCGCTGCCCGTACGAGAGGTCCTCGGCGAGTGAGTTCCGCTTGTCCCACATCCCAACGTCGCGCAGCGCCTGCTCCGCCCGCTCCCGCTGCGACGCCTTCCCCCGCTCGAGCAGGGCCGGCAGCAGCTTCCGCCGGGTGAGCACCACCATGATGTTGTCCCACACGCTGATCTGGTTGAACACCCGCACGTCCTGGAACGTCCGCGTGATGCCCAGGTCCGGCATCTCATACGGGTGCACCACGTGCAGGCCCTCCCCGTCGACGATGACCATGCCGCTGTCGAGGGGAAGCATGCCGCTCAGGATGTTGATGAGCGTCGACTTCCCGGACCCGTTCGGGCCGATGACGCACGTGATCTGTCCCCGCGGGATGGAGATCGACAGCCGGTGCAGCGCCTGCACCCCGCCGAAGTTCTTGCTGACGCCCACCGTGCCGAGGGCGTAGCGCTCCGCGTCCCGGGCCGGTATCTGCGTCATAGCTTGTACCTCCCCATCAGCCCCTGCGGCCGGAAGAGCATGAGCACCACCAGCAGCACGCCCAGCGCCACCTGCCGGGCCTGGCCGACGTACACGTCCGGGATGAACGGCAGGAACCGCATCCCCTCCTCCAGCAGCACGAAGGTCATCGCGCCCAGCAGCGATCCCCAGATCGTCGCCAGCCCCCCGAGGATGACGATGGACACCAGCAGGATCGACTCCAGCAGGATGAACGAGTTGGGGTCGATGAACGACGTCCAGCTCGAGAACAACCCGCCCGCCATCGCCGCCATCATCGCCGAGATCACCCAGATAGCCAGCTTGTAGTGCGTCACCCGGTACCCGAACACCGCCGCCGCCTGCTCGTCCTCCCGTATCGCCGTCAGCACCCGCCCGAACGACGATGTCACGATGGCCCACGCCACCAGCGACACGATGGCCAGGCACGCCAGCGCCATGATCAGGTACTCCAGCTCGCCGTCCAGCGTCCGCCCAACGATGTTCGGCCGCGCGACCTCGTGGATGCCGAAGGCCCCGCGCGTGATCGCCCCCGCGTTGAGGAACAGGTTGAATGAGATGATGGCAAATCCGAACGACACCAGCACGAACACGTCGTCCCGGAAGCGGTTGAACACCACCCCCACCACCAGCGCCACCGCGCCCGCCAGCACGATGCCGACCGGCAGCGCCGCGAAGAACGGCCACTCGTGCGTTGGGATGCTTTGCGTCCGCAGCAGCGAGTAGTCCGTCGTCGACGTCAGGATCGCCACGCTGTACGCGCCGATGCCGAAGAAGCCGATGTGCCCCACCGAGAGCAGCCCCGTGTAGCCCACCACCAGGTTCAGGCTCACCGTCAGGATCGCCCAGATGGCGAACACCGTGCCGATGGTGATGGCGAACCCGCTCCCCCGCCAGAACACGAAGCCGATCACCAGCGCCAGCACAATCAGGTTGGCCCACAGCTCGATGTTGCCGTTCTTCAGCCGGCCGACCAGCCCGAGACGCTGTCCCGCCTCTGTGCTCTCGCCTGTACGCGTCGTCATGCCCCTACTTCCTTGGCAGCACGCCCTTGGGCCAGAAGGAGAGGAAGAGGATCAACACCACAAAGGAGATGACGTCCTTCCACTCTCCCGCCAGGTCCCAGATGCCGAACTGCTCCACCATGCCCAGCGCGAAGCCCCCCAGCAGCGCCCCGTAGAGGTTGCCTATCCCGCCCACCACCGACGCAATCCACCCCTTCAGCAGCAGCAGCAGCCCCATTCGAGGCTGTATCGCCGTATCGTGGCCGCTCAGGATGCCCGCCATCGCCGCGAACGCCGCGCCGATGAAGAACACGATGGCGATGACCACCGTCGTGTTGATTCCCACAACCTTGGACACGTCCTCGTCGTCGCCGATCGCCCGCACCGACCGCCCGAACGACGTCCGTTGCAGCAGCCACAGCAGCCCCGCAAACCCCGCGAGCGACACGCCCACCGTGAAGAAGTTGAACCCCTTGATGTTGCCCCCGCCGAACTCGATAGGGCCGCTGCCGAAGGCGGGGGGCAGCGGCCGGGGCGCGCTCTCGAAGACAATGGTGATCGTCGCGCTGATCGCCAGCAGGATGCCCATCGACGCCACCAGCATGATCAGCGGCGACCGCGCCCGGTTCCGCAGCGTGACGTACAGCCCCCGGTACAGCCCCAGCCCGACGCACCCCGCCAGCAGGCAGGACACCGCCCAGCTCAGGTACAGCCCGGACTCCGGCCTGTCCGCGATGTACGCCGCGGCTCCCGCTCCAACTGCCAGCCCAATGATGGCGGGCACGAGCGTCGCCATCGGCCCGTCTTCGCTGCTCGTAACCCGTACCAGCCCCTCTCGCAACGCGAGCGCCACCGCAACGCCGACCGCCAGCCCCGCAACGGGACCGAACAACAGGTGCAGGTTGTCCGGGTACACAAGAAGAAGTCCCGTATACAGTCCGGCAAGGATACCCGCCAGGCCGACTGCCCCTTGGATGGACCTCCGGCTGAACCGGCCCCGTAACCGGGGATACAGGATCTCGAAGAGGGCCCACGCCACCACGCCGGCCACGACAAGGCCGAAGACAATGTTCACCACGGGGTTTTGCACCTCGTAGTGACCGCCCACCACCTCCTGGTGGCGCATGTAGAAGACGCCGTACGCGCCGAGCGCCGCCGCGGCGCCGTAGTAGAGGTCGAAGAACCAGACGGTGCTGTAGACCAGCGTGAAG
>JAPPNT010000013.1:0-593 GCA_028873745.1 Chloroflexota bacterium | reverse complement strand
GTGAAGCCCATCGCCAGCAGCGCGTACACCGCGCCCACGGACAGCCCGTTGAAAGCGAATTGCACCGACTGCGAGGGGGACTCCGTGATCTTCCACGCGAGGTACGACACCGCCAGTGTCGCAAGGACAATCGCCAGGACATTGCCCTGGCGGGTGCCAACCGCCCTGAGACGTTGCACCGGCTCGCCCCCCTGCGTTTCAGGATGCACGGGGTGGAGCCGGCCCGGCCGTTCGCCTTCAGGGCCCGGCCTTCAGGCCGCTTCCACCCCGCGAGTGTACGCTAGAGGCTGGGCGCTGGGCCCATCACTCTGTAGCCCTGGTTGTCGTCTGTTCGCTCGCTGACCGGCAGCACCTGGATGACGACGTTGGACAGCCCCACGACCTCACCCTTCTCGTCGAAGCTGTAGTTCTCGCCGATGGCTCCGCTCCAGGTGATCTCGTACAGGCAGTCACGCATGCCGTCCGCGTCCTGGTCGTCGTCCGTCTGCTTCAGGCACTCCGCGACGATGTACACGTCGTCGTAGGCCGACCCCAGGTGCCACGGCAGCGTCACGTAGTCGTACCGGGCGCGGAAGTTGGACACCACCTCCATC
>JAPPNT010000167.1 GCA_028873745.1 Chloroflexota bacterium | reverse complement strand
CGCGTCGAGCGGGCTGAGATTTCGAGTCACGGGGAAGCTACGGGACGGCGGGCGGTGTGTCAAGGGACGGGGGTGGGGGCCCAGCGCTAGAAGATGATGCTTACTGCGCCGTGGTGCGCGAGGGACTCGTGGTCCAGCATTGCGCGGCGGTAGGTGATCATGAAGCCTCCGTCGACGCGCTTGAGGTTGTACTCGTAGCGGCCGACGAAGGGGGCGTCCTCGCCGCTGCGGAAGCGGTAAACCAGGGCGTTGGCGGTCACCCGGAGGTCGTTTTCGCCAGTCGCCTCTACCCGGACGTTGCTGATGAAACGCCGGGTGCGGGACGAGGGGTACTCCCGGTGGGCGTGGCGGCCCTTCAATCGTCGTACCCTTGCCCGAAGGCGCACGATGTCATCGTTGATGAAGACCAGGTCCTGAGCGGGGTCCGCTCCCGGCAGATCGGGCGTGGGAACCACGTAGGTGGCATCCTCGGTAAAGAGGGCAAACCACTCGTCCAGACGCCACTCGTCCAGCAACGCGGCCTCTTCGTAGAGGAAGTCCTCGACCTCTTCCCTGATGGAGCGGGAATCCGGTGTCTGCATCCCTTAGCTGTCCTTTCCGCCGGGCACCTGGTCCGCCAACTCGACCGCGTCGAGGCCCCGCAGAAGGCCGTGCCAGTGCCGCCAGAAGGCCCGCAGCGACAACTCATCGGCAGTCGAGGATACGCGGTGCATCCCCTTGGAAATATCGGACCATACCATTTCGCCAGCCTGAAAGCCCGCCTGGCAGGATTCAGCCGCCTCCGTGTCATCCGGGGTCCCAAGCCCCCCGGGGCCCAGGAACGTGATGAAGTTGTCCAGACGTCGGGCCAGCAAGTTCGCGCTGTGCTCTCCGGGCACCAGGTTCCAGGCAGTGCACGCCGTCATGCCCGGCGCAGTGGGGTCGAATACCCGGATGATGGTGAAAATGAAGTCGTTGATGAGCAGGTTCGGAAAGATGAGGAGGGCGTGGTTCGTGTCGGCTATGTGGTGAGTCCTCTCCTCTCCGTGCAGCTCTACCAGCCGCTCACGGATGCTCTCTATCTCCTCCCTGGATTCCTCGCCCAGGGAGGGGTGCCAATGGGCGACGGTGCGGCCGGCCAGCCCGGCGCTTTCCTGGACCAAGTGGCCGTTGCCCAGCAACCGAATCTTCCCGGGCGGCCAGTTGGCGAAGGAGACCTCTCCCGGTGTGCCCTTGGCGAGATTGGAAATGTAGTCGAAGTAGGTGGAATGCAGCGGCAGCAGGTGGTAGCTGTCCATCGCGTTCTCGACCAGCAATTTCCAGTTCGATCGGACGGTGTAGTCGTTGGAGCCTCGGCTTATCTTCAACCCCACCTCGGACTGGTCGGCTATGAGATCGATGTACTCGCTGGCACCGGCAAGGTACGTCCAGAGGTCTTCAACCTCCGCATTGAAGCTGACGAAGTAGAAGCCGCGGTAGCTGTCCACCCGGGGAGGCGGCCTGAGACCCAACTCTGCCCGGTCGCAACCCTCGCTGTAGCCTGCTTCGTCGGGCCTCCGCAGAAGTTCTCCCTCCGTGTTGAAGGTCCAGGCGTGGTAGAAGCACTGAAATATCGCGGCGTTGCCCTCGTCACGCCGGCATACCACGGCGCCGCGGTGCGGGCAGCTGTTCAGGAAGACCCGCACCACGCCGTCCCTGCCCCTGGCGAAGAACAGGGGGCGTCCTGCCACGTTTCGACGACGGAAGTCACCCGGCTCCGCCACTTCCGACTCGTGCCCAACGTAAAGCCAGCATCGGTCGAAGATGCGCTCCCGCTCCTGCTCCAGGACATCGAGGGAGGTCATCGAGGAACGGTGGTAGCGAAAGATGCCCTTTTCGCCGTCATCGATGATCAGGTCTTCCGTGTCCATGCGGCGCCTCCCTGGCGTGCCTCGCTCCGGCGTTCCGTTCGCAGAGCCGGTCACCTCAAGTGCGCGTCATTCAACCCGCCGATACGGCCTGAGGAGCGCCCTGCTTGCCCAATGGTATCATTGCCGCGCGTTTCACGCCCATCGACGGCCGCTGCGACATCCAATTTGGTTGAGGGCAGCGGGTGCACTATAATCGCACGGCGTCTCGCGCCGCTGCCGATTCCGACGAGCGCAGGGATCCGGCGGGGGGCGAAGTCTGTGGAAGGGGGGGCAGGCGTCCGGTTGCCCTCGAGCAACCCGCCGAAG
>JAPPNT010000126.1 GCA_028873745.1 Chloroflexota bacterium | reverse complement strand
ACGATGTCCGGTCCATCCGCAGTATCATCAACGGCACCACCAACTACATCCTCACCAAAATGTCGCAGGAGGGGCTGGCCTTCCGCGACGCGCTGGCGCAGGCGCAGGAGCTGGGCTACGCGGAGCCGGACCCGGCCAACGACATCGAGGGGCGGGATGCGGCGTTCAAGCTCGCCATCCTGGCCTCGCTGGCCTTCCACACCCCGGTGACGCCGGACCAGGTGCACTGCGAGGGCATCACATCGCTGGAGGCGGACGACTTCCAGTACGCTCACGAGCTGGGCTACGAGATCAAGCTCCTGGCCATCGCGCAGCGCATCGACGGGGCAGTGCAGGCGCGCGTGCACCCGGCGCTGCTGCACCGGGAGACGATGCTGGCCAAGGTGGAGGGGGCCTTCAACGCCATCGAGGTGCAGGGTGACCTGGTGGGCCCCGTGGTGTTCCACGGGCGCGGCGCCGGGCCAGCGCCGACGGCGAGCGCGATCATCGCCGACCTGCTGGCGTGCGCCAATGACACGGCATCGGAGAGCGCTCGAGCTGGGCAGGCGCCGCTTCCGGTGCGGTCGATGCGGGAGCTGGAGACGCAGTACTACCTCCGCGTCAGCGCGGCGGACCAGCCGGGCGTGCTTGCGCAGATCGCCCATGTCTTCGGCGACCACACCATCAGCCTCGCCTCCGTCATCCAGAAGGACGCGGACAACCTGGCGGGGACGGCGGACCTCGTCATCACGACGCACCCGGCGCTGGAGGCGGCCATGCAGGCGGCGCTCGCCGAGCTGCGCGAGCTGCCGACGGTGGCGGCGGTGCACAACCTGCTGCGCGTCGAGGCCTCGTAACCCCTGTTCAGATACGCGGCCAACGGTTATCCTGTCACCAGCGCAATGCGGAGCATTCGATGAACCAGGGTGTCCTCCAGACGTACCGCGAGCACCTCCCCATATCGTCCTCGACGCCGATGATCTCGTTGGGCGAGGGCGACACGCCCCTGGTGCGCTCGCACCGGATGGCGGCGGAGCTGGGGCTGGAGAACCTGTACTTCAAGCTGGAAGGGTGCAACCCCACGGGCTCGTTCAAGGACCGGGGCATGGTGATGGCCGTGGCCAACGCCCTGGAGCGGCAGAGCCGGACGATCATCTGCGCGTCCACCGGGAACACGAGCGCCTCCGCAGCCGCCTACGGCGCCCACTGCAACCTCTCGACGGTGGTGCTGGTGCCGAAGGGGAACGTGGCGCGGGGCAAGATCGCGCAGGCGATCGCGTACGGGGCGCACATCCTGCTGATCAACGGCAGCTTCGACCGGGCGCTGGCCATCGTGCGGGAGCTCTCCGAGCGGCACCCGATCGCGCTGGTGAACTCGGTCAACCCGTACCGCATCGAGGGGCAGAAGACGGCGGCCTTCGAGATCTCGGACGCGCTGGGCGACGCGCCGGACTACCTGTGCATCCCGGTGGGGAACGCGGGGAACATTACCGCCTACTGGAAGGGCTTCAAGGAGTACCACGAGCTGGAGGCCACCACGCACACGCCGCAGATGTTCGGCTTCCAGGCCGAGGGCGCGGCGCCCATCGTACGGGGGGAGATCGTAGAGAGCCCGGAGACCATCGCGACGGCCATACGCATCGGCAACCCAGCGAGCTGGCGCTCGGCCGTCGAGGCGCGGGACGAGTCCGGCGGGCTCATCGATGCGGTGACCGACGAGGAGATCCTGGCGGCGTACAAGCTGCTGGCCCGGCTGGAGGGCATCTTCTGTGAGCCGGCCTCCGCGGCGTCGGTGGCGGGGCTTATCAAGAGCGTCGGCAACGGACTGATCCCTCGGGACAAGACGGTGGTGTGCATCCTGACGGGGACGGGCCTCAAGGACCCGGACCTGGCGAACCAGATTGCGGACATCCCGCTGCGGGAGCTCTCGGCCGAGTCCGACGAGGTGGAGAGGGTTATTCTTTCCCTGTAGGCTGTCCTGCCCCTATTCACTGCCCCGGCCCACTCCCCTGGATTCCTGCCTTCGCAGGAATGACGTGTTGGGGAGTTGGCGTCCTGCCCCTGTTGCACTGCCCCGGCCCCCGTTCCCCTGGATTCCTGCCTTCGCGGGAATGACGTGTTGGGGAGTTGGCGTCCTGCCTCGGTTGCCTTGCCCCGGCCCTCGCTCCCCTGGATTCCTGCCTTCGCAGGAATGACGTGTTGGGGAGTTGGCGTCCTGC
>JAPPNT010000196.1 GCA_028873745.1 Chloroflexota bacterium | reverse complement strand
ACGCCGAGGAGATGGCCCTGAACGGCTCGGTTCTGTCTACCGTCAAAAATGGTGGGCCGGGGAAGATTCGAACTTCCGACCTCAGCTTTATCAGAGCTGCGCTCTAACCGACTGAGCTACCGGCCCAGGGAGGACGGCATGACGGGGTCAATGAGAGGAATGCCGTACTCCTGAGTATAGATTGCGGGGTCTTGGCCAGTCAATTTTCCGGTTGCGGTTTCAGTTGAGGGGCGGTGCCCCGTCCCGTACAATTGAGGAACACCCTTGCCGAAGTGGCGGAATGGTAGACGCGGCGGACTCAAAATCCGCTGCCCGCGAGGGCGTGTGGGTTCGAATCCCTCCTTCGGCACCAACACCTGCGCCTCGCGAGCTGCACCATGGCCGACATGCACGACGCCTTCGACATCGCCCGCGCCATCGACGGCCGCCTGGCGCTCGCCGGCGCCGCCGCGGACGACGCCGTCGACGCCTTCCGCGAGGCGCTGTACGACTACCGCGGCGACGGTGACCTCGACGCTTTCCTCGAGCGGTGCGCGGCGCTGCTGGCGGAGCTCGGCGACGGCGGCCCGCCGGTCGAGGGCCGTTGCTTCCGCGCGCTGGACTCGGTGTTCAGCAGCGGGTGACCCTTCGACAGGCTCAGGGCGAGCGGTCGTCAGGCCTCGGTCCCCAGGATCCGAGCCCGGGCCTCGCGTGCCGCCTGCTCCGCGGCCTGCTCCGCCTCCTCGAGGCGGTCCAGCATGGCGCTGACCCGCTCCTCGAAGCCCTCCGGCGGCCGCCGCAGCCCGCGGATGTACCGGCTGAACTGCGTGGGGTCAATGCCCAGCGTCAGCGCCAGCCGTTCCTGGGTCACGCCCGAACGGGCGACCCGCTTCAGTAAATGCATGTCAGGCATATCCACATGAGCATGGTAGATGCAAGATATGCATTTGTCAATCAACTTGTTGACAATCTATATTTGACTGCGCGTAAGGGTGACAGAGAAATTGTCAACCTGAACATGGAATACGCGTAAGGGTACAGAGGAACCGGGTATGCTGAACAGACAACATGCCCTTAGCAGGGAGCGGCTGGCCGCCGCGATGGCGCGGCAGGGTGTGACGCAGCAGGTGCTTGGCGAGCACATCGGCTACAGCCTGGACTCGGCCCAGCCCACCATCTCCAAGATCCTGTCCGGCCGTGCCCAGCCCTCCCTGGAGAAGCTCATCCAAATCGCCATGTACCTGAACACCTCCCTCGACTATCTCCTGGAACTGACGGACACCCCCCGACGGCCGCAGGGCGCAGACCCGGGCGAGGCTTCGGACGTCGCCTGCGTCCAGGCCCATACGGAGCCGCCCCCGGCCGGCCTCACCGAGTTTTCGACGGTCCTGCCGGCCGAGGGCAGCCAGCCCTTCCGGTGCCGCGAGTTTCTGAAGACCTACGGCATCGACCTCAAGCGCGCCAGGGTGTTTCACGTTGTGGGCGACTCCATGATGCCGACGCTCCCCCACGGCAGCACGATCCTTGTCGATTGCACCAGGGCCGTTCCCCTGGAGAACCGCCTCTACGTCTTCAAGAACGACGGCGACATTCTGGTCAAGCGGGCACGCCAGTTCCCCGTGGGGACGTGGTGGTGGTGCAGCGACCATCCCCTGGGCGGGCGCATGGAGCAAACCGACGAGGACGACGTCTGGGGCGAGGTCCGCTGGGTGGGCCACGCCATCATCGACGGCCTTGGCTACGGCCCCAGCTCCGCGGAAAGGAACGACTGATGACAGCACAGCAGGTCCAGGGCTGGCAGGACGCCGGCGCCGAGCCCAGGGGGGCCCGCCCCGGCGCCAACCACAAGACCTCCCGCCCCGTCGTCTTCAACCTCATCCTGAGCCCCATCGTCGTCAACCGCGGCGGCGACCGCGACCAGCAGGCCGCCATCAGCGACTTCTCCCCCATCGTCCGCGTCGTCGCCGACGAGATGCGGCGGGTCGGCGCCCACCAGACCAGCCTCACCCTCAGCGGCGTCCCCGTCGCCTTCCTGGACCGCGACATCGCCGCCTGGTGGGTGACGGAGCTCCCCAAGAACGGCGTCTAGCCCGCGCCCTGTCTCTCGCCGCAGGGCACACGCAAAGAGGCCTGTCCTGAGCACGACGAAGAGGCCTCCCCCATCGCGGGGGAGGCCTCTTCTCGGTGGTGAGGGATGGGCTTACGGGATGAGCACGCCTTCAGTGGTGGCGTAGAGCCAGTAGCCCTT
>JAPPNT010000032.1:22928-24911 GCA_028873745.1 Chloroflexota bacterium | reverse complement strand
TAAATTGGTTTGATATTATTATTTGGGTTTTCACGGGGGGCGAGGGGGGGTGGGGGGCGTTTTTTGGCCGGTTAACGGGGAAATCCAGAGGGGGCCGTTGTCCCTTGCGGCGCGGTGGTAGTGTAGTATCATGCCCTGCACTCTGGAAGGGCATGGAAGGAGCGCGCATCGTGACCACGCTGCTGCCCGAATCGCCGAGGGACGTGCGCGAGCGCATCCGCAGCGGCGCGTGGACGCGGCCCACGGCGGGCCTCGCGCCGGGGCGGGTGCAGGCCAACTTGGTCTCGCTGCCGAGGGAGCAGGCCTTCGACTTCCTGCTGTTCTGCCAGCGCAACCCGCGCCCGTGCCCGCTCATCGAGGTGATGGAGCCCGGCGTCCCAGAGCCCGTCGCGACTGCTCCTGGCGCCGACATCCGCACCGATTTGCCGTCCTACAACGTCTACCGCGAGGGCGTCCTCGAGGCCACCGTGCCCGACGTCATCGACTACTGGCGCGACGACCTCGTCACGTTCCTGCTCGGCTGCAGCTTCACCTTCGAGACGGCGCTGGCGTCGGCGGGGGTGCCGCTGCACCACGTCGAGGCGGAGCGGAACGTCGCCATGTACAAGACCAACGTGCAGACGGCGCCGGCCGGGGTGTTCGCCGGGCCGCTCGTCGTCTCCATGCGGCCCGTCCCGCGCGAGCAGGTGGTGAAGGCCGTGCAGGTGACGTCCCGCTTCCCCAACGCCCACGGCGCGCCGGTACACGTCGGCGAGCCGGAGGCGCTCGGCATCCGCGACCTCGCGTCGCCGGACTACGGCGACCCGCCCGTCATCCTCGACGGCGAGACGCCGCTGTTCTGGGCGTGCGGGGTGACGCCGCAGGCCGTGGCCGTCGCTTCCAAACCGCCGTTCATGATCACGCACGCCCCGGGGCACATGTTCATCACGGACCTGCGGGACGAGGACATCGCCGCGCTATGACGACGATTGAGGACATCATCCTGCGGTACGACAAGCGGGGCATGACGCCGCTGCGCCCGCACCTGCCCGAGGACTACTGCACCCGCGCCGCCCGCTGCATCCTCGACGCGCCGCCCGGCCGCGCGCTCATTGCGACTGGCTTCTACATCACCCGCGCCGGGGCCACCGAGACCGACGGCCCGCCGGGGGCGTACTTCATCGGCAAGGCGCTTGAGGTGCTGGGGCGTCCGGTGACGTACGTGACCGACCGGCTGACGACGCCCGTCTTCGAGGGCCTCGTCCCGCCGGATGCCGTCGTCGACTTCCCCTTCGCCGACGCGGAGGCCAGCGAGGCCTTCGCCGTTGACCTGCTGGCGCGGCTGCAGCCGACGGTGGCCATCGCCATCGAGCGGTGCGGGTTCACGGGGCCGGGCCGGTACCTGAACATGCGCGGCCAGGACACTTCCGAGTACCACGCCAAGCTGGACTATATCTTCATGCACCACGGCGCGACCGTCGGCATCGGGGACGGGGGCAACGAGATCGGCATGGGCAACCTGGCCGAGCACATCCCGTCGGTCGAGCAGCTCCCCAACGAGCCTTGCGTGACGACGGTGTCGGAGCTCATCATCGCGAGCGTTTCCAACTGGGGCGGTTACGGGCTCGTGGCGGCGCTGTCGCTGCAGGCAGGGCGCAACCTGCTGCCGTCGCCGGACGAGGAGGAGGACGTCATTCGCGCGATGGTGGACCGGGGCGCCGTCGACGGGGTGGCGTCCGCGTCGGTGTACGGCGTCGACGGCTTCACGCTGCAGGAGAACCGGCGCACGCTGGAGGCGCTGCACCTACTGCTCGCCGAGCACGGGGTGGGGGAGTAGCCCCTCGTTCGGAGCACCCTTCGACAGGATCCTTCGTCAAGCTCAGGGCGAACGGGCAGGGGCGGGCGGGCCTGCCTGAGGGCAGGCGGGGGGGTAGCGCCACGCCCCAACCACAACCGAGGGGATAGTTTTTTTAAATAGAAAATTATATTTTTTTTAATATTAAA
>JAPPNT010000032.1:0-22918 GCA_028873745.1 Chloroflexota bacterium | reverse complement strand
CCCCCACCCATCCCCCTGAACCCTCCCACACGCGCGGGCCGAGGGGGGGGGGGGGGGGGGCCCTGCCTGCGGGCTGGGGGGCGAGCCGCGACCCGCCCCTACGACAGCGGTGGGAATCGTTTTCGGAAATCGATTCGTAGCTGTTTGTGACTCTGCCAGCTACAAAACTGCACTTTTTTTGCGAAACGAATCGTATCTGCATTGGGGTGGCCGCGGGCCGGTTGCGGATGCCCCGCTTTTGACCCTCCATGCCGGATTGACCGTCCATGCGGAGAGGGTAGAGGGAGCAGCGCTGTCAGCGCAACGGGGCGGTGTCAGGGGCGGACGAGTAGCTACTCGCTCCTACCGCTCGCGGGCAGGGTCGAAGGGATCGCCGTCCACGAGGACTTCCTTGATGACCGCGTTGCCGTCGATGTCCACGCTGACCACCACCTTGACGTCTTCCGCGCGTTCCACTATGCGGCCCGTCCCCTCCGGCACGAAATAGGTGCCGATGCCGAAGTCGAGGTGGCCGGGGCGGTCAACGCGGCCCCTCAGGAAGACCTGCGTCCTCATGTCACTGAGGGAGCGCGAATAGCTCCCGGCGCGCCAGTGGGGCGACCCTTCCCGCAGTTCGACGTAGACCGTGGCGCCCACGTCCCAGTCCGGCAGGCGCGAGGGCATCCCGGCGACCTCGTAATCGAGGATGGCGTAGTCGCCCTGCAGCAGGGAGCGCGGGTCGACCGGCACGGTCTGTAAGATGATTTCCGTGCCGGTGCGCAGATCGGCCTCGCGCACGGCGATGAAGCCGATCAGAAAGACGAGCTGCGCGGCGACGATGGCCCAGAAGGCGATGCGGACCCAGGGCTTCATGGCGCGCCCTCCCGCTCGCGCATTGCGACGAGCATCCGGCGGCGGCCGCGGTCGAGGAGGTAGCCCCCGCCCAGCAGGATCACGCCAGCGCCGAAGAACACGAGCGAACTGTCGAGCAGGCTGATCGAGTACTCGAAGTAGCGGGTGATGACGTACAGGGCGATGATGGCCAGCGAGAGGTTGACGCGGCCCTCGTGCTCCTGCAGGTAGCCCGAGGCCATCAGCCCCAGCGCCAACAGCGCGAACAGCGCGTTGAACACGATCGGGTAGAGCGGCTCCCAGTCGACGGGGACCAGTCCCGCCGTGAGCGCCGTCACCAGCAGGACGGCGACTGCGCCGGCCTCGGCGAACACCAGCGGCGACTTATCGCCGGCCTGCGCCCGCTGCCACGCCAGCCATGCCAGCGTCGCGACGGCCACCGCCGAGGCGCCAGAGGCCAGCGCCCAGTAGCCGAGGCTCGCGCCGCTAATGCTGTCGACGTCGTCGAACACGTCGCGGAAGGTGAGTATGTAGAGCGCGGCAAAAGCAGTGAGCAACCCTAGGGCCTGGAACAGGCCCCCGATGCTTTGCCACCCATCAAGATGAGCCTTGGCTTTGCCGACCGCGAAGAGGAACGCCCCCAACGCGACGTAGAGGATGAGGCCCGCGATGCCGGCCTCCGACTCGTCCAGTCCCTCGAGCCATTCCTGCTGGCGAAAGCCGACGGCGGCAAGGAAGAGCACGACGGCGAGGAACATGACGGGACGAGAGCGGGTGACGTAGGCGAGGGGCGCGACGCCGAGGAACCAGAACAGCGACAGGTTGGGGTCGTTGACCGGGACGTGGTAGATCTGGCCGATGAGGTGCACCCCTGCGCCGTAGATGATGCAGCCCAGCAGCACGAAGGCCACGGCGTACGGGGTGGGGCCCGACCGCTGCCAGATGACGTACCCCGCGCCGTAGGAGAGGAGCACGCCGATGATGAGCGACCCCAGTTTGACGCTCCGCGAGATCTCGTCCCAGTTGGCGGCAAAGAAGGTGATGACGCTGAGACCGATGAGGATGCCGCCGAGGATAGACAGCCCGGTGACGAGGCCCTGCCGCCTGCGGGACGCCTCAAAGCCCGGCTCATAGTCCGGGTAGCGGGCAAGGATGGCCTGCGCCTGCTCGGCGGTGACGGTGCCGTCCTGCTGCCACGCCTCGACTTCCTCGCGGAGGCGGGAGACGAAGCGGTGGTTGCTGGCGTCGATGGGGTTCATTAGCTGTGCCGCGTCATGGCGTTGGGTGCGCTCGTCATGCAGCGGGTCCTCTCCTCTACAGTGGGACACGGAACGAGGTCCACTCACTACGGTAGCACCTGTGGGTGCGGGGTGCTACTCTGGCCCGGCATCGGAAGGAGACCCCCATGGACATCGGAGAGACGCTCTACGTCTTCGACAGGAAACTGTGGCGCGCGTGGCTGGAGGCGAACTTCGATAGCGCCAGGGAGATATGGCTGGTCTATCCAAACAAGGCCTCCGGCGAGCCGCGCATCCCCTACAACGACGCCGTGGAGGAGGCGCTGTGCTTCGGCTGGATAGACAGCATCGTCAAGAAGCTGGACAGCCTGCACGCCGCCCAACGCTTCACCCCCAGGAACCCCCGGAGCGGCTACTCGCAGATGAACAAGGAGCGGCTCCGTTGGCTGGCAGGGGAAGGCTTGCTGCACCCATCGGTGCGGGAGGCGGTGGAGGGCGTGCTGACGGAGGAGTTTGAGTTTCCCGAGGACATTCTGGCGGCGGTGCGGGCGAACGGAGAGGCGTGGAAGCGCTTCCAGGGCTTTTCCCCGGCATACCAACGGATCCGCGTGGCATATATCGACGTCGCCAGGGCGCTTCGGGTGGTGTACGAAAGCCGGATGAAGAACTTCATCATTGTCAGGGAGGAGGGGAAGTTCCTGTGGTACGGAGGCATCGAGAAGTATTTTTAGGGGAGGGGGGGCTGCCGTTTCCCGCATTCTCTAGGTTCCCGCCTACGCGGGAACGACGAGAGGGAAGGGCCGGACGCCGGACATGAGGAGAGGCCGATCACCCCCTTCGAGAGCCTCAGGACAGGCTTCGATTTCCCTCAGGGCGAACGGCCTCTCTGTGATTCCGTCACGTTCCTACTCCAGGAAGTCCCGCAGCTTCCTCGAGCGGGTGGGATGGCGGAGCTTGCGGAGGGCCTTGGCTTCTATCTGACGGATGCGCTCGCGGGTGACGCCGAAGTCGCGGCCGACCTCCTCCAGCGTGCGGCTGCGGCCGTCGATGAGGCCGAAGCGCAGCTCCAGCACCCGGCGCTCGCGGTCGCTGAGGGTGCTCAGCACGTCCTCCACCTGCTCGCGCAGGAGCTGGTATGCCGCCGCCTCGATGGGCGCCAGGGCGGCCCGGTCCTCAATGAAGTCGCCGAGGTGGGAGTCCTCCTCCTCGCCGATGGGCGTCTCGAGCGACACCGGGTCCTGGGAGATGCGCAGGATCTCGCGAACGCGCTCCGGGCTCTGCTCCAGCGACTCGGCCAGCTCCTCATTGCTGGGCTCCCGGCCGAACTCCTGGATGAGGCGGCGCTGCTGCCGGAGGAGCTTGTTGATGGTCTCCACCATGTGGACGGGGATGCGGATGGTGCGCGCCTGGTCGGCGATGGCGCGCGTGATGGCCTGCCGGATCCACCACGTCGCGTAGGTGCTGAACTTGTAGCCCTTGCGGTAGTCGAACTTCTCGACGGCGCGGATGAGGCCGATGTTGCCCTCCTGGATGAGGTCCAGCAGGGACATGCCGCGGCCGATGTACTTCTTGGCGACGCTGACCACCAGCCGGAGGTTCGCCTCGGCCAGGTGGCGCTGGGCGCGGTTGCCGTCGTGGACGGCGCGGTCCAGGTGGCGGCCCAGCAGCATCTCGAAGGGGAGCAGGTCCTCCAGCATCCCGCCGAGGTCCTCGCCCAAGCGGTCCAGCGGCGTCTCGGCGTCGATGACCTCCAGCACCTGCGGGGCCAGCAGCCGGCTGTTCAGCGAGAGGCTGATGATGGCCATCGCCACGTCGGTCTCCTCGAGACCTAGCCCTTCGCTCAGCTCCGCCACGATGTCCAGCTTCATCTCGTTGTCGATGGTGGCCCGCAGCTTGGGGTCCTCGATGATGTGGCGCAGCGTGATGGGGGGCTCCAGGTCGCAGCGCTCGGCCAGCTCCACCGTCACGGGGAAGGTGGCGGCGAGACGGCGCAGCAGCTCGATGGTCACCTGCACCGCCGAGGGGGAGCGGCCGCTGGCGTCGCTGAGGAACTGGCGCAGCACGGTGACGTGCTTGCCCGCCTCCATGCGCCGCGCGAGGCTTCGCTCGTCCTGCGCCGTGAGGAGGCTGACGCGCCCGATCTCACGCAGGTACATGCGCACCGGGTCGTCGATCATCTCGGCGGACTCGAGCTCGATCTCCTCCTCGGTCTCGACCTCGTCCTCGGGGCGCGTGTCCTGCAGGTCCTTGGCCTGCGGCTCCTCGACGTTCCACGTGGCGGCGGACGCCTTGGCGGATGCCTCGTCGAAGATGCTCTTGACGTCGGGGCTGGCGCTGGCCAGCACCTCGGCTGCGGTCTTGGGCTCGTTGCCCTCCGCCTTGGCGTCCGGTGCGGGCTGCTCCTGGGCGGGTGTTGTGGTGGCTACAACCTCCGGGTTCTCTCCGGTGGGCTGCTCATTCTCCATGCTCATCTCCTGGCGAGTGGCCTATTCCATAGGCGGCTAGATGTCCCTGCGTACCCTGGCGGAAAAGATCTCCCGGAACCGCTCGTCCTGCCGGTGGAGCTCCTCCTCCTCCGTCGCGGTGTCCCGGCCCTCCGCCTCGGCCTGCGAGAACGATGCGCCCAGCTGCGTTCGGAGCTCCCTGAGCTGCCGCTCCTCCAACCGCCGAATGCTCTGCGCCAACGCCTGAGAGCGTTGCTTGCTGTCCATCACTGGGATCTCGCGGCTGAGGAGGGTCTCCAGGTGCTCTTGCAGAAGGGCGTCAAGGTCTTCTTTCAACTCTTCCATTGTAGAACATTCGGCCCATTTCTGGAAGACTTCACGGTTCTCGCTCCGCCGGAAGAACTCGGCCCGCAGCCCCTCCGCCGCCTCGCGAAGCGTCGGATCGAGCATGAGCAGTGCGAGGGGATACGCCTCCAGCGGGTCGATCCGCTCGAACGCCGAGGCCGGGGCCTCGACTGGGTCGTCGAAAGGCGAGGCCCGGGTAGCCGCCCGCCGTCCCGCGACGCCCGCCGCGGCGTCGAGGGCCGCGCGGCGCTGGCGCTGGAGGACTTGTTCCAGCGTCTGGCGGTTGACGCCGATGAGGCCCTCGAGCTTCTCCATGTACCGGTCCTGGTCCGCCTCGTCCGCCGAGAGGATCCAGCCGCCCAGCTCCTCGGTCAGCGCCCGGCGGCCGTCGTTCGTGTCGAGGTCGAACCGCTCAGCCAGCAGCCGGAAGCCGAAGTCGACGCGCGGCTCCGCCTCCTCCAGCACCTCCGGCCAGCGCTCGGGCGCGTTGCGGATGAGCTCGTCGGGGTCCTTGCCCTCGGGCAGCAGCGCGATGCGAACGTCAGGCACGTTGGCCCACGACGTCTTGAGGCTGCGCATCGTCGCGTCCTGCCCGGCGGCGTCCATGTCCAGCGCGAGCACAAAGCGCCTGGCCAGCGGCGAAAGGGCCGACACCTGCCGGTCTGTCAGCGCCGTGCCCATGGAGGCGACGACGTTGGTGAAGCCTTGCTGGTGCGCCATGAGCGCGTCCATGTAGCCCTCGACGACGACGCCCTCGCCCTTCAGCGCGATGCTCTCCTTGGCGGCGTCCAGCCCCCACAGCAGCGCGGACTTGTCGAAGATGGGCGTCTGCGGGGTGTTCAGGTACTTGGGCACGCTGCCGTCGAGCTCGCGCCCGCCGAAGCCGACGACGCGGCCGTCGCCGTCGCGGATGGGGAACATGAGCCGCCCGCGGAAGAGGTCACGGGAGCCGCCCTGCTGCGGACGGGTCACGAGGCCCGCGCGCTGAAGCTGCTCCTCTGTGTACCCCTGCCCCAGCAGGTGCACCTTCAGCTCGTCGGCGCCGTCCGGGCTCAGCCCGAGCCCAAAGGCCTCGGCAGTCTCCGGCGCGACGCCGCGGTCCTGCAGGTATGCCAGCGCGCCAGCGCCCTCGTCCGACTGGAGCCGTCGCTGGAAGAAGCGCATGGCCTCCTGGTTGGCGCGGAGGAGCGGGTCCATCTGCGCCTGCTGCCTCGGCGTCGGCAGCGGCACGCCGAGGCGCACGGCGAGGGCGCGGAGGGCCTCGCTGAAGGTCTGGTTCTCCATCTTCATGACGAAGCGGATGGCGTCGCCGCCCTCGGCGCACGCGCCGAAGCAGCGCCACGAGCCGCGCTCCGGGTTGACGACGAAGGACGGCGTGCGCTCCGTGTGGAACGGGCACCGCGCCTTGAAGACGCGCCCGGCCTGCGTCAGCGGCACGTAGTTGGATACCACGTCCACGATGTTCAGCCGGGCCTTGACGTCGTCCAGCAGGCTCATGCGCGCCTCAATGAGGGAGGGGTGCGGGGGTCAGGCAACCATTCTACGCGACTACGCGCGACGCGCTAGGGGTGCGCCGGCGGATTTCGCGCCTTCCCGGAACGCATCCAGCACGGACTGCAAGTCCGGCGGCAGTGGCGATGACACCTCGACTGTCTCGCCCGTCGCCGGCTGCTGGAACGCGAGGGACGCCGCGTGCAGGAAGTGGCGCTCGACGGGCGCGGGTCGCCCCCGGGCATAAAGCGCGTCGCCCACCAACGGGCAGCCGAGGTGCGCCATGTGGACGCGTATCTGGTGCGTGCGCCCGGTGACGGGCCGCGCCTCGACCAGCGACGCGTCCGGGAAGCGCTCCAGCACGGCGTAGTGCGTGACCGACGCGCGCCCGCCGTCGACAACCGCCATGCGCTTTCGGTCGGCCGGGTGGCGGGCGATGGGCGCGTCGACCGTGCCCGACTCGGGCCGGGGACAGCCCCACACCAGCGCGAGGTAGCGCTTGTGCACCCGCCGCGCCTGCAGTTGCCCCGCCAGCGAGTGGTGGGCGGCGTCGTGCTTGGCGACGATCATCAGCCCGGACGTGTCCTTGTCCAGCCGGTGCACGATGCCCGGCCGCTGCGCCCCGCCGATGCCCGAGAGGTTCGGGCGCAGGGCCAGCAGCGCGTTCACCAGCGTGTGCGACGGGTGCCCGGGCGCCGGGTGGACGGTCAGCCCCGCAGGCTTGTCGACGACGAGCAGGTCGTCGTCCTCGTACACGATGGGCACCGGGATGTCCTCCGGCGCAAGGTCCAGCGGCGTTGGCGGCGGGATGGTCAGCTCGACGACGTCGCCCGGCCGCACGGCCTGCGAGGGCCGCGAGGGCGCGCCATTGACGGCCACCATGCCCTGCTGCACCAACCGAGCAAGCCGCGAGCGGGTCAGGTCGGGGCACTGCTCGGCGAGGAAGCGGTCGAGGCGCGCGCCGGCCTCGGCAGCGGTGAAGTGGCGCGACTCAGTCGTCATCGGCGGACGGCCCTCCGTCCGGTGTGGCGGCATCGGTCGGCGCTGCCTCGGGCGTGGGCGCGGGCCGGCCGGCGAGGAAGTTCGGGAAGAGGTAGACGACGGCGAGCATGATCACGCCCGTAACGATGGAGGAGTCGGCCAGGTTGAAGACGGGCCACGGCCCCACGTCGAGGAAGTCGGTCACATGCCCCAGCACGAAACGGTCGATCAGGTTGCCGACGGCGCCGCCGAGCAGCAGCCCCATGCTCACCCGCACGCGCCAGTCGCGGCCGGCGTGGGCGTGGTAGAAGTACACCAGCACCCCGATGCCTACCAGCGACGCCACGGTCATCACGACGGCCTGGTTGGGGAACAGCCCGAAGATGGCCCCGCTGTTGGTGACGTGCGTCAGCCGCAGGAACCCCTCGGCGGGGATGGACTCGCCGATGCGGAGCCCCTCGCGCACCAGCGCCTTGGTGAGCTGGTCGCCGGCCAACGCCAGCGCGAAGGCGAGCAACGCCATGGTGTCGGTCAGGATGAATGGCCGTTGTGAGACGGGTTGCTGCACGGCTGCGGACGCCCCTGTAAGCGGAATGCATTCAGGATAGCATAGGGCGCAGGGAGGGGGGATGGAGTTTGACCGACAGGGCTACGGCTTCAACCCTGAGAGGGGGAATCCGCGTGCTATAATTCAACCCCGCTATGCCGAAAGTGCGCGATGCGATACGCTTGGTCGAGCAGGACGGTTGGCGGCTGGCAAGGACCAGGGGGAGTCACCGCGTCTACAAGCACTCGACCAAGATAGGAATAGTAGTCATAGCAGGGCGGCCCGGAAAGGATGTCCCTCCGGGGATTTGGGGTGCGATTCTGAAGCAGGCAGGCCTGGAGTAGGGAGAATCTTCATGGGTTACTCCGTGATCATCGAGAAAGGCCCGACCAGCTACGGGGCTCAGGTTCTTGACTTGCCGGGATGCGTAGCTGTAGGCGACACACGGGATGAGGTGTATGCCCTGATCCTCGAGGCCATCGAACTGTACATTGAGGCGCTGCGGGAAGAGGGCTTGCCTATCCCGGCGCCCCAGTCTTACGAGCTTGTAGAGGCCACTGCCTAAGCCGTTCCCCCTACGCCACCAGCGGGTCCGGGTGCTCGATGAGGACCTTGGCCACCTCCGGGCGGATGAGCCCGCCCTCCGGCACGGTGCCGCTCGTCATGAGGTTCCGCAGCAGCGTCCCGCTGAACTGCTCCTGGTGCTCTGGCCCGTGCGGGCACGTCTTCTCGTTCACCACGCTGCCGCACTTGTGGCACATGAAGAACGACGTGAAGAACATCGGCGTGATGTCCAGCTCCGGGAAGTCCTCGAAGATGTCCTGCGCCGCGTAGGGCGTGTAGTAGCTGCCGACGCCCGCGTGGTCACGCCCGACGATGAAGTGCGTGCATCCGAAGTTCTTCCGCACGATGGCGTGAAAGATGGCCTCCTTGGGCCCCGCGTACCGCATCTCCGTCCGCAGCACGGCCATGACGGCCCGCTCCGGCCGGTAGTAGTTGTCCATGAGCGCCTCGTACGTCGTCAGGATGGCGTCGTCCGTGAAGTCGCCGGACTTCTTGCGGCCGATGACGGGGTTGATGAACAGCCCGTCGACGAAGGAGAGCGCAGACTTCTGCACATACTCATGGCCCAGGTGCGGCACGTTGCGCGTCTGGAAGCCGACGACCGTCCGCCAGCCCTTCGCCTCGAACAGCACGCGCGTCTCGATGGGGTCGAGCGTGTACGACGGGAAGGCCGCCGCCGGCTCCGCGACGAGGTCGAGGACGCCGCCGAGCAGCGTGTCGTGCCGCTCCAGCAGGCCCGCGACGCCGGGGTGGTCCGCGTCGGTCGTGCCAAAGACGTGCTGCGCGTAGCGCTCCTTGTCATACCCGTAGCGGTCGGTGACGTGCATGGTCGCGACCGTCTCGCCGTTCGGCGCGGCGAGGGCGACGCGGTTCGGCAGCGACTTCGCCTGCTCGGGCTCGACGTCCAGCACGATGGGGATGGTCCACGGCGCGCCGCCGGTCAGGTGGTCGGACGACAGCACACTCTCCAGGTCGCGGCTGTCGAGGAAGCCCTCCAGCGGGCTGTACGCGCCGGTCGCGATGTTGACGATGTCCGAGACCACGTCCGCCGAGACGGCAACAGCCGGCATCGATGCAGATTCTTCAATGGCCTTCGCCTGCGCGTCGCCGGTCAGGACGCGGCGGACGAGCTTTCCTCCATGCGGTGCGGGCAGCATTTCCTACTCCACATATCCCAGTCCGCGAAGCTTCGTCAGCGCCTGTTCCCGCTCGTCGTCGGAGACGGCGGAGGCGCCCGTGGCGCGGCTGTTGGTTTCGTTCTTTGGGAGCAGTCCGAGGCGGTCCAGCGTGCCGAGGATGTTGTCGATGCTCTCCTGCTCGGACTCCAGGTCGGTGTGCACGACGAGTTCGGGGTTGAGCGGCTCCTCGTACGGGTCGTCGATGCCGGTGAAGCCCTTGATCTCACCCGCGAGCGCCTTCTTGTACAACCCCTTCACGTCGCGCTGGATACAGACCTCCACCGGACACGAGACGAAGACCTCCACGAACTGCGCGATCTCCGCCCGCGCCTCGTCGCGGATCTCCCGGTAGGGCGATATCGCGCTCGTGATCGCGACGCCGCCCATGTCGGACGCGACGCGCGCCACGTAGGAGATGCGGCGGATGTTCTCGTCCCTGTCCTCCTTGGAGAACCCGAGGCCCTTGGAGAGCCGCATGCGGACCTCGTCGCCGTCCAGGTTCACCACGGGGAGCCCGCGGCCCTGCAGCTCGGCGGCCAGCAGGCCCGCCAGGGTGCTCTTGCCGGAGCTGGGCAGTCCCGTCATCCAGACCGTGAATCCCTTGTTGGACACAGACATACTCCTTTTGTTGGTGGGGCGCATCATGGGTTGCCGGGACCCTGCGGAGAAACCGAGGGCTTGGGGTGCGCACGAATGCTAGTGGGTACACATGGCGGATTGGATTATACAAAACGCCTGCAGCATATGCAAATCGTATATTGCATACGTGTCGGGCGGAGCAGGGCCGGGGCCGCTACCCTGACACGGTCCCGTTGTCCGAGCGTTTCCGAGTCGCCGACACTTGCCGCCTGACCGGGAGAATCTATGCGGCGGAGGTCGACGATGGCGGCGGAATCACTACCACAGCAGCTCGAACAGCGGGACGCGGCCCGCATGCGGACGTACCGCGACAACCTCGCATTCTACGGCGGCGCCCACTGGCCGGGCACGCCAAGGCGGCGCGAGCGGCGGCTCACCTTCAACTACGTGCGCACCTTCGTCCACAAGGTGACGGCCACCCTCCTCGCCGGCATGCATGTCGCCGTCGAGCCTGCCGACGCCTCATCGGAGGCCGAGGCCCGCGCCGCGGCGGCCCGGCGCGTCCTGCTCGCCGTCTCCGAGGCCAACGACCTGCAGGAGCTGGATTTCGAGACGGAGCTCGACGCCGCAGTTCTCGGCGACGGCTGCTACAAGGTCACGTGGGAGCCGGACGCCGTCAGCGGCGCGGGGCCGGGCGTGCGCATCACCTCGCCGGACGTGCAGGGGCTCTTCGCGTGGTGGGTCGGCGACGACGTCTCGCGGGTGTGGCGAGTCGCCAGTCGCTACCGGCTCACGGCGGAGGAGGCCGGGCTGCTCTACGGCGTGACCCCCTCGGGCGCGGAGGCCGTCGTGGTGGAGGCGTGGACGGCCGAGAGCTTCAGCCTGTGGGTGGGCAATGACCTCATGGAGGAGCGGCCCAACCCCTACGGCTTCATCCCCTTCATTGTCTTCCCCAACCTGCGAGAGCCCAAGCAGTTCTGGGGCAGCGCGGACATCACCGCCCTCATGGAGCCGCAGCGGGAGATCAACCGGGCCTTCTCGCAGCTCTCGACCATCCTAGAGCTGTCGGGCAACCCCATCGCCGTCCTCGAGGGCGTCGAGGAGGCGCAGGACATCGCCGTGCAGCCGGGGGCGGTTTGGGAGGTGCCGGAACGCGCCCGCGCCTATCTGCTCGATCTGCTACAGGGGGGCGGCGTCCGCCTGCACACCGAGTACATCGAGCTCCTCTACCGCGTGCTGCACGACCTGTCGGAGACGCCGCGAACGGCCTTCGGCGACAGCGGCCGCAACCTGTCCGGCGTCGCGCTGGAAATGGAGCTGTACCCGATGGTGCAGCGCGTGGCCCGCAAACGGCTGCAACGCAACAGCGTCTACCGGCTTCGCGCCGAGCTCGCGCTGCGCGTCCATCAGCAGCGCACGGGCGAGGAGTGCTGGCCGGTGCGGCTTCGGACGACGTGGGGCACGGCGCTGCCGCAGGACCGCGACCGGCTGGTGCAGCAGGAGGAGCGGCTGGTCAACGCGGGTCTGCAGAGCCGCCGCCGGGCGATGGCCAACGTGGGCATCGCGGACCCCGAGGGCGAGCTCTCGCGAGTGCGAGAAGAGGGAGAACGGTAAGCGGGCCAGCCGGGGATGGGGTAGACACAGCTCAGAAGCGCCGGGGCAGTCTGCCCCGAGGCCCCTCGATGCCTGTGTGAGGAGTTTTCTGCGGCGGCTATGTCTCGGAGGCAGCGCGCATGGCCTCGATCAGCGCCTTGGGACGCCGGCCCCTGCGCTTGATGATTCCCGCGACCTGCAGCGCCCGCAGGCCGTCCTCCACGGACATTGCCGGGTGAGTCTCAATGTCAAAGACGTCGGTCCACGGGTAGTTGGCGGCCAGAACGGGCCCGACGTTTTCAGCCTGAACGATGCTGATCACCTGCGGCGAACCCTGGACCCAGTACTCTGCGACAAGGCTCAAGCCGTTTGGCACGCGCCATCGGGCCCGTCGCTGCGAGGCCTGGTCGATTTGCTGCCGTGTCAGGTGCGGCTTGAGCGTCATCAAGTTGACAAAGAGCATTTTGCGTCCTCCTATTCCCCTCTGATCCCCGCGCCAATCACCGCCCAGATTTCGGTTGCCGGATGCAACAGTTGGCATATATTCGAGGCCGAAGGATACACCATAAAGCGAGCAAAGTCGATACTTTTCTGCATGAGAGTGAACGGTTTCCAGTCGAATTTTTCACCGCTTCAATTGTGGCGGTGTCTTGTGCGTGAATATCTGCACACAAGAATGCCAGAAAGCCCCGGCACTGACAACCGGGGCTTTCGGCGTGGTATAGGGGCCTATTGGCCGAGGGTATACGGTGTGGCCGTTTAATCTCCCTCGCTCAATTCGGCCCCTGGAGACCCAGCAGGATCTTCTGCTGTGGCGTAAGTCCCGCCGAGTCAGGCGAACGCCTGGCGGGAGCGCCTGCGGGCACCCGCTCCCGGGCCGATTGCTCCACCGCCCGGCGGCGCAGCCGGTCGACGAGCCCAACGGCCCGCTCGTAGGAGACCTCGAGCTCCGCGACGGTCTCGCCGCGCACGAGCTCCTCCGGAACGTCCGGGTCCCTGGCAAGCAGCAGGCCGCGGTAGCGCTGAAGCACCTCGACCAGCTCCGTGCGCAGCGCCGACGCCTCCTCACGGCGAGCGGCCGCCTCGGCCTGCGCCTCCTCGGCGCGCAGCTCCAGCGCCGCTACGCGCTCTTCGAGTTGTGGCGCTTCGCTGTCTTCAGCGGTGGACGTTTCGATGCCCGCAGGCTCCTCCGCCACAACGTCCTCGATCACCTCTGTCGCCTCGCTCTGTGTCGTCTCTTCGGGGTCCATGCTTCCTCCTTTCGGAAAGGTGTTTCTGGCATGGCCAGCGTCGCGGTAGGCGGCGGCTACGCGCAAGCCGCGCGTGTCATGCCCGCCTGCCGCGCCAAGTGCGGGGAGTTGCGCGAGGTATGGGCGTTAGCTAGAATCAAGCAATTCCCGTCTCAGGAGGCATGTACCCATGGGTCCTTTCAGCACTGACAAACTGCGCAACGTCGTCATGCTGTCGCACAGCGGCGCCGGCAAGACGTCCCTGGCCGAGGCGATGCTCTTCACCTCCGGCTCCATCAGCCGCATGGGCAAGACGGAGGAAGGCACCACTACCGGCGATTACGAGCCGGAGGCCGTCAAGCGCACCAGCAGCACCCAGCTCTCCATCCTCCCCTGCGCTTGGAACGGCCACAAGGTCACCCTGCTGGACAGCCCGGGCTACTTCGACTTCATCGGCGATGCCCTCTCCTCGATGCGCGTGGCCGACGCCGCCGTGCTCGTCGTGGCGGCCGGCTCCGGCGTCGAGGTGGGCACCGAGCAGATGTGGAGCGCGCTGCGCCGCCAGGGGCTTCCGTGCATCATCGTCGTCAACAAGCTGGACCGGGAGAACACGGACTTCATGGCGACGGTCGAGGAGCTCCGCAACACGCTGGGGCGCGAGTGCTTCGCGCTGCAGGTGCCGGTGGGGCAGGACCACAACTTCAAGAGCGTCGTCAACATTCTCCCCGCGCCCGCAGAGATTCCCGCCGAGGCCCAGGACGCTTACGAGCAGGCCCGCGAAGCGCTCATCGAGTCCATCGCGGAGACGGACGACGACCTGGCGACCAAGTGGCTGGAGGAGGGCACCCTCACGGACGATGAGATGCTGGAGCCCCTGCGGCGCGCCGTCATCAACGGTACGGCGGTGCCCGTGCTGGCGGCCTCGGCGACGCAGAGCGTCGGCGCGGCTGAGGCGCTGGACGCTATCGTCGCGCTTGCCCCGTCGCCGCTGGAGGCGCAGAACCCCGTCGAGGCCGACGCCGCGCTGGCGGCGCTGGCGTTCAAGACCTCGGCGGATCCGTACGTGGGCAAGCTGACGTACCTGAAGGTCTACAGCGGCACGCTCAACAGCAACACGGAGGTCTACAACGCCGCCAAGGAACGTTCCGAGCGCCTTGGCCAGCTCTTCGTACCCATGGGCAAGAACCAAGAGCAGGTGGCGTCGCTCGTGGCCGGTGAAATCGGCGCCGTGGGCCGCCTGGCGGAAACCACGACGGGCGATACGCTCTCGACGAGGGACGCGGCCGCGCAGATCGTCGGCATTGACTTCCCCGCCCCCATATACACCATGGCCGTTTACCCCAAGACCAAGGGCGACACAGACAAGATGGGCTCCGCCCTCGCCCGTCTGGCCGAGGAGGACCCGAGCCTCCACTTCGTCCGCGACCAGAGCACGAGCGAGTCGCTCCTGTCCGGCATGGGCGACGCGCACCTGGACGTGATGGTGCAGCGGGCGCAACGCAAGTTCGGCGTGAACCTGCTGCTGCAGACGCCCAAGGTCCCCTACCGCGAGACCATCGGCGGTACTACGAGGGTGGAGCACCGACACAAGCAGCAGTCGGGCGGCCACGGCCACTTCGCCCACATCCTGCTGCGCGTGGAGCCCACGGACGGCTCGCCCGAGGGCGAGTTTGCCACCGAGGTGGTCGGCGGTTCCGTGCCCAAGGAGTTCATCCCCGCCGTCGAGAAGGGCGTGCGCCGGGCGTGGGCCGAGGGCATCGTCGCGGGCTTCCCCGTCGTCGACACCAAGGCCGTGCTGTATGACGGCAGCTACCACCCCGTCGACTCAGCCAGCATGGACTTCGAGACGTGCGGCTACTTCGCGATGAAGAAGGCGTTCGCGGAGGGGTCGCCCGTCCTGCTGGAGCCCATCATGCTGTTGCGGGTCAACACCCCGGACGCCTACACGGGCGAGCTCATCGGCGACCTGAACAGCAAGCGCGGGCGGATACTCGGCATGATCCCGCAGGACGACGGCCGGACGGTGGTGGAGGCCAATGTGCCCCTGCCGGAGGTGCAGCGCTACGCCCTGGACCTCCGGTCGCTGACGCAGGGTCGCGCCACCTTCACCATGGAGGTCGACCACTACGAGCCGCTGCCCGGCAACCTCACGCAGAAGGTCGTCGAGCAGCACAAGGCGGGCGCGGGGGCGTAGGGGCAGTGGTTGGTGTACTAGGCCAAGCCAAAGGGCTCGCGGCTTACCCGCGAGCCCTTTCTATCAGCTCCTGAAGTCCGTTTCTCCTCAGTCCTGTCTGCCTTACGCTGAGGATGGCCCCTAGGGTGCCGTCAGGCACGTTGTCGGACGTGTCCTTGACTACTGTTGAACGCGGGCGGGCCTCGCCAGGGAATTGCTTTCTGTACAAGAGCCCATGCCGGGTGCGTCCCCGTACAACCCAACCGTCCATCCTCAGCAGTGTGCCGAGTTCTTTGCCGGATATGACGATTGGCATGGGCTGCTACGCCGTCGCTCCGACTGTTACGTAGCCCTTGGACGTCAGCAGAGACTCGGTAATGGGGAGTGCCTGTACGCCATGGTCAGCCAGGTACTCTCTAGCGAACCCAAGTTGATCCATGTCGTTTACTTGCAGCGCGATGGCTTCATTCAGCTCCTGCCGCACCTCCTCGACAGTGTCGGCAAAAGTTGCTGTGCCCAGTTCGAGGCACTCGCCAAGCCACTTATCGTCCTCCCTGTGGTACCTGACCGTGAGAACGTAGATAGCCGAGATGGCGTTGTCTTCACAGTAGAGCAGGTTGACTGTTTCGAGCACCGTGCGCCTCCTTCAGCGCGGACCGTCTCTTGCCAATGAAACGAGCGGAGCCGCCACATGGTTCACAAGGCTGCCTAAGGGGATGCCCCCTACGCCCGCGACCAAACGGTGTAGTAGTTCTCGCCGCGGATGACGGCGACCATCTCCTGCCGCTCCAGTTGGTACAGATCCCGCAGCGCCGCGATGCACTCGTCGACCGCCGGGAAGTAGCCGGTCTCCTCCGTTCGCTGGCGCAGCGCCTCGTGGATGCCCAGCCGCTCGAAGCTGCCGACGCTCTTGGACCACGGGAACATGGTGACCTTGGTCGGACGCGGCAGGCTGGGCCGCTGGCGACGGATGTAGCGCAGCCGGTCCTCCGGTCCTCGGGACTGCGGCGCGATGCGGACGAAGGGCGGCTCCGCGTGGTGGGGCCGCACGTCCACCACCAGGCTCTTGCGGAACATGGTGAACAGGATGGAGATGACGTCCGCCTCCCGGATGCTCTCCAGCACGCGCTCCATGTCTACCTGCAGGTCGTCATCCATTGTGGCGCTCCTTCGTGTCGCTGCACGCCGAACCGGGGTGGCGGGACGGGGGGCCGGCGCCCCGGCGAGTACGGCTCGCCGCGGCGTTGACGCTTCTGGCCGATGCCGGGGAAATGCCGAAACGCATGACACCGGTTTCTCGTGGAAAACTCCGCCTCGCCGGGTCCGTTGCAATGCACGAAAGATGCACGCGAACGGCGGGGAGGACAGGCAATTTCAATCTAGCATGGGCATTGGGGGGTGTCAAACGGCTCCGGGCCCGTCCCGCTTGCGCTCTCCGCCGATGCCGCCAGCATAATGGTTGCATGCGACCCGAATCGGTCTGGGGCCGGACCATGGCGGCGTTCGCCGAGCTTCGCGCCCACGCCCACGTGCGGCGCTGGACGGCGCTCGTCCTGCTGTTCGCGTTCATCGCGCTGACCCTCGACGCCGACACCGTCCGCCGCACGCACACGGAGGAGGCCATCTACCGCGACCGCTTCGGCCTCGTTGAGTGGATGGCGCTGAACCTGCTGGACGGCGCCCAGGACGCCTTCATCGACCTGCTGCCGGGCGGTGTCACGCCCTTCGAGAGCGAGCGGCTTGACGCCGTCGAGCGTTTCTTCGAGCTCGGCGACCGGGCGCGCCGCATACAGGGCCAGCTCGCCCTCGCCGTCGCGCGTGACGGCGCCGAGCATCCGGAGTCGGCCAAGCTGCAGGCGGAGGTGGAGGCGCTCCGGCGGGAGCGCGACTCCCTCACCGACCTGGTGGAGTTGACCATCGGGGAGGCCGTTTCCGACGCCCTCCGCTCCGAGGACTTGGAGAGCGGCTGGGGCCCGTTGCGCCCCCTCTTCCCGCCGGTCTCGTTCAAGATCACGCGCGTCCCGCAGCTTATCGTCGTCTCCCCGCGCGACCGCATCGCCTACCACGAGTCGAGGCTGCTTGATCCGGACATAACGCCTGTGCGGATGGAGGAGCTGGAGGCCGCCGTTGGCCCCGCGCACGACTTCTCGGCCGTCGTGACCCGCATCGGAGGCCTTGCCTCGTACCCGGCCCTCGTGTCCGACCGGCAGTCCTTCCGCTCCGCCGTCCGCACTATCGCCCACGAGTGGCTCCACCACTATTGGTATCTCCGCCCGCTGGGATGGGCCTACTACGATTCCCCGGAGATGACCTCGCTGAACGAGACCGCCGCCGAACTCGCCGGGAACGAGCTTGGCGACATCGCCCTCGTGAACCTCGGGCACGCCCCCCCTGCGCCCGTCCCTGCACCGAATGTCCGGGGGGACGACCGCGCCGACGAGCCCCAGGAATTCGATTTCGCCGACGAGATGCGCGAGACGCGTCTGCGCACCGACGAGCTGCTGGCGGAAGGGAAAATCGAGGAGGCGGAGGCCTACATGGAGGAGCGGCGCCGGCTCTTCGTCGAGCACGGCTACGCCATCCGGGTGCTGAACCAGGCCTACTTCGCCTTCCACGGCACCTACGCCGAGAGCCCCGCCTCGTCGAGCCCCATCGGCGCGCAGGTGCGCCGCTTCCGCGAGCACACCGACAGCGTCGGCGACTTCGTCCGCCGCATCGGCCAGTTCTCCACCTACCAGGAGTTCCTCGACTACCTCGACACGCTTCCGCCCGAGGCCGAGTAGCACGCTTGCCGCCCCTATCGCCGTCGAGTACCCTCTTGGACATCCTTTCGCAGGCAGGGACGCCCTTGAACAACCCGGACGGTGCGCCGGTCAACCCAGCCGTCCGCCACTGGCGGCCCGTTGTCCTCGTCCTGCTGGCGCCGTCCCTCGCCGTGCTGGCCGTGGCGGCGAGCCAGGAGCCGTCCTTCGGCTGGGACCGCGCGCTGGCCGCGTGGCTGCTGGGGTTCTCCACCCCCGCCTACGACGCCTTCATGGAGGCCGTCTCCTTCCCCGGCGAGTACGCCATGGTCATCGTCACCATGCTGATGGGTGCGGCGCTGGCCGCGTGGCGGCTGGGCTGGCGCGCCGGGCTGCTGGTAGTGGTCGGCCTCGGCGTCATGGGCCTGAACGAGGCGTTCAAGGACGTCGTCGACCGCCCCCGTCCGCTCGAGGACCCGACCGGCGGGGGCGAGAGCTTCCCCAGCGGCCATACGATGCACGCCATACTCACGTCCGGCCTCCTCTGGCTGTTGGTTGCCCCGAAGCTGAAGGCATTGTCGCATCGGCGCGTCCTGCTGGTCGCCGTGCTCGTCTGGCCGGTGCTCGTCGGCGTCTCGCGCGTCCACCTCGAGCGCCACTGGCCGAGCGACGTGCTCGGCGCATACCTTTTCGGCGCCGCTGTCATCATCGCCATGGCGTGGGTGTGGCCGCGCCTGCAACAAGCCGCCTTTCCCCTCCTGCCAACGCCCGGCGAAGGGCCGGCGGGGGAGAGTGCGCCATGAGGGCGGCGCTGGCCCGGAAGACTCCCTTCTACTACGGCTGGGTGATCGTCGCCTTCGGCTTCGTCTTTGGCGCGTTCAACGTCGGCATGACGTCGTGGGGACTGGGGGTCTTCGTGACGCCCATGCAGGAGGACCTTGGCTGGGACCGCAGCCTCGTCTTCCTGCCGCTGATGGTCGGCGCTATCGTCACGACGCCCCTCGGCATCATCGTGGGCCCATGGGCCGACACGAAGAACGGCCCGCCGCTGCTGGCCCTGGGCGGCATCCTGCTCTTTGGCGCGTCGCTCCTGTATATGAACGTTGCCGGAAACCCCTACGGCTACGTCTTCATCTTCGGCATCGTCGGCGGGCTTGGGCGCTTCACCGTCGCGATGGCGCTCGTCGTCGTGCCGAAGTGGTTCGTGCGCAAACGCGGCATCGCGCAGGCGACGGTTTCCGCGGGGTTCTCCGTCGGCCCGCTGCTGTTCCCGCTGGTGCTGACGTGGCTGGTCGAGACCGTCGGCTGGCGCGACGCCTGGGCTGTCATGGGCGTGGCGCTGATCGTGCTGGCGGGCCCCGGCGCCTTCTTCATCATCCGCGCGCCCGAGGACGTTGGCCTTCGCCCCGACGGCGACAAGGAGGACGCCGCACCGCCGGCGCCGGGCGCCCAGAGCGCCGCCCCCAGCGGGCGCATCACCGCCGCGACGGAGGTTAGCCTCACTCGCCGCGAGGCGCTGCGCACCAGGCAGTTCTGGCTGCTCATCGTGGCCATCGGCCTCGCGACGCTGGCCATCCGTGGCATGATCCCCAACTTCCAGCCCTTCTTCGTCTCCCTCGGCTCCGATGGCACCACGGCGGCAGCGTCCATCAGCGCCTACGCCATACCCGCCATCGTCATGGGCTTCGTGTTTGGCTCGCTGGCGGACCGGCACGGCCCGCAGAAGCCGTTCATCGCCGTGTGCAGCATCGTGGCGAGCGGCCTCTTCCTTGTCTCACTGGTGTCACAGTTCCAGAGCACCGGCATGATGTTCGCCACAATGATCTACCTGGGTTTCGGGCTCAACTCCTTCTTCGTCGTCAGCCAGGTCTTCGTCTCCAACACCTTCGGGCGGCAGCACCTGGGCGCGATCCGAGGCGTCAACGCGACGGTGAACAACCTCGCCACCTTCGGCGGGCCGTGGCTCTTCGGCCTGCTGTTCGACATCTACGCCGAGTACGCGTTGCTGTTCGGCTTCGCCGTCGTCGTGTGGATCGTGACCATCGTGCTCGGCTCGCTGGTGCGGCCTCTGCGCCGGCCGCCGGTCGCGGCCGCGACGACGGTCTAGCCGCCTTGACCCGGCGGCGGGGCCTGTGTGTAATGGGCCAATGCTGGTCTGAGCGGTGATATGGAAGGAGCCTTGCCGGTGCCCGCCTGGCTGGAACCCCCCTCATGGCCCAACGACTCGCTGCTGGAGAGCGGCGAGGCTGTCACCTGCGACCTGACGCCCCTCGGCTCCAACTACACCTTCGTCGTCTGCCTGCAGGGCGAGGACGGCGAGCAGATCAAGGCCATCTACAAACCCCGCAAGGGCGAGGTGCCCCTGTGGGACTTCCCCCACGGAACGCTGCACCTGCGCGAGTGCGCGTCGTACCTGCTGGCGGAGGCCCTCGGCTGGCACTTCATCCCGCGCACCATCCTGCGCGACGGGCCCCACGGCGAGGGCTCCATGCAGCGCTACGTCGACCACAACCCCCGCGACCACTACTTCACGCTGCGCGAGGGGTACGAGGAGCAGTTCCCGCGCATCTGCCTCTTCGACCTGCTCACCAACAACGCCGACCGCAAGGCGGGCCACACGATCCTCGGCGCGGACGAGCGCGTCTGGGGCATCGACCACGGCCTGACGTTCCACCCGTACCCGAAGCTGCGCACGGTCATCTGGGACTTCGCGGGCGAGCCCGTGCCCGACGAGCTCGTGCAGGACCTCTGCCGCTTGCAGGAGAAGCTGGACCGCGCCGACGACGCGGTGCTGCCCTTCGTCGACCTGCTCCACGCGAAGGAGCTGGAGGCGCTGCGCCACCGGCTCGCCCTCATCCTCGACGAGCCTACGTTCCCCGACCCGCGCAACGCGCGGCTGCCGTGGCCGTGGATGTAGCGGCGTGCCGAACCGGAGGAGCGTGCATCCCACGCACGGAAAACTCAGGCTGACGTCGTTCATCCTCGCTTGCGCCGCCATCGGCGTCGTCATGGCGTGCGGAGCGAACCAAGAGGCGGTCGCAACAAGGGTCGCGACGGAGTGGGTTACCGACAACGTTGACCCGGTGTCCGAGGAGTTTGCCCGGCTGGTCATCGGCGACTACCCAATCCTGGCGCAGGTGGCTGGAGACGTCCTCGCGGACCGGATCCAGGATTCCGTCACGTGGGCCTACGACGAGCCCCAATGTGAGTCCGACGACAGGTGCCGCCTCATCGCCACCGCGTCCGTGACCATTGACGTCAGCCTGCCTTTGCTCGGCGACCGGCGATACGTCGCGTCCCTGCCGTTCTCCCTGCTCGTGGACACGGATGCCGAGTCCGTGCTCCGGTGGTTGCCGCAGCCGCAGGACGCATCGGTGGAGGAGCGGGAGAGGTAGCGGGAGCCTACCGCCGCCCCCGACGGCGTCGCCTCCGCCGCGCCGATGCCGCCTCGTCCGGCGCCGCGCCTGTCGACTCCGCTGACGCTGTCTCTCCCGCCGCCGCGATCGCCCGGCCGCTGAGCCGCCTGGCGATCATGTGCAGCGGCATGCCGACGACGACCATCAGCCCAATGAAGATGGCGGCCTCCAGCACGCCCTTGAAGCCGAAGTCGTCCCGGATGAAGACGTAGGCGGCGGCCATCAGGCAGAAGAAGACCACCAGCCAGAAGAGCGTCCCGGTGATGAGCGCGAAGAAGGCCATGGGTACTCGGCACGCTCCTACGAGGATGCGCCGGTGCGGCGCGGGGGCCGGAGCGCCCGCTTCGCGCCTCGCACGACGCGCGTCGGCAGCGGGAGCGGCAGCAGCCCCTGCTGCACGAACCGCACCATGTCGGCGTTGCCGGACAGCACCGGCTGCCGCCAGTCGCGCAGCTGCTTGACGACGTCGCCGTTGGCCGGTGCGCTCAGGAACGACGTCAGCGGCCCCCAGCCCTGCCGGTGGCGGCTGACGACGGCCCCGCCGGCCTCGCGCACCAGCACGATGCCCGCCGCGACGTCCCACGAGTGCGGCGTCGCGTGGAGCGTGAACTGGTACGTGCCGTCAGCCGTGAGCGCGAGCTCGTAGGCCGTGCTGCCGACGGAGCGCTGCTGCCCGGCGTTCTTCAGCAGCTCCTTGCTGGGCCGGAACCGGCCGGGAATGAACCCGCCCCGCACCGTCACGCGCCCCGCGACGGGCTTCTCGCCGGGCGCGACCTGCAGCCGCTCCTCGTTCTCCCACGCGCCGCCGCCCCTGCGGGCGTGGAAGACGCGGCCGCCGGGCGTCTCCGGCCACGGCATAAAGACGGCGCCCACCACCGGCTCGCCGTGCTCCAGCAGCGCGATGGAGCAGCAGAAGGACGGCAGCCCGTTCGCGAAGTTCGTCGTGCCGTCGAGCGGGTCGACGAGCCATGTCAGGCCGCCCTCGCCAGCCGCGCGGCCCTCGCCCTCCTCGCCGACGAAGCCGTGGTCGGGGAAGCGGGCGGCAAGCTCGGTGGAGAGGAAAGCCTCGGCGGCGCGGTCGGCCTCGGTGACCGGATCGCGCCAGCCCTCCTTGTCCTTGTACTCGACGGCCATGGGGCGCTGGAACCGCTCCATGAGCAGGCGGCCCGCCTCGCGAGCGAGCTGCACCGCGCACTCCTCCGCTTCCATAAGCAACGCAACCGGGTCCGGCATTGGGTCCCTTTCCGAGTCTGACATTTTGGCCATAGTACACACGCCGGCATTGGGCCGCCACAGGGCGACTGCCCCTACGGCAAGCTCACCCGCGTCGCGCCCCCCTCGTCGCGCACCGCGACGAGCCCGTCCCGCGCGAGCCCCTCCAGCAGCGAGCGCAGCCACGCGCCGTCGGCGTCGGAGTAGTCCGCCTTCACCGCCGCCCCCAGCTCCGCGACGCCGCACGACGCCCCGTCGGCCAGCGAGCGCAGGTGCGCCACGGCCCGCCCCCGGTAGTAGCGGCTCGATCCCTCGAACCGCTCCGTCTTCGGGCGGTACGCCGCGCGGCCCTCGGC
>JAPPNT010000029.1 GCA_028873745.1 Chloroflexota bacterium | reverse complement strand
ACCGGGGCGCGGGCGTCATCGTGCTCAACGGGCGACGCCCGCCGGACCCCGAGGCGGAGGAGGCGATCGAGTCGCTGCGGCGGCAGGGCGCCGACGTGCGCGTCGAGCTTGCGGACGTGACGGACCCGGCGGCCATCGACGCCATGCTGGCCCGCATCGACGCGGACATGCCGCCGTTGGCGGGGGTCATCCACAGTGTCGGCGTGCTCTCCGACGGCTCGCTGGGGAACCAGACGTGGGAGCGGTACGAGATGGTGCTGTGGCCCAAGGTGCTGGGCGCCTGGCGGCTGCACGAGGCCACCCTGCATCGCGACCTGGACATATTCGTGCTCTTCTCCAGCATCACGGGCATCGTCGGCAACTCCGGCCAGGGCAACCACGCCGCGGCCAACGCCTTCCTCGACCAGCTTGCTGGGTACCGCCGCGTGCTGGGCTTGCCGGGGCAGGCCATCGCGTGGGGCGCGTGGGCGGGCCTGGGCGAGGCGGAGGAGCAGCGCGAGCGCATCGAGCGGCAACTTGCCGCCTCAGGCACCGGCTGGATCAGCCCGCAGCAGGGCCTCCGGGCCTTCGACGAGCTGGTGCGCCAGGACACCTCTGCGGCCATGGTCGCGGCCGTGGACTGGCCCGTGCTGGCCGAGAACTTCGAGGAGCGCCCGCTCTTCCTGGACGAGCTGTTGGTGGACGAGTCGGCGGGCGGAGACGGCGGCGCGGCGGCGGACGCAGACCTGCTCTCGCAGCTGAGGGAGCGCTCGCCGGCCGAGTGGGAGGAGACGCTGGTCTCCTTCCTCCAGCGGGAGTTGCAGGCGGTGCTGCGCTCACCCGCGACCCCGGCGCCCAACATTGGGTTCTTCGACCTGGGCATGGACTCGCTCATGTCGGTGGAGCTGCGGAACCGCATGAACCGCGCGCTGTCCGGGCAGTACACGGTCTCCAACACGGCGGTGTTCGACTACCCCAACGTAGCCGCGCTGGCCGCGCACCTTGCGGGTGAACTGGGCGAGGCGCTTGGAGGCGACGGCGCACCCAGCGTGGCCGCCGCTCCCCGCGTTCGCAGGGAGGTCCCGGCGGACGAGGACGCAGTCGCCATCGTGGGCATGGCCTGCCGGTTCCCGGGCGCCCCCGATCTGGAGTCGTTCTGGGAGCTGCTGGCGACCGGGACCGACGCCGTGACCGACGGGCGGCAGGACGCCGGACCGTGGACGGGTCTGATGGGCGACCCGGAGGCGGAAAACCCCCTGTACCGAAGGGGCGGCTTCGTCGAGGGAATCGACAAGTTCGACAACTCCTTCTTCCGCATCTCGCCCATTGAGGCGCGGATGATGGACCCGCAGCAGCGGATGCTGCTGGAGACCACGTGGCAGGCGCTGGAGGACGCGGGCATGGACCCGGAGGGTCTCAGGGGCAGCCGCACGGGCGTTTACGTGGGCGTTGGCGGGAGCGAGTACCGCGAGGTGATCACGGCCAGTGGGCAGGACGAGATGTACTTCGGCACGACAGGGAGCGTCACGGCCGGACGGGTCGCCTTCGTTCTCGGGCTGGAAGGGCCGGCGATAGCTGTGGACACGGCCTGCGCGTCGTCGCTAGTCGCCGTGCATCAGGCGGCGGCGGCGCTGCAGCGCGGTGAGGTCGACATGGCCCTGGCGGGCGGCACCAACTCGACCTTGTCCCTGCCGGTAGTCCGTTTCCACCGCGACATCGGCATGATCTCGGCGAGCGGCCAGTGCAGCGCCTTCGACGCCAGCGCCGACGGTTTCGTGCGCAGCGAGGGCTGCGGCGTGCTCGTCCTCAAGCGGCTGGGCCAAGCGGAAGCGGACGGCGACCGCATCTGGGGACTCGTCCTCGGCTCGGCGGTGAACCAGAACGGCGCAAGCGCGGGCCTGCCGGTACCGAACGGCCCGGCGCAGGAGCGGGTCATGGAGGCCGCCCTCGCCCGGGCCGGCGTGGAGCCCTCGGACATCGACTACATGGAGGCGCATGGCACCGGCACCGCCCTCGGCGACTCGATCGAGCTGAACGCGCTGGCGTCCGTATACGGACGGGGGCGCGACGCCGGCCGGCCGCTGCTGGTCGGCTCGGTGAAGACGAACATTGGGCACGGCGAGTGGGTGGCGGGCATGGCCAGCATCATGAAGGCGGTGCTGGCGATGCGGAGCGGCCTCATTCCGGCGCACCTCCACTTCCGGGAGCCGAATGCCAGCCTCCCATCGGACCAGACCTCCCTGCGCATCACGTCGCAGCAGACGGCGTGGCCGTCGGCGCCGGGCAGGCGCGTGCTGTCGGCGGTGAACTCCTTCGGTCTTTCGGGCACGAACGCCCACATGGTGTTGGAAGGCCATGGGCCGAACGGGAACGGCGCGTCGGCCAACGGCGGCGCCCAACGGCCGGCAAGCGCCCTGCAACCGGCGGGCGAGCCGCAACCGGTGGACGTCTCGCTGCGGACGCCCTTCGCGGACGTGCAGCCGCCGGAGGACATGGCCGCCGGGCGAGAGGCGCGCGTGTTGCCGATCTCGGGCAAGACGCCGCAGGCGCTCCGCGCGATGGCTACGCGGTACGTGGAGTGGCTCGACGAGCATGCGTTGGAGCTTGCCGGTGACGCTGCGTGGGAACTGCTCGCCGACATGGCGTGGACGGCAGGCGCCGGGCGCAGTCACTTTGGCTATCGCGCAGGGCTGGCGTTCAGCGACGTCCCGGATCTGCGGGCCAAGCTGCAGGCGCTGGCGGAGTCCGAGAATCCGGGCGACGAGCAGCCACGCACCCGGAACAAGGTCGCCTTCGTGTACTCGGGTGCAGCGGACGGATGGCCGGGCGGGGCTGCGGCGCTGTACGGGACGGAGCCCGTCGTGCGGGCGGTGCTGGATCGGTGCGAGCGAGTGCTGCAGGATGAGCGCGGGCTGTCGCTGCTGGAGCCGCTGCTCGATGGCGATGATGCGATGATCGCGAGCGACCCGGCGCTCGAGCGCGCAGCCACGTTCGCCGTGCAGGCGGCCATGACGGCGCTGTGGCAGAGCGTCGGACTGCGGGCGAGCGCCGTGCTCGGACACGGCATCGGCGAGCTCGCGGCGGCGCTGGCTGCCGAGGCGCTGAGCCTCGAGGACGGACTCAGGCTCGCGGTGGCCCTCAGCGGCCCCGAAGCCGCACTGCCGCAGGTGGCCGCAAACCGCCCTTCGAGGACGATGGTCAGCAGTGTGACGGGCCGCGCCGTCCAGCCCGCCGACGCGCTGGACAACGCCCACTGGCGGAAACTGACGGGAGACTCGGCGGCACACGAGGCGTGCCTGGAAGCGCTCGCGAGCACGGGCGCCGACCTCGTGGTGGAGATCGGCGACATGGCCGTAGAGGGCGCGGCGAACGCACTGTGGCCAGCCGGGACCGCCGGGGAGACCGCCGCCTTCGTCGACGGCGCGAACGGCTTCCCGGACGCCGTTGCCCGAGCGTACGAAGCGGGCGCAACGCTGTCGTTTGACGGACTGTTCGCGGGAGAGTTGAGACGCCGGGTCTCAATTCCGAGCTACTCATTCCAGCGCCGGAGCCTGTGGGTGCAGAGCCGGTGAGTACCTATGGACGTACGTTTTGTTCGAAGATCGCCGTAGGCATGGCGGACAAAGTGAATAAGCAATTGTGTACAGTTGTAGTTGACCCGATAAAGGCAGTTTGGTAGGCTTACGCGGCACTCTGATAAATGCGAAGGGAGTAATGTTGTGGCTACGATTGAAGAGCGCGTCAGGAAGCTTGTCGACGACAACCTGGAAGTTGACGGGCAGCCCATTGGCCCGAAGCTTGAACTGGACACGCACCTGGGTGAGGCGGGTGTCTCTTCGGTAGATTTCGTCGCATTCATGAAGGTGGTAGCCCAGGACTTTGGCGTCGAGATGAGCGAGGGCGACTGCGTGGACCTGGTGACCCTCCGGGCGCTGATCGAGTACCTGGAGAAGGCGGGGGCCTAACCAACCCTCAGACAAGAGAAGGCTCGCCGCTCGCATTTCCGAAGCGAGGCTGAACGGAACGTTTCAGCACATCTGGAGGGCAGAGCGGCGGGCCTTTTGTGTTCGTGAGCTGCGGTCGCCGGCACACGTTATAATGCCTTTCATGCGCACTCCGGCGGCTGAACCATGGTGGAGCCCGTTCCGCACCATTGGCAACGCTGAGGTCTTCCATGTCGACCTCACAGTCAACGCTGCCAGGGAAGCGTCGGCGTACGCCTGGATGGACGAGAGCGAGCACGCCAAGGCCGCGAGGTACGTCTTTCCCATAACGCGCAGGCAGTATACGCTGCTGCGCGGCGCGCTCCGCCGGCTGCTCTGCGAGCGGCTGTCGTGCGACAACGCGGACCTCACGTTCGAGACAGAGGAGTACGGCAAGCCCTACGCCGTCGTGCGCGGCACGCCCGCGGAGATACAGTTCAACATGAGCGACAGCGGGCGGCACGGCCTGATTGCCCTCGCCACGCACGGGCGGATCGGCATCGACGTGGAGGAACGCTCCGACAAGCGCGACCTGGACGGGCTGTCCGAGACGGTCTTCGGCGTGGACGAGCAGGCCGCAATGGCGTCGGCTGTGGGGCAGGTGAAGGTGGAGCGCTTCTACCGGCTGTGGACGGTAAAGGAGGCCCTGATCAAGGCGCTTGGGACGGGGCTCCGCCTGGACGTATCGACCTTTCAGGTGCCCGCCGCGCTGCTCCACGGCGACCCATCGGCCGTCTTCCGCTTCCCCCACCTTCCCGCCTTCCGGTGGTGGGTGGAGGACCTGGGCACGGCAGACTTCGCCGCCGCGATTGCACACGAGATGGCGCCCGAGGCGGAGCCGGCGGTTTCGCCGGGGGCGCCCGCCGTTCGAGGGGAGCAACGTCAGGCCTGACGCGGTACACTCATTCCCATGGGCGAAATGCAGGCACACCTATGACAGAAGCGGGAACTGTGTGGAACGTCCCTGAACCGCTGGAGACGGTGGGCGTTCCCGTGGATGCCGACACCACGATCATCGTGCGCCGCCACGGCAACCCGGACGGGCAGCGGCTGGTGATGAGCCACGGCAACGGCCTGGCCGTCGACCTGTACTACCCCTTCTGGTCGCTGCTGACGGACGAGTTCGACGTCATCGTCTACGACCTCCGCAACCACGGCTGGAACGAGGTCTCGCCCCTCGAACGACACAACATCCCCACCCTGGTGAGCGACCACGACCTCATTGTGCAGGCCATTGACGAGCATTTCGGGGCGAAGCCCAAGGTCGGCGTGTACCACTCGGTGTCCTCATTGATCGCCCTCATATCGCCGACGATGGGGAGCGCCTACTCCGCGCTGGTCATGTTCGATCCGCCGATACGGAAACCCAACGTCACCGACCAGGGGTTCGACGAGGCCGCCATTGAAAAGGCGGCCATAACCCGGCGCAGGGCGACCACGTTCCGGTCGCTGGAGGAGTTCTCCGACTTCCTGGCGTACATCCCCACGTTCCAACGCATGGTGCCGGGGGCGCGTGAGCTTATGGCCAAGACGACGCTGCGGAAGGACCCGGACGGAAAGGGCTTTACGCTGCGGTGCCCACGGGAATACGAGGCCCTGATGACGGACTACGCCAGGATCTTCTTCCTTGCCGTGGACTTCGAGTCGATGCGCTGCCCCCTCAAGGTCATCGGCGCGGACCCCACGCTGCCGTTCTCCTACCTCCCGACGCTGGACCTGAGCCACGTCTCCATCGTCCACTACGACTTTGTGCCCGACGCCACGCACTTCCTGCTCCAGGAGAAGCCGGAGGAGTGCGCCAAGGCGCTGCGAGAGTTCCTCGCGCACATGCCGGAGCTGTGATTCAACCGACGACGGGATGCGCGTGAGTTCGAGGGGAACGACGGGCAAGGCGCAAGCGGTCTCTGCGCGTCAGGCTTGGCGCGAGTGGTGGGTGGCTCCCCGGGTAGGACTCGAACCTACGACCAATCGGTTAACAGCCGATCGCTCTACCACTGAGCTACCGGGGAAAGACGCCGGGCCGCGGGGAACGGCCCAATCGCTATTCTAGCATTCCCCACCCTACGCCTTCAACCGCGGGCGCGCGCCGGTCAGCGTGGTGAACACGCCCGCCAGCACCAGCGCGCCGCCGGCCACCGTCGCGACGGGCGGGGCCTCGTCGAGGACGGCCCACGCCAGCAGGCTCGCGCCGATGGGCTCGGCCATGACGGCCGTGGCGACCAGCGTCGCGGGCAGGTAGCCGAGCGACCAGTTGAGCGACGAATGCCCCACGAGCTGCGGCAGCAGGGCCAGCAGCACGAGCCAGCCGTAGACCTCGATGCCGAAGCCGGTAAGCCGCGAGCCCGTCGCCAGCGCCGCCGCGACGAGGATGACGGCCGCCGTGCCGTAGACGGGCGCGATGTAGCCGAGGATGCTCAGCCGCTCTCGCAGGCTGCGGCCGGCGATGTAGTAGCCGGCCACCGCCACGGCGCCCAGCAGCGCGAGGAAGTCGCCAAAGAGCCGCCGGGCACCGAGGTCCCAGTCGCCGAGGGCGATGACGAGGCCGCCAGTCACCGCGATGGCGATGCCCGCGACCACCCGCGGCGAGCTGCGCTCGCGGAGGAAGAGGGCCGCGCCGATGGCGACCATGACCGGGTTCGACGTCACGATGACGACGGAGCTCGCGACGGACGTGTGCTCCAGCGAGGCGATCCAGAAGGCGAAGTGGGCGGCCAGGCACACCGACGCCGCCAGCACGAGCCCCCACTGCCGCCGTGTCAGGGACGACAGCGCCCCCCACTCGAACGCGAGGCCGAGGGGCACGACGACCGCCGACGCCAGCGCGAGCCGGTAGGCGGCGATGGTCAGCGACGGCGCGTCTGCGAGGCGGATGATGACGGCGGCGGAGGAGACGGCGGAGACGCCCAGTGCCAGCCCGCCGTATACGACGAAAGCGGGCGGCTGCCCCCCCAGCCGTATGCGCCTGCGCATCAGGACGCCCGGCTCAGGTAGCGCGCGAGCTCGTCGCGGGGGTAGCCCGGCAGGTCGCAGAGGCCGTCGGGCGTACGCAGGCGGAGGCCCGCCGAGGCCTCGGTGACGCGGCCGATGATCGCGGCGGGGATGCCCTCGGCGGCGAGGGCGGCGAGCACCGCCTCGGCGCGCTCGGGGACGGCGGCCGCGAGGAGCGATCCGGATGCCAGCAGCCCCAGCGGGTCGAGGTCGAGAGCGCGGCAGACGGCGCTTGTCTCCGGCAGGACGCGGACCGCAGCCCCGTCGACCTCGAGGCCCGCCTTTGCCGCGGCCGCGAGCTCTGAGAGGCCGGTCGCGAGTCCGCCCTCGGTCGGGTCGTGCATGGCGGTGACGCCGGCCCTGACGGCGGCGTGGGCGGCACGGACGACGCTGATGCCGGGGGCGTCGAGCAGCGACGCGGCGGCGGAGACCTCGGCCTGCGTCATGCCCGCCGCGAGGAGGGCGTCAGCGGTCTCGTGGGCGAGGACGGACGTGCCCTCGATGGCGATGCCCTGCGTGAGGATGAGGGCATCGCCGGGGCGGGCGCCGCCGGGCCAGACGACGGTGTCGCGCGTGGCCTCGCCGAGCATCTGCCCGGAGACGATGGGGCGCGTCAGGCCGTAGGTGACCTCCGTGTGGCCGCCCACCAGCGTCACGCCGATGGCGTCGCAGGCGGCTGTGATCTGCTCGTGGACGGCGACGGCCAGGGACTCGGGCGCGCCCTCGGGCAGCAGCACGGTCGCGAGGAACCACCTCGGCGTGCCACCCATGCAGGCGACGTCGTTGGCGTTCACCTGCACGGCGTACCAGCCAATGCGGTCGGTCGCGAAGGTGACGGGGTCGGCCTTGGCGATGAGGAGGCGGTCGCCCACGTCGATGACGGCGGCGTCGGCGCCGACGCTGGGGCCCTGCAGGACGCGCGGGTCGGGCTGGGCCGTTCCCGACAGCAGCCGGGCCAGCAGGTCCACGGGGAGTTTGCCTGCGTCCACATCGCCTCCGGCGGGCGCGGGTTGCGCCCGGAGCTACGAAGCTATAATACCAGCGTCAGCGAAAACGCACTGAGGAGGATCGCCATGCCAAAGGAGCACGCCAACCCGGCAGGCATGCACACGCCCACGGGGTACTCGCACGTGGTGAAGGCGGGGGACACCGTGTACATCGCGGGGCAGGTGTCCGTCGCGCCCGACGGCTCGGTCGTCGGCGAGGGCGACGCGGAGGCGCAGGCGGAGCAGGTGTACCAGAACATGGCGACGGCCCTTGCCCACGCCGGCGCGACGTTCAGGGACGTGGTCAAGACAACGACGTACGTGGTGAACGAGGACTGCATCCAGGCGACCCGCGCGGCGCGGCTCCGCCACTTCGAGACGGACCCGCCGGCGTCGACGCTGCTGGTGATCTCGCGCCTGGCGCGGCCGGAGTTCCTGATAGAGATCGAGGCGATCGCGTACGTGGGGTAGGGGTGCGGGCCGTCCGGGGCGCCCTTCGACAGGCTCAGGGCGAGCGGATGTCACCGAGATCCTACGCCAAATCCACGTCCGTGGCGCCTTCCGCGGTGCGGCCCTCTGCGGGTTGCCAGCGGCTGACCATGGTCGAGGAGTGCAGCCAGTCGCGGACGGCGGCGCGGAGGGCGCCGGTGCCGATGCCGTGGACGACGCGCACCCGGGCGTGGCCGTCCTGCAGCGCGCGGTCGAGGAAGGGCGGGAGGCGGTCGAGGGCCTCGTCGACGCGCATGCCGCGCAGGTCGAGCTGGGCGGCGGGGAGTTGCTGGAGCGCGGTCAGGCCGGGCGATTCGCCGGCGGGTTCGGGCGCGGGCATGGCCGGGCCCTTCTTCGTGTATCTCCGTTTCGTGGATGCAGCCGCCGCCTGCGCGGCGGCCGGGTCGCGGTGCAGGACGTGGTCAAGGGGCACCTGCGCCCGCAGCACGCCGACAGCCACTTCCACCATGCCGCGCTCGTCCGGGGTGGCCATGACCTGTGCGGCGCCGGGGAAGCCACGGACGCGCACGGTATCGCCGGGGCCGAGGCTGTGCAGCCACTCGGCGCGGTCCTCTCGCCTTGGCCGCCACCGGGGGGCGCGGAGGCCCCGCCGGACGCTCTGCACGGACGCGACGGCCTGCTGCACCTCCGCGATGGCCTCGGTCCGGGGCGCGTCGGGCGTGTTCACCAAGGCGCGCTCCGCAGCCTTGAGCCGTCCCATCAGCTCCTCGGCCTGCGCCTGCAGGTCGTGGCGGGCGGTCTCCATCTGCTCGACGCGGAGCTCCCGCAGCCGCTCAAGCTCCGCCTCCGCCTGCCGCCGCACCTCCTGCGCCTCCGCGAGGGCGGCCTCGCTCTCGGCGCGCACATCTGCGGCGGCCTGGCGCTCCTCGACGACCTCGGCGAGCAGCTCCTCGACGCGGTGGTGCTCGGGCGAGAGCATCCCCTGGGCGCGCTCGACGACGCCGTGGGGCAGGCCAACGCGCTCGGCGATGGTCAGCGCGTAGCTGCGGCCGGGCAGCCCGACGGTCAGCCCGTACGTGGGCGCGAAGGTCTCAGGGTCGAGCTCCACGCTGGCGTTCACCATGCCCGGCGTCTCCTGCACGAAGGCGGCGACGCGTCGTAGGTGCGTCGTGGCGATGGTGGTCACGCCGATGTCGAGCAGGCTCTGGAGCACCGCTTCGGCGAGGGCCGCGCCCTCCTCCGGGTCCGTGCTGGAGCCGAGCTCGTCCATGAGCGCGAGGGAGCGGGGCGTCGCCTGCGAGAGGATGCCCCGGACGCTGGTCATGTGCGAGGTGAAGGTGGACAGCGATTGCTCGATGCTCTGCTGGTCGCCGATGTCGGCGTAGACGGCGTCGAAGATGGGGAGGACGGTGCCTGGCTCGGCGGGCGTCTGCAGGCCCGCCTGGTGCATCAGGGCGAGGAGGCCGAGGGTCTTGAGCGCGACGGTCTTGCCGCCGCCGTTGGGGCCGGTGATGAGCATGATGCGCTGTTCTGAAGCTCTTTCGTCTTGCCCTTCGACAGGCTCAGGGCGAACGGGCTGCTGCCCCACGTGGCCCAGCTCCAGCGAGAGGGGAACGACATGCCCGCGCAGCAGCGGGTGCCGCGCGCCGGCGAGCCGCACGTCCTGCAGCCCCTCGTCCGCCGTGGCGGCCGGGTGGGCGCTCAGGGCGAGGGCGTAGCGCCCCTTGGCCAGCACGGCGTCGAGGCGGGCGAGGAGCCCCTGCGTCAGGTCGATCTCGTCGGCGTAGTCGCCGATGGACAGCGAGAGCTCGCGCAGGACGCGCTCCTCCTCGCGGGTCTCGGCCAGCTTCAGCTCGCGCCACTGGTTGCCGAGGGAGACGGCGGCGAGGGGCTCGACGAAGATGGTCTCGCCGCTGCCGGAGACGTCGTGGACGAGGCCGGGCATGCGGCTGCGCATCTCGATGCGGACGGGCACGACGAGCCGCCCGTTGCGCTCGGTCACCAGCGGCTCCTGCAGCACCCGCCTGGTGCGGTCCGAGCGGACAAGGCGCTGCAGCGTGTCCTCCAGCCGCCCGTAGGCGACGCGCGCCTGCGACCGCAGCTCCCGCAGCGTCGGCGACGCCGCGTCCTCCACCTGCCCGTCGACGCCGATGGCGCGGAAGATGGAGGCCTCCCGCGCGTCCATGTCCGGAATGTTGCGGGCCATCGCCGCGAGGGCCGGGCAGGCGTTGTCGCGGCGGAGGAAGGCGCCGCGGGCGAGACGCCCCGCGCGGAGGGTCTCGGCAACGGCGCGGAGCTCGAGGCCGGTGAGGATGCCCCCCTTGGCGGCGCGCTGCACTTCAACGGAGACGTCGCCGGCCTCGCCGAACTCCATGACGCCGCCTGACTCAAGGAAGAGGCGCGCCTCGGCCGTCTCGCGCTGCCGCTCGGCGACGGTCACGGCGTCGGAGGAGGGCGTGAGGGCGAGAGCCTCGCGGCGGCCAAGCACAAAGCCCGCGTGCGACGCGAGCTGCTCCAGCACCGCCGGGAACTCCAGCAGCGCCAGCGACCGGGCGCGCAGGCCGCCCGCCGCGTCTCGTGACGCGAGGCTGTCATCCGTAGGCTGCGAATCTGTGGTGTCCACCGTCCCTCCCGTCATTCATTCTACACGCCGGCGGTTGGTGCAACTTGACTTATGCCACGATTGCCTTTACCACTTGGCACATTCGTCTCCCGCCCCCGGGGTGCGGGCACTCGAGGTGGAATATCGCAAAGCGATGGGCGATAGCGGCCTTCTTCGGGCTGCTGCTGACGCCGATGCTGCTGCTGTCGCTGCTGACGTCGCAGGCCTGCGGCACACTGCTCTCCCCCTCCTTCTATAAGGAGCGGCTTCGCGAGGCCGAGGTCTACGACTTCCTCTACGACGACCTCCTCGCCTCCGCCGCCCGCGAGGCGCTCGAGTCGGGCGACGACCTCCCGTCCGGGGTCGACCTGCAGGCGGACGACGTCGTGTCGAGCGTGCGGGACGCGCTGCCGCCGGACTGGCTGCAGGAACAGGTGGAGGCGGCCATCGACAGCGCAGGGCCGTACCTGCTGGGCGACACCGACGCCTTCACCCTGAACGTGGCGCTGGACGAACGGTCGGACTCGGCGGAGAACGCGGCCGCCAGCCTCCTCGATCGCGTCGACCTGCACGAGGCGCTCTTTGCCGAGGAGGTGCCGGAGGCCGTCGAGAAGCGCATTGGCGAGGAGCGTGAGCTGCCCCTTGGCATCACGCTGACCAGGGACGAAACGGTGGCCGCCGCCGAACGGGTGGTCACGCCGGAGCACGTGCGCTCGCAGCAATCGGTGGCAGTCGACGCGCTGGCTGCGTACCTCGTCGGCAAGGCGGACACGTTCGAATTCACCTTCAGCTTCTCGGAGCGCACCGCCGCGCTGGAGCGGGAGCTGTCGCAGGTGCTGGACGACGCGGACCTGGAGGGCTACCTGCGGCGGAAGGTGCTGGAGCCGTCGCTGGACGAGCACGTCACGGCGGACGTCGTCATGCCACTGGGCATCGTGGTCACCCGCGCGGAGATCCGGGACGCGGTCAACGGGGCGGCCACGCCGGAGTGGCTGCGGTTTGAGGCGCGCCGCCTGGAGACGGACATCATCCCCTACCTCTCGGCCCGCACCGACGCCTTCTCCGTGACCGTGCCGCTGGTGGACCGCACCGACGACGCCATATCCGCGCTCTCGGAGACGGTGCACGACAAATACGCGGCGCTGCTGGCCGCCGTGCCACAGTGCACGCCCGAGCAGCTGCGTCAGCTCGCGAGGGACCGGTTCGTCGACCTGTGCGTGCCGCCGGGGTTCACCGCTGCCGACTTCCTGTGGGCTGTCGGCATCAACGTCGAGGAGTCGCTGTCGGGGCCGGTGCACGAGATGACGCCGGACGAGTTCACCTTCACGGAGGCGGACCTGCTGGAGGAGACGCTGGGCACCGAGGCGGGCGAGATGATCATCGACCTGCGGGAGACGATGCGCGACGGCATCACCATAGATGAGGAGGACATCCGGGAGGCGCTGGCGGAGCAGGACGAGGGGCTGCCGGACGCGCTGGACACGCTGCGGGAGGGCTTTCAGAAGGGCTGGACGTGGACGGAGGAGGACCTGCGGGAGCTGGTGGATGACCCCGAAGCACTCGACCAGGCCCGGGGCGCGGTGGGCATCTTCCGCATCCTTACCATCATCGTGTCCCTGCTCTCCGTGGGCATGGTGACGGGTGCCGGTTTCATCGGCGGCCGTTCCTGGGGCGGACGGCTTGGCTGGGCGGGCGGCGCGCTGGCCTTCGCCGCGCTCATCGCCTTCATCATCGCCGGGCCGCTCTACGGCGCGGTGTCGAGCGGCCCGCTGGAGGACGCCCGCGCCGAGGCGAGGGCCACGGAGGACGTGACGGAGCGCATCCTGACCACCAAGCTGCTCGACATGGCCATCGACGCGACCGACGACGTCATCGGCGGCATGCGGCTGCGGTCGCTGCTGCTCGTCGTGCTGGGCGCGGCGGGCGTCGCGGGCGGCATCGCGCTCAACCGGCGCAGGCCGGCGCGGCCGCCGCAGGACGAGGCCGCGTCTACCTCCGAGGGCGAGGAGGCGACGTCGGAGGCCACGCAGGACGAGGCTGAGGTGGATGAGCCTGAAGGTGCCGCTGGCGACTCAGCGCAGGCCGAGGAAGCGCCTGACGCGCCCGATGAGGCGCCACAAGAGCCCTCGGCAGAGGACGCACCATCCGAAGAAGACTCGGATACCGAGCAGCAGCGGCCGCCCTCGCCCTAGCCCCCGCGTGAGACGTCACGGAGGAAGCCGAGCAGGAGCTGATTGTACTCCTCCGCCTTCTCCAGCTGGGGCCAGTGGCCGCAGTGGGGCAGCAGCGTGCAGCGGCAGTCGCGGATGGCGAAGGCCACCTTGATGGCCGCGTCGATGAGCACCGGCTGGTCTTCCTCGCTGTAGAAGTACGGCTCGTCGCGGCCGTGGAGCAGGTACGTGGGGGCCGTGATGGCGGCGTAGACCTCGTCGGGCGTCGCGGCGCGGCCCCGGGCGATCTGGCCGATGGCCTCCTCCCGCGTCCGCCGCAGTAGGTCCGGGTCCGAGAGCGAGTCGAGGCGGAGCTGTGCCGTCGCGTCGATCTCCGAGTGGTTGCGGTCGTAGAAGAAGTCGGCGGTGGCGTTGCGCATGTCGTCGAAGGTGAGCTCGGGTTTGGCCATCATCGCACGGGCGAAGTCCATGCGCGCCGTCTGGCCGAGCTTGGGCACGATGGGGCGCGTCGCCTCGGTGTCGACGCGGGGCTCGCCGCCGCTGATGGTGAGGCTGCGGACGCGGTCCGGGTAGCGGCCGGAGAAGTTGGTGGCCGTCATGCCGCCGCCGGAGTTGCCGACGAGGTGCGCGCGGTCGATGCCAAGGGCGTCGAGGAAGGCGCGAAGGCCCTCGACGGGGTTGCCGGGCGAGGTGCGTCCGAAGCCGGGGTTGTCCGGCGCGATGACGCGGTAGCCCGCCTCCGCGACGGCGTCCAAGTTCAGCCGCCAGCACTGGTAGGCGCTGGTGCCCGCGCCGCCCGTGTGGAGGAAGACGACGGGCTCGCCCGACGGGTCTCCCAGCTCGTAGTAGAAATACTCGATGCCGGCGTCTCCGGCCGTCACGGTGACGGTCCTGCCGCTGTTGATGTCCACCACGACTCACCTACCTTTCGCACACGACGCCATCGCCGTCGCCGTCACGGGCGCTCGGCACCAGCTCCGCCGGGAAGCCGCGCCCGGGGCCGTTCGACCCCTGCACGCGCGGCTCGCCTGCGGCCTCGGCGTCGTCGCAGGAAGCATAGGTGTGCCGGCCGTCGGGCGCAACGGTGGGCGTCGGCGTTGGCGCCGGTGTTGGAGTGGGTGGGACTGCCGTTGGGCTCGCGAATGTTATCGCTAATCCGCCCTGTGTTTCGCACACTACTCCATCACCATCGCCATCCTGCGCTGACGGCACCATTGCGGCGGGGAACCCAAGGCCGTTCCCTGATTCCCCCTGAATCCGCCCCTCTTCTCCTGCATCTGCGTCCGCGCAGGAGGCATAAGTCTGTGGCTGTGATCCACTCGGATCCGCTATTTCGCACACCACCCCGTCCTTGTCTCTGTCCTGCGCCGTCAGAACCAGCCTGATAGGAAAGCCCCAGCCTGTGCCCTGTCCGCCCTGTATCCGCTCCTCTCCCGCTGCCTCAGCTTCGGCGCAGGAAGCGTAGAGGGGTCTCGACTCCGGTGTTGCGGAAAGTGTTAAGGCAGCTGACGGCGCGACGGGCGCGGGTGTGGGCTGCTCGCTTGCAGGGAGCGCGACCTCGCAGACGACGCCGTCACCGTCGCCGTCGCGGGAGTTGGGGAGCAGCGCGGCGGGGAACCCCCAGCCGTCGCCCCGCGCGCCCTTGACGCGAGGCTCGCCCGAGGCAGCGGCCTCGGCGCACGACGCGTACGTGCCGGCGGGCAGCGGGGTCGGCAAGGAGACGGGCTCAGCGGTGGACGCGAGAGGCATGCCGCCGGTGGCCTCGAAGCTGACGGGGCCGTCGCAGGTCTGCAGCATCTCGCGCAGCGCCACTGCCTCCGCGTGGGTAACGGTCAAGGCCCACGTCCGCTTCACCCGCGCCCACGCCGTCGCGTACGCGCACCAGTACTCCATTCTCGACGGGCGCCACTCCTCCGGCCCCCTGGCGCCCTTCTCGCGGTTGGCGTCGGCGGACACGGCGATGAGGTGGGCGGCGTCGCCGAGGCTGTTGGCGAACTGCCGCTTGCGATCGGAGGACCAGGCCCAGCCGCCGGAGCGGTGCGCGTTGGCCAGCGGCACCAGGTGATCGATGTGCAGCGTACTCGGGTCCCTGTGCACCCGGCCCGTGTACGGGTCGAACCAGTGCCCTGACTCGACTCGGCAACCCCGGTCATCGCCGTACTTGACCCGCGACGCGCTTTCCGCGATGAGCACCTCCTGGCGCGTGTCCTGGCAATCGGAGTCGTCGTCCGTCCAGAGCCGCCAGTCGTCGCGGTCGTAGGGCGGCAGGTCGGCGGGTGGCTCCGCGATGGTCAGCGAGAGCTCGACGGAGGCGGGGGTCGGCTTGAGGGGCGCCACGCGGTCGAGGACGTCGTCACAGGCGGCGAGGGTGAGGAGGAGGACGAGGAGGAAGGGAGTTGCGCGCAGCATGGCGCGTAGTATAGCCGGGATGGGGCGTGAGAGTGCGGCGAATGCCGGGCGGCTTGGACGGGAACTTTGCGCTTGTGCTACCTTCCGTTGGCCCTGCCGTTGCACGAACCTTGGAACGTGGCACGCCGAGTGAGCGTCCCCGTCGACGGCAATTGGAGCCTGCTATGCGGACAACGACAGAACGGCGCCCCTATCCTCGGCGCCGAAAGGCTTGGGTGGCGCTCTCGCTTGCGCTGCTGGCAGCCATCGTCGTCGCATGCGGGCCGGAACTGGAGACGCCGGAGACGACCGCCACGCCCGTTGCGGAAGCCACCGTCACGCCCGCCCCGACGGCCGTAGCCGTGACTACACCGCAGCCGCTGTTCCCGGGAGTGGCGACGCCCGTTCCCTCGCCGGCGCCCACCCCTGTGCCGACGCCGGTCGAGGCTACGACGACGCCCGCACCTAGCCCCGTGCCTTCTCCTGTGCCGACGCCCGCTCCGACGTCCTTGCCGTTCGTTCCCACGGCCGTGCCGACGGTAATCGTGTGCGTGTCGAATCGGGAGGCGCTCGTCGCCATCTACAACGCCACCGACGGACCGAACTGGTCGGGCAACGACGGGTGGCTGAGCGACGCGCCCCTCGGCGAGTGATACGGCGTCACTGCGGACGACGACTGCGCCGTCACCGGACTGCAACTTCGCGCAAACGGGCTCAGTGGTGAACTGCCGCCCGAGACTGGGGGGCTGCCGCACTTGAGGGAGCTGGACCTCACCAGGAACCAACTGTCGGGAGAGATCCCGCTCGGGTTGGGCGACCTGGCCAAGCTGGAGTCGCTGAATCTCGGCGTCAACGAGCTGACTGGGGGGATCCCGCCGGCGTTGGGGGAGCTGGCGAGCTTAACGGCGTTGTGGCTCTACAGCAACCAACTGAGCGGGGAGATTCCGCTGGAGTTGGGGGAGCTTGCGAGCCTGAAGGTGCTGTGGCTCTCCGGCAACCAACTGAGCGGGGAGATTCCCGTGGAGTTAGGAAACCTTACCTCACTTCAATCCATGACCCTTGCCGGAAACGAGTTGACGGGGCAGATCCCATCGCAGTTGGGCAACCTGGCCCAGTTGGAGATCCTGGTCCTTACCAACAACCAGCTTGCGGGAAGGATTCCGCCGGAATTTGGCGAACTAGCAAGTCTGACAAAGCTTAGCCTCGGTTCGAACCAGTTGAGCGGGTCTATTCCGCCAGAGTTAGGCAACCTGACCAACCTAACTTCACTCAGCCTCGGTTCGAACCAGTTGAGCGGTCAGATTCCGCCGGGGTTAGGCAACCTGACCAACCTAACTTCACTCAGCCTCGGTTCGAACCAGTTAGACGGTCAGATTCCGCCAGAGTTAGGCGATCTGTCCAACTTAACTTCTCTGACCCTCGGTCCGAACCAGCTCAATGGGCATATCCCTCCGGAACTGGGCAACCTGGCCAACCTCACGTGGCTCTGGCTTAGGGGGAATGAACTAAGCGGGGTGATTCCCCCGTCGTTGGGAAACCTCGCTAAGTTGACGAGCGTCGACCTCCTCTCGAACCAGTTGACTGGGCAGATTCCGCGGGAATTGGGCAATCTCAGCAACTTGGAGCATATCAATCTCGGCCGGAACCAGCTCACCGGGCAAATCCCTCCAGAGCTGGGCAATCTCGCCAACGTGACCGGACTCTTCCTTGGCGACAACGAGTTGAGCGGCGCGATCCCGCCAGAGCTGGGCAACCTTGCCAAGCTCCGATCACTCCATCTCAGCTCGAACGGGTTGACAGGGGCGATCCCTCCTGAGCTGAGCAAGCTTGTCGGTCTGGAAGCGCTGCGGATGGGGGGCAACGCGCTGAGCGGCGAGATACCTCAACCGTTGGGTGACCTCGCCAACCTGGTGGAGCTGGACCTTGGCAGGAACCAACTGAGCGGCGCGATACCCCCAGCGTTGGGTAACCTCACTAATTTGACTCAACTCGATCTCAGTTGGAACCAGTTGAGTGGAGAAATCCCGCTGGAGTTGGGCAACCTGTCCAAATTGCTTCGCCTACGCTTGGCAGCTAATGAGATTCTGGGTGAGATCCCCCCGGAGTTAGGACGACTCGCCAACTTGGACGAGTTGTACCTCTTTTGGAACGGACTCAGCGGAGAAATCCCGCCGCAGCTGGGCAACCTGACCAACTTGACGGACCTGCGCTTGGGCGGCAACCGGTTGAACGGAGGCATTCCTCAGCAACTAGGAAATCTGACCAATCTCCAAACACTGGAGCTAGGGACTAATAGGCTGAGTGGGCCGATTCCTCCGCAGTTAGGCAGGCTCACTAAGCTGGAATCGCTCGGCCTTTCGACGAACGAGTTGAGCGGGATGATACCAAGGGAGCTGGGTAACCTCACCAATTTAGTTCGGCTTACTCTCCAATCGACTTTGTTGGTGGGGTGCGTGCCTGGGAGTCTGCAAGGCCAATTGGACCTGAACCGGTCCAACCTGGGCGGGCTGCCGTTCTGCGCCAACTAAGACTCGGCCGCCTCTCCAGCCGCGGTCCGCCTGCCCCGCTACTCCGTCACGCGCAGGTGCAGCTCGGCGAGCTGGGACTGCTCTACCTCCGAGGGGGCGTTGAAGAGGAGGTCCGAGGCAGTCTGCGTCTTGGGGAAAGCGATGACCTCCCGCAGGTTGTCCTCGCCCGCCAGCAGCATGGCGACGCGGTCTATGCCCATGGCGATGCCGCCGTGGGGCGGCGCGCCCGACTCCAGCGCGGACAGAAGGTGCCCGAACCGCTCGTCCATGCTCTCCTTGGAGAAGCCCAGCAGCCCGAAGACCTTCTCCTGCATCTCCCGCGTGTGGATGCGGATGCTGCCGCCGCCCATCTCGTAGCCGTTGCAGACCAGGTCGTACGACTGCGCGTAGGCCGCGCCGGGGTCGGTGTCCAGCAGCGGCGCGTCCTCCGGCCTGGCCGAGGTGAAGGGATGGTGCACCGAGTCCCACCGCTCGCCCGCGTCGTCCCAGCCGAAGAGGGGGAAGTCGACGACGAAGGCGTAGGCGAGCACGTCGGGGTCGGCAAGCTCGCAGCGGCGGGCCACCTCGACGCGGAGCTCGCCGAGGGCGTTGTAGACGACGGCGCCCGGCCCGCCGACGAGCAGCATCATGTCGCCGCCCTTCGCGTCCAGCGTCCGAGCGAGCTCGCGCATGAGTTCGATGGGGAAGAAGCGCGTGACCTGCGAGCGAATCTGCTCAGCCTGCAGGTCGTCCGGGTCCGTCCAGTCGCCGTCGAGGGCGATGGTGACGAGGCCGCGGGCGCCGCGGCTGCGGGCGAGCTCGGTCAGCTCGTCCACCTGCCGCCTCGGCAGCGAGGCGAGCCCCGGCGCGGCGAATCCCTTTACGCGGCCGCCCTCGGCGAGCGCGTTGCGGAAGACTTGGAAGTCGCTCTTCTGGACGGTCTCAGCCACGTCGCGCAGCTCCAGGCCGAAGCGGAGGTCGGGCTTGTCGCTGCCGTAGCGGTCCATGGCGTCGGCATAGGCGAGGCGCGGGAAGGGGCGCTGCACGGTCTTCTCCGGCACCAGCTTCTCGGCCATGGTCGCGTACAGCTCCTCGATGAGGTCCAGGATGTCCTCGCGCTCCACGAAGCTCATCTCGAAGTCGAGCTGGGTGAACTCCGGCTGGCGGTCGGCGCGGAGGTCCTCGTCGCGGAAGCAGCGGGCGATCTGGAAGTAGCGCTCGAAGCCGCCGACCATCAGCAGCTGCTTGAGCTGCTGGGGCGACTGCGGCAGCGCGTAGAAACTGCCCGGGTGCACGCGGCTGGGGACCAGGTAGTCGCGGGCGCCCTCCGGCGTGCTCTTGATGAGAATGGGTGTCTCAATCTCCAGGAAGCCCCGCTCGTCCAGGAAGTCGCGGATGTGCTTCACGATGCGGTGGCGCAGGACGATGTTGGACTGCATGCGGCGCCGACGCAAGTAGAGGTGGCGGTGGCGCATGCGGAGCTGCTCGTCGACGTCGCTGTCCTCGTTGATGTAGAAGGGCGGGGGCGAGGAGGCGTTGAGCACCTGCAGGGAGCGGACGGCGACCTCCACCTCGCCGGTGGCGAGGTTGTCGTTCACGGTGCCGGACGGGCGAAGGCTGACATCGCCCTCGACGCGCAGGACCCATTCGCCGCGGACACGCTCGGCGTCCTCGTAGGGCGACTCGATGGACTCGGGGTTGATGACGACCTGCACGACGCCGCTGCGGTCGCGGAGGTCGATGAAGATCAGCCCGCCGTGGTCGCGGCGGCGGTCGACCCAGCCGGCCAGCGCGACACTGCTGCCGGCGTCGGCGGCCCGCAAGGAACCGCAGTCCCTGTCCTTGAGCATGAGGGCTCCCTTCTGCGCATGGTGCGACACAGCCACAAGTATGGGAATCGTGCTGCGAAGACGGACATTGTCCGGGACAATGTCCAATTCCTGCCAGATAGCGGCTGTAGCTAACATTTTGGGACATTCGCATGGAGAATGTCCACTGCAATGTCCGGCAAGGCCGCTCTTCGACAGGCTCAGGGCGAACGGTTTGTGAGCTCAGGGCGAGCGGCTGCCGGGGTGGGCTACCCCGCCAGGTTGGGCAGGAGCCAGCCGAAGGTGACGGCGAAGAGGACCGGCGAGGGCAGCATCCAGCCCCGGACGCGGCCGCCTGCCGCCGCCGTCGCGAGGAGGTAGACGGCGGCGAGGGCGAGGACGGCGAGGGTGTACCAGAGGAAGGGGCTGCCGAGCCCGCTCGCGCGGCCGCCGCCCTCTAGGAGCCAGTAGACGGCGCCGGCGACGAGGCCCGCGAGCGTCCACGCCGAGTGCGTGAAGAGGGCCATTGGCGCGACGAGCTTGAAGAAGGTCTGCTGGCGCAGGGCGGCCTGCAGCCACTCGGGCGCGTCGTCGCCGCGGAGGCGGCGGACGGCCATGATGGTGAGCACGTCGAAGCCGAGGCCCATGATCGCGCCGCTGATGACGCCCGCCAGTATCGGGTGCATCACGCCTGCTCCCCGCCGTCGACGGCGCGGACGAGGGAGGCGTTAAACCCCTGCCGCCGCAACTCCTCCAGCGCCTCCAGGCCGGCGTCGTTGCCGTCGGCGCGGGCGAAGAGGCTGGGGCCGCTACCGGAGAGGTGCGCGGGGTGGCCGGCCGCCAGCTCCAGCGCCGTGCGGAAGCGCTCCAGCCCCGGAAAGGTCTCGCTGGCGGCGCGCTCGAAGGTGTTGACCATGCCGGCCTCCTCCAGCGGCGCGCCGGCCCGCATCGACTCGGCCAGCGCCTCCGTCGTCGAGCCGTCCGAGAAGTCGGCGTGGCGCAGGCGGCGGTAGAGGGCGGGCGTCTTGCCGGGCATGCGGATGTTGGGCATCAGCAGCAGGAACCACCAATCGGGCGGCGTCGGCAGCGGGTCCAGCACCTCGCCGCGCCCCCGGGCGAGGGCCGCGCCGCCGCGCAGGAAGAAGGGCACGTCGGAGCCGAGGCGTCCCGCGGCCTCGGCCAGCCGCTCCTCCGGCCAGTCGAGCCCCCACAGCCGGTCGAGCAACGCGAGGGCCGACGCGGCGTCGCTGCTGCCGCCGCCGAGGCCGGCGGAGACGGGGATCGACTTCACGAGGCCGATGGCCGCGCCCTGCTCGGAGCCGGAGCCCTCGCGCAGCAGCTCGGCGGCCTGCCAGACCAGGTTGTGGCGGCCGGTGAGGGCCGGGTTCCGGCAGCGGATGGAGAACTCGGCGGCCGGCGACGCCGTCAGGCTGTCGTAGAGCGACACGGTCTGGAAGACGGTCACGATGTCGTGGTAGCCGTCGTCGCGGCGGCCGACGACCTCCAGGCCGAGGTTGAGCTTGGCGTAGGCCCGCCGGCTCAGAGGCTCCATCCGGCCTCCGTTCCGGCGCGGCAGAGGGCGGCCCACTCGTGCATCGAGAGCGTCTCCGCGCGGCGCGAGGGGTCGACGCCGCACGCGGCCAGCGCGCGCTCGACCTCGGCTGGGGGCAGCCGGAGCGCGTGGGCGAGGCCGCCGCGGAGCTGCTTCCTCGGCGCGGCGAACCCGGCCCGCACCAGCGCGAAGAAGGCAGCCTCCGACGGCACGTCGACGGGCGGTGCACCGTGGACGTCGATGCGGACGACGGCCGAGGTCACCTTGGGCGGCGGGTGAAAGGAGCCGGGGCGCACGGTGAAGGCGATGCGTGGCGCGCCGTAGAACTGCGTCGCGACGCCCAGCAGGCCGCGCTTGCCTTCCGGCGACGCCATCCCCTGCGCGACCTCGCGCTGCACCGTCGCGACGACGACCGCCGGCTTGTGGGCGGCCTCCAGGAAGCGGCGGACGATGGCGGTGGCGGCGTAGTAGGGGAGGTTGCCAACCATCTTGTACGGCTCGCCCGCCGGGACGACGTCGTCGAGGGGGACGCTGAGGGCGTCGGCGTGGACGATGCTGACGTTGGGGCGGTCGGCGAAGTGGACGCGCAGCGCCTCGCACAGGGCGGCGTCGAGCTCCAGCGCGACGACGCGGCGGGCTCGGCGGGCGAGGACTTCCGTCAGCGCGCCGAGGCCGGGGCCGACCTCCACGACGGTGTCGGCGGGGCCGATGTCCGCGGCGTCGGCGATGCGCTCGAGGACGGCGGGCGCGACGAGGAAGTGCTGGCCGAGGCCCTTGCGGGGCTGCAGGCCAAGGCTGCCGAGCGCGCGGCCGGCAGCGGTAGGCACCGGGGCAGCCATATCGCGTGAACGCCCTTCGACAGGCTCAAAGCGAGCGGTAGTACGAGCAGCCGAGTGTGCGGGAAGGCTCATGGCAGCTCCCACGGCCCGGGGGTGAGGGTAATTGTTTGGTGGAGGACCGTGCACCTCCCGTCGATCGTGGATCCCTCGGCGTACCCGCCTTCGCAACTCAGGCCAGGTGGCCCCGCGGCGCCCGGCGTTTCCGCTTACCGTTGCTCCCTTCCGGGCCTGGCGGGGTTCACGGGCGTCCGTCGCGCGGGTCCCGGCCCTCGACGCCGCTCCGAACGAGCAGAGGCCGCTGGACCAGACCTTGGGGAGGAATTCGACCCCGCTGTGGCGGATTGCGGGTACAAGGCACCGCCAGCTCCCCATCTAGCACGGCCAACTCAATCGTATGGCGGGGCTGTGGGGGTGTCAAATGGGAGATGTCACCCCTGCGACGGCCTCCGTCAGGCCTCCCGGCATTGGCGGAACGATGGCGGCTGGCGCATGGAATCCGGGGGTTGCGCGGGGTATCATGCAGGCAATCCCCTCAAGAGGACGTGTAGGTCTTTTATGGCTGGCGTTTCCGGCAAGCAGCGCGGCAAGCAGGCCCCCGCGGCCGTCAACGGCGACGGCGGCGCGGCGGCGCATGGGTCCGCGACTGAACGCGGGTCGACGCCCCTCCGGCGGCAGTACCTGGAGGTGAAGGCGCGCCACCCGGACGCCATCGTGCTGTTCCGGCTGGGCGACTTCTACGAGACCTTCGACGAGGACGCGCGGACGGCTGCGGCGGAGCTCGACATCGTCCTCACAGGCCGCGACATGGGCAAGGGGCAGCGTGTGCCGATGGCCGGCGTGCCCGCCCACGCCCTCGAGGGCTACCTGGCGCGGCTGATCCGGCGCGGCTACAAGGTCGCCATCTGCGAGCAGCTCACCGACCCCACGGCGGGCGGCGGCCTCGTCGAGCGCGACGTCGTGCGCATCGTCACGCCGGGCACCGTCGTCGAGCCGGGGCTGCTGGACGAGCGCGCCAACAACTTCATCGCCGCCGTCGCGCTGCAGGACGACCTCGCCGGGCTGGCCTACGCGGACATCACGACGGCGGAGTTCGCGACGGCGCAGATGCCGCTGCTGACGCTGCCGCTGGAGCTGGAGCGCCTGGGCCCCGCCGAACTGCTCGTTCCCGAGGAGATGGACGACGAGAGCATTCTCGGCGCGCTGCGGCCCCGGGGCGACGACGCCGACCCGTCCGTGACGGCGGCGCCGGACGCGCACTTCCGCCTCGCGGCTGCGCGGCGGACGCTGCTGGAGCACTTCGGCGTGAGCACGCTGGAGGCCTTCGGCTGCGAGGACGCGCCGCTGGCCGCCCGTGCGGCGGGAGCGCTGCTGGCCTACCTGCAGGACACGCAGAAGGGCAAGGTGGGGCAGCTCACCTCGCTGCGGACGTACTCGCCGGAGCGGCACATGACGCTGGACCGGCAGACGCGGCGGAACCTGGAGCTCTTCGGCGCCGGGCGTTTCGGCGGCGCGACGGCCCTGCTGGACGTCCTCGACTACACGAAGACGCCGATGGGCGGGCGGCTGCTGCGCCGCTGGCTCGGGCAGCCGCTGCTGGACCGCGGCGAGCTGGAGCGGCGGCTCGACGCAGTCGCGTGGCACCACGCGAGCAGCATCCGGCGCGAGCGCATGGCGGAGCTGCTGGGCGGCATGAGCGACCTGGAGCGGCTGGTGAACCGCGTCACCGCGGGCACGGCGATGCCGCGCGAGGTCGTCTCGCTGCGGCGGAGCCTGGAGGCCGTGCCCGCGCTGGTTGCGCTGCTCGCGGAGGGCGGCGACGCCGTGGCGGGGCTGCGGGAGGCGCTGCACCCGTGCGAGGACGTCGTGGCAGTCATCGCGGAGGCGGTGAACGACGACGCAGGCACGGCGGTCGGGCACGGGGGCGTCGTGCGGCCGGGGTTCTCGCCGGAGCTGGACAACCTGCGGACGGCGTCGGTGGACGCCAAGGAGTACATCGCCGGGCTGGAGCGGCAGGAGCGCGAGCGGTCGGGCATCGGCAACCTGCGGGTCGGCTACAACAAGGTCTTCGGCTACTACCTGGAGGTCTCGAACTCGAACCTCGCACGGGTGCCGGACGAGTACATTCGACGGCAGACGCTGGTGAACGCCGAGCGGTTCATCACGCCGGAGCTGAAGGAGTACGAGGCGCTGATCCTGAACGCCGAGGAGCGGCTGGAGGAGCTGGAGAGTGCCATCTTCCGGCAGGTGTGCCGGCAGGTGGCGGACGAGGCTGCGCGCATCCTCGAGACGGCGTCGGCGGTGGCGCAGGCGGACCTCTACCGGGGGCTCGCCGAGGCGGCGTCGAGGAACGGCTACGTGCGGCCGGAGTTCGCCGACGACGGCGTGCTGGAGATCTCGGGAGGGCGGCACCCGGTCGTGGAGCACGTGCTGCCCGCGGGGGCCTTCGTGCCGAACGACACGTCGATGGGGGCGCCGGGTTCGGCGCTGATGGTGCTGACCGGCCCCAACATGGCCGGCAAATCCACGTACATCCGGCAGGTGGCGCTCATCGTGCTTATGGCGCAGGTGGGCAGCTTCGTGCCGGCGGACGCGGCGCGGCTCGGCATCGTCGACCGCATCTTCACGCGCGTCGGGCTGCAGGACGACCTGGCGACGGGGCAGTCGACGTTCATGGTCGAGATGGTGGAGACCGCCGCCATCCTGCAC
>JAPPNT010000244.1 GCA_028873745.1 Chloroflexota bacterium | reverse complement strand
ATGTAGGTGTCGGTGCGGGGGATGTAGGCCTCGGGCTGGTAGTAGTCGTAGTAGGAGACGAAATACTCGACGGCGTTGTCAGGGAGGAACTCGCGAAACTCGGTAGCGAGCTGGGCGGCAAGGGTCTTGTTGTGGGCGATGACGAGCGTGGGGCGCTGGACCTGCTCTGCGACCTTCGCCATAGTGAAGGTCTTTCCGCTGCCGGTGACGCCCATAAGGGTCTGGTAGCGGTCGCCGCGGCTGACGCCCTCAGCGAGGGCATCGATGGCCTGCGGCTGATCGCCGGTGGGGACGAAATCTGAGACGACTTTGAAGTCGGGCACGCTTGGCCTCAACAAGGGTTATCCCCATTTTACAGCACACAAGGCAGAGTCCCAAGGCATTCCAAAACATAACAGGTAGCATCGCCGTGCGCGCAGGCGTAGAATCCCACCATGAGGATTCTCTGGCGGATTCTGGGGCTGGCGTGGCGGCGACCGCGGCACATGGTCTCGGCGTACGTGGCACTCATCGCCAGCAGCGGATTCGCGCTTGTGGTGCCGCGGCTGCTGGGCAACACCGTCGACGAGGTGCTGCGCGGCGGCAACTTCTCGGAGATGGTGCAGCTTGCCGTGCTCATCCTGCTGGTGAGCGCGGGGCGGGGCGTCTTCGCGTACGGGCAGACTTACCTCTCGGAGTGGACGGGGCAACTCGTCGCGTATGACCTGCGGAACTCGCTGTTCAACAAGCTGCAGCGGCTGAGCTTCAGCTATCACGACGGCCAACAGACCGGCGATCAGATGTCGCGGGCGACGGCGGACGTGGAGGCGCTGCGGAACTTCGTGCAGGGCGGACTGCTGCGGGCGCTGAACATCTTCATCCTCGTATTTGGTGCGGCGGGGCTGCTCTTCTTCCTGAACTGGCGGCTGGCGCTGGTGGGGCTGCTGTTCGTGCCAATCGTGGCGTACCGGTCGGCCGCGGTGAGCCTCTCGCTGCGGGAGGTGTGGACGTACATCCTGCGGCTGACGGGCAAGATGACGACGGTGATGCAGGAGAACCTGGCCGGGGCGCGCGTCGTTCGGGCCTTCGGGGCGCAGGAGCACGAGAAGCGCAAGTTCGACGTCGTCATCACGGACCTGGCCGAGTCGCACCTGATGGCGAACCGGAAGCAGGTGTTCAACTCGTCGTTCATCCAGATCATGTTCGGCGCCGCGACGGCGGCCATCCTGTGGTTCGGCGGCATGGAGATCGTGAATGGACGGCTCACGCCCGGCGAGCTGACGCAATTCATCTTCTACCTTGGGCTGATCCAGGGGCCGGTGCGGATGTCGGGCATGATCCTCAACAACTTCTCGCGAGCCATCTCGGCAGGGCAGCGGATCTTCGAGGTGCTGGATGCGCCGTCGCCCGTCGCCGATAAGGAAGGCGCGGTGCCGGTGGAGCGCGTCGAGGGGCGGGTGCGCTTCGAGGACGTGTCGTTCGCGTACGGCAAGGAGCCGGTGCTCGACCACGTGTCGCTGGAGGCGGAGCCGGGACAGGTTGTGGCGCTGCTGGGCATGCCGGGAAGCGGCAAGACGACGGTGGTCCACCTGCTGCCGCGATTCTATGACGTCTCGGACGGTCGCATCACGCTGGACGGGATGGACGTGCGCGACTTCACGCTGGAGTCGCTGCGGCGCAACGTGGGCATTGCGATGCAGGACGTGTTCCTTTTCTCGGCGACGATGGCCGACAACATCGCGTACGGGCGTCCGGGGACGACGCGCGAGGAGGTCGAGCGGGCGGCGAAAATCGCTCAACTGCACGACTTCATCGTCTCGCAGCCGGACGGGTACGAGACGTGGATCGGCGAACGGGGCATCACGCTGAGCGGCGGGCAGCGGCAACGACTGGCCATCGCGCGGACGGTGCTGCTGGACCCGCCGGTGCTGGTGCTGGACGACTCGACGTCGAGCGTGGACGCGAGCACGGAGCACCTGCTGCGGCAGGCTCTGACGGAGGTGATGCGCGGTCGGACGACGTTTGTCATCGCGCACCGGCTGAGCACGGTACGGAGCGCGGACGCGATCATCGTGCTGGACGAGGGGCGCATCGCGGAGCAGGGGAGCCATGACGATCTCATCGCCCGCGACGGCCTGTACCGGAAGCTGTACGAGCTGCAGCTGCTGCCGGCGGAGCCCACAATCGACCAACTCGCCGCGGGCGGGCGCCCAGAGGGCCGGAGCGCGCCGGGGGTCCGGCCATGATGAAGTGGTCGGGTCACGGCGGCGCCGGAGCATAATGG
>JAPPNT010000216.1 GCA_028873745.1 Chloroflexota bacterium | reverse complement strand
CTTGACGGCCAGAGCGTCATCGTCACCGGGGCCAGCCGAGGCATCGGCGAGGCCATCGCCAAGACCCTCGCGGCAGAGGGCGGCCGCATCCTGTGCGTAGCCCGCACCCTCTCCGAGGGCAGCCACGACATGACCACCTACATGCGCGACCAGGGCCGCCCCGGCGAGCCCAATGCGCCCTTCCCCGGCTCGCTCGAGAGCACCGTCGCCGCCATCCGCGAGGCCGGCGGCGAGGCCACCGCGCTGGCCGCCGACCTCGCCGACCCCGACGAGTGCCGCCGCGTCGTCGACGAGGCCCGCCGCACCTACGGCCCCGTCGATGTCCTCGTCAACAACGCCGCCCTCGCCGTCTTCCTGCCCGTCGCCGAGTTCCCTTACGACAGCTGGCTCCGCAGCTTCCAGATCATCGTCCACGCATCCTTTGTCCTGAGCCAGTGCGTGCTGGAAGACATGGTCCCGCGCAAGCGCGGCGCCATCGTCAACATCTCCTCCAGCGCCGCCAGGGGCCCGGGCAGCGCGCCCTACGCCCCGCCACCGCCCGACATGCCCGCCGTCACCGGCTACGGCGCCGCCAAGGCCGCCCTCGAGCGCTTCACCCAGGGCCTCGCCCAGGAGGTCCGCGACGACAACATCGCCGTGAGCGCCCTCTCACCGTCCATCATCGTGCCGACCGCCGGCGCAGTCTTCCACAAGGGCGTCCGCTACATCGGCGACGAGAACGGCGAGCCGCCCGAGTGGATGGCCCAGTCCGTCCTCCTCCTCGCCACGGAGCCCGCGGAGAAGATGAACGGCATGGTCACCTACAGCCAGAAGATCCTCACGGAGCACGGCGTTCTGGAGAAGGGCGTAGGCATGGGCGTAGACCGCCCCGGCAGCGGCTTCAGCCAGATCTAGCCCCCCAAACGTCGTTCCTGCGAAGCCAGGAACCTCGTAGCCCCGTGCGGTACAATGTCCCCGAGCGGCCGCACTGAGCCTGTCGAGGGAGGCCGCTCGGAAGGGGGCAGCGTGGTCCAGGTTGACCCGCGCACGGCCGGCATCCCCGCCCTGGCCGACTTCGTCGCCCGGTGGCTGGACGGCCTGCGCGACTGGTGCCCCCGCTGCGAGGGCACAGGCCGCGAGGACTACAAGGACCCCTACAGCGCACGCGGCTCCTGCCCCCGCTGCCTCGGCAAGTTGTGGATTGCCGTCATAGACGTCGAGCGGCTGCTGGAGGCCATCTCCCTCATCGGCTCGCTGGAGGTCGAGGTCTCCTACCCCGCCCGCGGCACGCGCGAATGCCTGCTGCGGCTGCACGGCGACCACCGCGGCGAGGACGACTCGACCGTCGGCGCCGTCTACCGCGCCGCCGCGTCGCTCGTGGCCGCGCTGCTGGACGCCGGCGTCATCAAGGAGCAGCAGTTCGACGAGACCGGCCACTAGGCGCGGCACTTGACCGCGGTCAGTGGCCGCAGGCACTAGCCGCCTCTCGACATACGGAGTACCCTAGTTGCATGAGTGAGTCTCAGATCGCCGTCCTGATCGACTACGAGAACGTCGGGCTCGGCTCCGTCCAGGGGTTGTTCGACCAGCTCTCCGACCTCGGCCGCATCATCGTCAAGCGGGCCTACGCGGACTGGTCGTCGGGCGCACGCCAGCGGGACCAGCTGCTGGAGCTCGGCATAGAGGCCGTCCACCACTTCCACGCCGCCAAGGTCGCCAAGAACTCCAGCGACATCTCCCTCGCCATCGACGCCGTCGACCTCCTCTACCGCTCTCCCGTCGACACCTTCGTCATCGTCTCCGCCGACAGCGACTTCGTCACCCTCGTCAGCAAGCTGCGCTCGGCGGGCAAGACCGTCATTGGCGCCGGACGCCGCGACGTCGTCTCCCAGACCCTCGTCCGCGCCTGCGACCGCTACATCTACCTCGGCGGCGAGCCGCGCACCGCCCCGGCCGACACCCGCTCCCTCGACGCCCTCCTGCAGCGCGCCATCGACGCCTCCGCCGACGACGAGGGCAAGGTGGGAGGCTCGCGGCTGCACCAGACCATCATGCGCATCGACCCCAGCTTCGACTTCCGCTCCATGGGCTACCGCACCTTCACGCAGTTCCTGGAGGCGTCGCCCGTGGTCAAGGTCACCCGCGCCCGCGGCTCCGACGACATCAGCATTAGCCTCAAGCCGTCCGGGATAGCCAGGGTGCCCGTCATCGGAAAGATAGTCGATGGCAAGAACCGCCGGCAGCGGTCGACGGCAGCGCCCGCCCCGGAGCCCGCGCCCGTCGAGGC
>JAPPNT010000241.1 GCA_028873745.1 Chloroflexota bacterium | reverse complement strand
CGTACGTCGCGCTCTCCCCGACGATCCTCCACGCGCTCGGCCAGGAGCCGTTCCGGGAGGGCGGCCCCGCAGGCGAGCTGATCGCGTCGCCGGAAGAGGCGCTGACGGTCTTCGACTTCGAGGCCGTCGCCAAGGAGAAGCTGCACTACGGGCACGTGGCGTTCCTCGGCGGCACCGAGGACGAGGGGACGTACCGCGCGAACCGGGAGGGATTCACGCAGTACCAGCTCCGCGTCCGGCGCCTGGTCGACATCAGCCGCATCGACATGTCGGTGTCGCTCTTCGGGTCGAGCGCGCACTCCCCGATCCTCCTCTGCCCCTGCGGCGCGCTCAGCGCCTTCCACCGGGGCGGCGAGGTCGAGGTGGCCCGCGCGGTGCACACGCGGGGGCACATCATGACGCTCTCGAACGCGGCGAGCCAGCCGATCGAGGACGTGGCGGCGGCCCGCGGCGGGCCCGTCTGGTTCCAGCTCTACCGCGACGCCGACTGGAGCCGGACGCTGGCCATGATCAAGCGGGCCGAGGCGGCCGGCTCCCCCGTGCTGGCCTGGACCATCGACAGCCAGGGCGGCGGCAAGCGCATCGTGCACGCGCGCGCCCGGCGCCGCGACCGCGCGTTCTGCGGCACCTGCCACACGCTGAACCCCGACGATCGCGGCCTCGCGCTGCCCGGCTTCCTGGGGTCGACGATCAACCCCGACGGGAAGCCGATGACGACCACGCCGCCGCTCGGGCCGCCCCGGCTCGACGGTCGCATCGCCACCTGGGACTACGTCAAGCGGCTGAAGGACGCCACCTCCATGAAGGTGGTGCTCAAGGGCATCGTGACGCGCGAGGACGCGGAGCTCGCGCTGGAGTACGGCGCCGACGGCATCTGGGTCTCGAACCACGGCGGCCGCATGGAGAACAGCCTGCGCTCGTCGGTCGAGTGCGTGCCCGAGGTGGCGGCGGGCGTGGCCGGGCGCGCCCCGATCATCGTCGACGGGGGCTTCCGCCGCGGCACCGACATCTTCAAGGCGCTGGCCCTCGGCGCGACGGCCGTGGGCGTGGGGCGCCCCTACATCTTCGGCCTCGCCGCGTTCGGGCAGCCCGGCGTCGAGACGGCGCTCGACATCCTGGACAGCGAGCTGCGGATGGTGATGCGGCAGGCCGGCACCCCCAGCCTCGGGCGCATCACGTCGTCCCACGTGCGCGATCGCCGGATGCCGGCCTGGTAAAGTCCCGGACGCGAGGCGCGAAGTGCACGCCGGCGAGGTGGCGCTACAACCGTGGAGCACCTTTGCGACCCGCGCTGACACTGGCGATCAGGCTCATCGAGCCCGGCTTGAGAACGAACAGCGCGCCGTTCAGGAAATAGCGCGTGTCGACTCTCGTCGGTGGCCGGCAGCGGCGCCCACTCGCTCGCTCGGCGTCGACCAGCACAGGCCAGCCCCGGGCTTGGCGCGGCACCGGCCGCATCGTCGTCTTCGGCACCGCAACAGCGGGCTGGAGTCTCTCTACATGCGTACCGGCCCGATTCACGCGCCGAAGCGCCAAGTCAGCGCCATCTTCACGCCGGCCCTCGGGTCGTGGGTGAACCCGTCGTAGGACTGCTCGACGTTGGAGAATCGGAACGGGTAGGTTGAGCGCTCTTCCATGCGGCGTGTCCCGAACGTTCACAGCCGACGTCGCGACTCTCCGCAGCGAGATTGGCTCGTCAGCGCAGCGCCGGCAAGTCCTCTGCAACCTCCCGCTCCTGTGCCCGGGCGCCGCTCAGGATGTTGACGAGGCCGTAGTTGCCTTCGTGGCAGGCGTACTCGAAGAGCGACTCGTCGGTCCGCCGCAGCGGTAGCTCGCCGGACCACGGGCGCGTCCAGCGCGTCGGGTCTTCAACCGTGAACTCGTAGCGCAGCGTGTCGGCATCGACCGGCGTGAACTGCTCGACCACGCGCAGACGCTCGGTACGGCCCCCGTTGGCGGCCCGGATGCGGGCGGCGTCGCGACTGAACGACGAGCCCTCCTCGCTGCGGGCTATGTGGCGCGTCTCGACCACCAGCGTGTCGCCCTCCCAGCGGCCCCGCATTTCGCCCAGCCACTGCGGAATGGGCCGGCCGAGACGCGGGCGGCCGTCGAGCGGGATGATGCGCGTGTCGTGGATCATCTCGACATGGATCGCAACGTGGTCAGGCGTCTGCAGGATGAGGTAGTAGCTGTTGTAGCCGGCCGGCAGCATCGGCGGCCCCACCGACCAGAGCATGCAGCGGTCGTTCAGATCCAGGTCCGTCCAGGTATCGGCCGGGCCGCGGGCGCCG
>JAPPNT010000233.1 GCA_028873745.1 Chloroflexota bacterium | reverse complement strand
CCGGCCCCTCAAACACCCGCGACGCAACCGGCGAACGCCCCGTGCTGTCCACCACAACGCGAAGCGGCTGCCGCTCGAACGGTTGGCCCCCCACATCTCGGGCCGTCAGTTGCGGGTTGTCGATGGCGACCGTCCCCGCGCCCGCCATGATCGCGTCGCATGTCTGCCGAAGCTCGTGCGCCCGCCGGCGACCCGCCTCGCCCGAAACCCACCGCGACTCCCCCGTGGCCGTCGCAATCTTCCCGTCAAGGCTCATCGCAAACTTCGCCACCGCAAAGGGCAGCCCCGTGCGCATCCGGTGGAGGAAGCCTTCCATGGTCTCCGCAGCCTCTTCCGCGCACGTGCCAAGCGTCACGGCAACGCTCGCCGAGCGCAGCTCCGCCGCTCCCCCGCCGTTCACCTTCTCGTTCGGGTCCATGATGGCTGCGTGCACCTCGGCGATGCCCGCATCGATCAGCGCCCGCGTGCACGGCGGCGTCCGCCCGAAGTGGCAGCACGGCTCGAGTGTCGTGTAGATCGTCGCCCCCCGCGCCGCCTCGCCCGCCTGTCGCAGCGCGATGATTTCCGCGTGCGGCCCGCCGGCGGGCTGCGTCCACCCCTCGCCGGCCACCACGCCGTCCTTCACGATGACCGCGCCCACCGACGGGTTCGGGCTTGCCGTCCCCAGCGTCTCCCGCGCGAGCGCGATGGCGCGCCGCATGTGTTCGTTGCTCATACTTCTTCCGGCAGCAGCAGGCCGGTCGAATACTCAGCCAGCCCCGTGACGCGGTGAAGCGCGGCCCACTGCCTCCTCGATGGTCGGGCGCGTCCGTAGACCCACTCCTCCACCGTCCTCTGGTTCACGCCCAGCGCCTCCGCAAACCCCGCGATGTTCCCCTCGAAAGCGCTCGTGTGGAACCACGCCCGCAGGCTTGGGTTGGCGTCATGGCCGCGGTGTCGGATAGCCCTCCCGTCGGCGCCGGACTGCCCGTAGTTCAGGTGGAAGCGGCTGGGCACCGGCCCCATCTGCCCCTGGTACTTGCTGTTCAGCCCCGCCGACCCGTACGGCCGCTCCGCCGGGCTGCTCAGCCACACGAACGATATCTGGGAGCTCTTCATGCCGAGGTAGAGGTTGATGGGAATGCTCGAGAGGTTGCTCAGCTCCAGCGTCAGCCGTCCCTTCCAGCCCGGGTCGACGAACCCCGCCGTCGAGTGCACGACCAGCCCCAGCCGCCCCAGCGAGCTCTTGCCGTCCAGCCGCCCCACGATGTCGTCCGGGATCTCGATGTTCTCTGCCGTAATCCCAAGCGCGAACTCGCCGGGTTTCAGCGCATAGGGCACGCTCTCGTCCAGCTCCACCGTCCGCCACTGCATGTCGGACTGCTGCCGGGGGTCGATGAGCGCCAGCCTCGCGGTCTCCTCCACCAGCAGCGGCGACCCCAGCCGCAGGTCGACGCTCGCAGGCTGCACCGCCTCGTCGTCGAACGGCTCGACAACGATGCGCCTCTGCGCTATCTGCCGCCGGATGTCTCTGTCGCTCAGGACCATGGCGCCAAAGCCTCGCCCATAGGGTGGCCGTGATGCCCAATCATACCACGCCCCACCCCAACACGTAGGGGCGACCCGCGTGGTCGCCCGTCCCCATGCCCCCCCGTTTAACCCGCGCAAGCCGGGGCCCCGAGGGTGAGCCGTCGCCCTCAACCCCGTTCGCCCTGACGCCGTCGAGGAGAGCCAAACCCATCGTCATTCCCGCGAAGGCGGGAATCCAGTCCCCCGTTCGCCCTGACTCCGGCTCATTGTGCATCACCCCACCCTATCGCTACCCTCGCTGCATGAAAGACGAGATAAGCGCGCTCACCCAACTGAAAATTGCGGCTTTTTCCGCAAGCGTACTGGATGCCATGGAGTATGAGGGCAGTCATGCGGACCAACTGAGGGAGTGGGGCCATGCCGTCCCCAATGATGTCCTCGCCAGGGAGAATGGGGAGGCGAAGGCGAAGGGGAAGAAGCGTGGTGCGCCAAGAGGCAATCAGAACGCCCGTAGGCACGGCCTCTACTCCAGGCTTGCCCCGGCACCTCGCCGCGGCGACATGGCAAAGGCCCTCGCCATGAAAACTCTCACGGATGACATCGTCGTCGTGCGGCTGATGCTGGCCCATCTCCTGGAGGATCCGGAAAAGAACATGAAGGACATCATCCAGCTCTTCAGGCTCCTTACCCAGATGTTCAGGGCGACCAACCCCATCCCGGTCAGCGATGAGGAAGCTGAGGCGCAGGAAATCCTGGACCGGTTCCGATGAAAGTGAATCAATTCAATTCGTATCTGGCCCGCACCCGCCCAG
>JAPPNT010000084.1:6384-25746 GCA_028873745.1 Chloroflexota bacterium | reverse complement strand
ACCCAACCCCCCCGCCCCCACCCCTCACGCCCTCCCCGCTGTTCGTCATACCGGCGCATGCCGGTATCCAGATCCCCCGCGACCAACCCCTTTCGCCCCAACCCAACCCCTCATACCGGCGCATGCCGGTATCCAGGGGGATGGGGTACACTGGTGGCATGACTCCCACCTCGTCGGAAGGCTCAAGCCAGCGCAGCGCCTCGCACCGGTCCGTCGTCGCCGTCGTGCGGACGGCGCCCGAGACCGTGCTCGACGATGTCGGCGCGGCGATGCGCATGGCCGGCTACCGCGACGCGCTGCCCGTCGCCGACCCTGTCCTGCTCAAGATCAACATCTCCTGGCAGCACTGGTACCCGGCGTGCTCAACGTCGCCGTGGCAGCTGGAGGGCGTCATCAAGACGCTGCGGGATGACGGGTACTCGGAGCTCATCGGCGCGCACAACGGCACCGTCGTCGTCGACTCGTACGAGGGCGAGGTGGCCAACAAGCACAAGCCCGTCACGGACCGGCTCGGCGTGCCGACGGTGCACCTCGACGTGCCGCCCAACGAGTGGGTGCGCTACGAGCCCAAGGGCGAGATGCTGGTGCTGGACAAGATCTTCCCGGAGGGCATCACCGTGCCCGCCTCATTCGCGGGCAAGAGCATCATCCAGCTCCCCACCATGAAGACCCACGTCTTCACCACCATGACCGGCGCGATGAAGAATGCCTTCGGCGGGCTGCTCAACCGCAAGCGCCACTGGACGCACTCCGTCATCCACGAGACCCTTGTGGACCTGCTGACCATCCAGAAGGAGCTGCACTCCGGCCTCTTCGCCGTCATGGACGGCACCTTCGCGGGCGACGGCCCCGGCCCCCGCGCGATGCGCTGGCACACGCCGGGCGTGATGCTCGCCTCCGCCGACCAGGTGGCCATCGACGCCATCGCCGCGAAGATGATGGGCCTCGACCCGATGCGCATCGACTTCATCCGCATCGCCCACGAGCGCGGCCTCGGCTGCGGCGACCCCGACGCCATCGAGGTCGTCGGCGAGGACATCTCGGAGGTCAACTACGGCTTCCAGACGGTGGAGAACACCTTTGCCAGCCGGGGGCAGAAGCTCATCTACTGGGGCCCGCTGAAGTTCCTGGAGAAGGTGTGGCTGCGCTCGCCGCTGGTGCCGCTGGCGTACCTCGCGTCGAACGTCTACCACAACGGCTACTGGCGCAACCTCAAGGGCAAGCGCCGCATCCGAGAGGCGCTGAAAACGCCGTGGGGGCAGCTGTTCCAGCAGTACTAGGCACTATCGTCATACCGGCGCATGCCGATATCCACGGGCGGCGGGGCTACCCCGCCACGCCCCAGTGGATGGCGATGCTGCCGAGCATGAGGCTTCGGTAGCCGACGCCGGAAAAGCCCGCGTCGGCCATGGCCGAGGCAAGCTCGTCGGGGTCCAGGTAGCGCTCGACGGAGTCGGGGAGGTAGCGGTAGGCGCCGCGGTCGCCGGAGAGGGCCCAGCCCACCAGCGGCATCAGCCGCCGGAAGCCGACGCCGTAGGCCGCCCTGCCCAGCGCATTGCGGGGCCGGACGATGTCCAGCACGGCCAGCCGGCCGCCGGGCCGGAGGACGCGATGGAACTCTCGCAGGCCGAGGGGGATGTCGGCGAGGTTGCGCAGGCCGAAGCCGATGGTGGCGCAGTCGAACGTGGCGTCGGGGAAGGGCAGCGCAAGGATGTCGCCCTGCACGCGGTCGATGCGCTCCAGGAGGCCGCGCGCCTGCAGGTCGGGGCCGCCGCGGAGGAGCATCGGCGCGGAAAAGTCGAGGGCGGTGACGTGCGCCGCGCGGGCCGCCAGCGCGGCCGCCAGCTTGCCGGTGCCCGCCGCCGCGTCCAGCCCGCGCTCCACCGGCTCGGGCGCAGCGATACGCGCCGTCAGCCGCCGCCATGACTCATCGCGGCCCAACGACGCGACGGTGTTGAAGGCGTCGTAGCGGCGGGCGATGCCGTCGAACATCCGCTGGACGCGGCGCGGGTGGTCGCTCATGCGGCGCCTCGTGCCAGCGTCGACGCCTCCAGCGCCTCGCGGGAGGTGTAGCGCGGCCGGAAGCCCGTCTCGCGGGTGAACTTCTCGTTGCTGGCCACCCATGACCATCGCGCCATCGCGAGCCCGCTGGCCGGCGAGTCGCTCTGGAGTCGCAGCGTCCAGCTCGCCTGCGTCAGGCCCGCGAGGATGGGCGCCGGGAGCGGGACCGAGCGCACTCCGGCCACGCGGGCGATGTCGGAGAACGCGACGGCGCCTGAGCCGGTGATGTTGTAGACGCCGGGCACCTGCTCCATGATGCAGAGCTCCAGCGCGTCCTGCACGTCATCCTCGTGCATGAACTGCACCTGCGGGTCCGCGCCGGCAACTTTGACCAGAACCGGCTTGCGGAAGGCCTGCGTGATGAAGTTGTCCGAGCGCGGGCCCATGATGACGCAGCCCCTGATCACCGTGACGCAGGTGGCCGGGTTGTCGGCGGCGAAGGCCTCCAGCATGAGCTCCGTGGCCGCCTTGTCCTCGGCATAGTGGAAGCCGCGGACGGGGCGCACCGGCGACGCCTCCGTGTACGGCAGCGGGTCGCCGGGGTGGGGGCCGTAGACCGTCGTGCTGCTGTAGTACACGAGCTTCCGAACGCCCGCTTCCTGGCAGGCTCGCAGCGCCTGCGCGGTCCCGCCGACGTTCACCCGCCGCATCGCCTCGCGGTTGCGCATGGGCCGCAGCAGAAACGCGAGGTGGACGATCGTGTCGATGCTGTACTCCCGCAGGATGTCGGCCATCGGCTGGCGGATGTCCTGCTGGAAGCCGACGACCTTGGGGTGCTCGATGGGGATGGGGCGCGAGTCGAAGGCGGCGACGAAGTCCACGTCGTCCGACGCCGCCAGCCGCTCGACGAGCTTCTCGCCGACGGAGCCCGCGGCGCCGGTGACCGCGACGCGCAGCCCGCTAGCCATCGCCGAGGGTGTCGGTGAAGTCGAAGCGCAGCACGCCCAGGCCCTGCACCTCGAAGGCCATGCCGATGGTATGGGCGCCCGGTGCTGGCGCAATGCCGGAAACGGCGATGGTCGTCGTGCGGTTCATGGCAAGGGTGAAGGGCACGTCGGCAGTGATGTCGGCAAAGGCGATGGTCATGCCGTCCACGGAGAACGTGGTGTGCTCCATCGGCGCCTCCTCGCCGTCGACGGTCAGCGGGAGCATGCTGCGCGCGTATCCGGAACCCAGCGAGTTCCGCAGCTCGAACGACAGCCCGTCGTCCGTGGCGCGGAGGCTGCCCTTGACGTAGAGTCGGCGCAGCAGGAATCCGGGTACGGAGACCATTGTCCCTCCTGGCGCGGCTACCGGTTGCCCTCGACGGAGAGGCGCATGCGGAAGAGCTCCTCTTCCACGGCGAGGACCTCCGGGGGCAGGGGCCGCTGCAGCCCCAGCAGCCGCGTGACGATGCAGATGTGCGCGGCGCGCTCCACCAGGACGGCGATGTCCATTGCCGTTTCCAGGTCCCTCCCGAGCGTGACCAGCCCGTGGTTGCTGATAAGGGCGGCGCTGCGGCCCTCCAGCGCCTCGACGGCCTTGTTCGCCAGCTCCTCCGACCCCGGCGGCGCATAGTCCGTCACGCGCACGGCGCCACCGACGGTAACCGCCACCTCGTCGATGACGGGCGGGATCTCGATGCCGGACACGGCGCACACAGTAGCGTAGACGGAGTGCGTGTGCACGACGGCCTTAGCGTCCCTGCGGGCGCGGTAGACGGCGAGGTGGAGCGCGGACTCAGAGGAAGGAGGCAGGTCGCCGTGCACCGGCTCGTACTCGAAGTCGATGACCGGGACGTCCTCGGCTGTCATGGAGCGGTAAGACTTGCGGCTGGGCGTGATGGCGACGAGGGGCGGGTCGCCGGGGATGAGCAGGCTGACGTTGCCGCTGGCCCCCGCGACGAGGCCCAGCCGGTCAAGCTCCCGCGCCGTCTCGCACACGGCGGCACGCTCGGCTAGCCAGGGCTCGGATGGCATCGGCTGCTCCTTGGTGGACTGCGGCCCATTGTACCGCATCGGGGTGCAGCGGCGGCAGCGCGCTAAATGAAATCCTCCAGCCGGGCCCGGGCGTCCAGCCATCGGGCGTAGTGCTCCTGGTACTCGATCTGCGCGACTGGGTCCGGCAAGACCTCGCGCAGCCCCTCGCGGGCGGTTCCGGCGAGCTGAGCGAGGGAATCGCCGCCCTCCAGCGCGGCCTCTGCGGCCAGCGCGGCGCCCCGCAGGCTCACCTCCGGTGACGGCGCGACGTGGACGGGGCGGGCCATGACGTCGGCGAGCACCTGCGTGAACAGGGCGGTTCGCGTCATGCCGCCGCCGACTGCCAGGCCGTCGGGAGGCGCGCCCGTAACCTCGTCCAGCAGGTCCGACGCGCCGCGGACGGCGAAGACGACGTTCTCCAGCGCCGCTCGCGCGAGCCGAGCCCTGTCGAGGCCGCTGAACGTCACCGGCACCGGGAAGAGCAGCCCGCCCGGCTGCAGCCTCGGCCGCGACAGGTCCAGCGGCGCGGGCCCGATGAGGGCGACGGCCCCGTCCGCGCCGGGAGGGGCCTCGGACATCAGGGATTCCATGCGCTCGAATCCGCCGTCCTCCGTGCCGACCAACAGCTCCAGGAGCCAGCGGTACGCGTTGCCGCCGTCGCCGGCGTTGGACTCGGCTACCCATCGCTCGGGCAGGACGTGACGGCCGACCCACGTGTGCCTCGCGGCGTCGGGCACTGGAGTCGCAGTGACCCGCTGCGCCGTCACGCTCCACCCCGCGACGACACCGGTGGTGCCCGGCGACGTCACGCCCATCGCGAGCAGGCCGCACTGCGTATCCGGCCCCGCGACCACGACTGGCGTGCCGGGGGACAGCCCGAGTTGCGCCGCCGCGTCCTCGCTCAGGCCGCCAAGCTGAACGAGGCGACCGGTGACGGGAGGGATGAAGTCCGTCCGCACCCCGAGCGTCTCGAAGAGTTCCCCGGCACGCGCGCCGCTCGCAACGTCGAGGAGGCCGGCTTCCGAGGCCAGCGTCTCCTGTAGGGCGACCTCGCCCGTGAGCCGGTAGCCGACCCAGTCGCCAACCGTCAGCACGGAGGCGATGCGCTCGTAGACGGCGGGATCGTTCTGCTGCCGCCATCGCAGTTTGAGCGGCGCCAGCAGGAAGGAGGGCAGGTGGCCCGTGAGACTGTAGACGGTGCCGGCGTTGGCCTCGTCAAAGGCGATGCCGTCGAACAGGGCGCGCAGGTCCATGTTGGGGCCGAGAAAGAGCTCGCGGCCCTCGGTGTCGAGCGCCCCGATGCCCTGCCGCTGGCTCGTGACGCCGATGGCCGCCACGCTGCCGTTCGACACGCCCGCGTCGTGCAGCGCGCGGCGGGCGACGCCGACGATGGCGGGCCACAGGGCGTCCACGTCGAAGTCGCGGCTGAGGGAACCGTCGACACTTGCAGCGCGGTACGGCGCGGGGGCCGTGGCCACCGAGAGCAGCCGGCCCCCAGAGCCCGCGGCGGCTGCCTTCAGCGTGCCCGTGCCGACGTCGATGGCGAGAAAGGTTGCGCCGTTCGCGTTGCTCATGCTGTCCTCGCTGCAGCCGTTGGACGTCGGGCGCGCGCCGACCGCTCGAACTGGAGCAGCGCCCGTGTGATGGCCTGCGAGTACCGCTCGATGGTCTCCGCCGTCGCGCCGCCGACGTGCGGCGTGAGGACGACGTTGTCCAGCGGGAGCAGTGGGCTGTTCGGTGCAACCGGGCGTGTCTCGTAGACGTCAATGCCCGCGCCCGCCAGCCGTCCCGAGCGGAGCGCGTCGGCGAGCGCATGCTGGCCGACAAGCGCCGCCGAAGCCGTGTTGATTAGGTAGCTGCCGCGAGGCATCATCGCCAGCCGGCGGTCGTCCAGCATGCCGGTGGTCTCCGGCGTCTCAGGCGCATGAAGCGACACGATGTGGCTGCCCGCCAGCAGTTCGTCCAGAGGGGTCATCGTGACGTAGCGCGGGCCCGTTGCGTAGGGGTCGTGGCCGAAGACGCGCATACCGAGCGCCCTCGCCTTCCGTGCGACCAGCCTGCCGACGGCGCCCATGCCGACGACGCCCATCGTCTTGCCCGCCAATTCGATGCCCCGCATGTCGGTGTAGGCCGTGAGCGGATGGTCCCACGAGCCGCCGCGCACGTAAGTGTTGGCCTCGGAGATGCGCCGGACGAGCGACAGGGCGAGCCCGAGCGTGAGTTCGGCGACGGCGTTGGCGTTGCGCCCGGGTGTGTTCACGACGGTCACGCCGCGCGCCTGCGCCGCCTCGAGGTCGATCTGTGTCGTGGCCTGGCGGCAGAGGCCGATGAAGCGCAGCGGCGACGGGTCCTCGAACACCTCGTCGAAGAGGAAGTCGATCTCCGTGACCACCGCCTCAATGGACTCCCCGGCGAGGCGGATGGCCAGCTCGGATGGGTCCCACAGCTTGCGGCTCTCGGTCCACGGCTCGTAGGCCACGTCCATGCGGCGGCGGAGTTGGTCGAGGCCGTTTGTGGAGAAGGGCGCGAGAATGAGGGCCTTCACCGTGAGCGGACCCCTTTCAGGCAGTTTGTGCGCTTACGGCCTCGAAGGCGCGAGCGGCCAACAGCCGGACGTCGTCGGGGGGCGTGACGCCCTCGCTGCCGTTGCGGGCCAGGGGCAGCCCCGCGGCGAGCTCGTCCCGGGTGACCCACCGCCAGCCGTCGGGGATCGCCTCGACGCGGGCCGTGGGGCGGCACACGTAGATGAAATCGATGTGCTGGTGGAATCCCTGCACCGGATCGTCGATGTCCTCCACCATGATGGTGAGCGGCGGTTGGACCTCCTGGGGATACTCCAGCGTGCTCTCGACGCCGCCGGTGGGGACCACCACCGCCTGCACGCCCGTCTCCTCTGCAACCTCGCGGAGGACGGCCTGCACGGGGTCCTCATTGGGCTCAATGTGGCCGCCGGGGGGCAGCCAGCACTGGAGCTTGGCGTGCCAGTGCAGGAGCGTCGCGTCGTCCTGCACCACAAACCCTGTCGCAGTGAAATGCCTCTCCAAGTGGCCGATCACCCCTGACTTCTAGTTAAAGTCAGCGTGTCATGCCGCCGTTTCCCCTGTCAAGGCGAGGCCAGACTCGTTCCGCCGCGTTCCAGGTCGTCGAAGACCGCCTCGGCGGCGAGGCGGCCGCTGCGCACCGCCGACTCCATCGTCGCGGGCCAGCCCGTCTGTGTCCAGTCGCCAGCGAGCCCCAGCCCGGCGACCGCCGTGCTCTGCTCCGGCCGCTGCGATTGCGCGCCCGGCGTGCAGCGGAACGTCGCGTTGACCTGCCGCACGACGGTGAACCGCTCGACGGCAGCCTCAGCGGCGGCGGGAAACACGCGGGCCATCTCGTCCAGGAACAGTTCGCGCAGGGCGTCGCGGGACATGGTGGCGAAGTCCCATGCGCCGCTGACTGAGATGCATACATGTTGGCCCGGCCCCGGCACCCCTTCGATGTGCGAGCGGTTGAACACCCACTGCAGCGGGCTGTCGAGCACGGCGAGGAAGGGCTCGCCGATGACGGGGCGGTCGTACCAGACGTGCACGTTGATGATGGGCGCCCACTCGAGCGCGGGCGCACTGCTCGCACCAGCCTCGGCCGGCAGCAGCCGCGCGAGGGCGTCCCACGGCACGGCCGCGACGACGGCGTCGGCCGGCACGAGCTCGCCGTCCGCGACGACGCCAGTGACAGCGCCATCCTCGGTGGCGATGCCCGTCACGCTGCGGCCCGTGAGGACCTCGCCGCCGCGCGCTTCGAGGTAGCCGCGGGCGGCGTCCTCGACGAGCTCCGTCAGCCCAACGGTGGAGACGCCGATGTCGGCGCTGTGGCGGCCCGCCAGCATGCCGTCCTGGAAGAACATCAGCCCCATGTATGCGCTGACGCGGTCGACGGTATCGTTGAAGACGGGCAGCGTCAGCAGGTCCCAGAGCGCCGCGATGGCCTGATCCGATTGTCCACGGCGGACGAGCCAGTCGCGGAAGGTCTGCGCCTCCAGCACCTCGCGGTGCTTGGTGCGGTCGGTGCGCATGATGCTGAGCATCGCCGAGGCGGCGCGGAGTTTCTCGCCGAGCGACAGGTGCGGATACGTCAGGAACGAGGGCAGCAGGTGCAGCGGCGAGGGCAGCAGCGGGGCCGCGCTCAGCGCGCCCCGGCGGCCGTCGCGGTCGACGATGACCGCGCGGAGGTGGCGCTGGAGCGTCGTGCGCTCGAGCACGCCGAGCTGCCGGAGGAGGCCGGTGTACGCCGTGCAGCAGGCCAGGTAGATGTGCTGCCCGTTGTCGATGTGGTGGCCCGACTCGCTGTCCTGGAACGAGAACGCCCGTCCGCCGAGGTAGGGGCGTTTCTCCAGCAGGGTGACGGCGACGCCGCGGTCGGCAAGGGCGCAGGCGGCGGCAATGCCCGCCAGCCCGCCGCCGATCACCACGCAGCGGCGGCGCCCTTCAGGGGCAGGTAACTCTGTAGCCAAATGCGTACCGCCAGGGTGAGCTTCTCCCGGGTCGGGAGGGATATGCGCCGCTCGAAGACGTCGTAGCCACGCTCCTCGATGCGGTCGAGGACGCGGCTGTACAGGCCGCCGAGGACCGCCGGGCAGGCTCGCGAGCGCACCGGCAGCAGGGGCAAGAGCCGCTTCCCGCTGTCGAAGTAGCCGTGGGCGCGGGCGACCTGAAACCGCATTAGCCGCACGAACTCGTCGTTGGTCTCGCCGGCCATGAGGGCCTCTTCAGGATACTCGAAGCGGCGCAGCTCTTCCTGCGGCAGGTAGACGCGGCCCATCTCCGCGTCCTCCTTGATGTCGCGCAGGATGTTGGTGAGCTGCATGCCGAGGCCAAGGTCGATTGCGTACTCGCGGGCCGCCGGGTCCGAAAAGCCGAAGATGTGGATGCAGACGATGCCCACGACGGAGGCGACGCGGTAGCAGTAGGTCGCGAGGTCGTCGAAGGTCTCGTAGCGGTTGAGGGTGAGGTCCATCTCGACGCCGCGGGCGATCTCCGACAGGTCCTCCCACTGGATGTCGTACTCGGCGACGGCGTGGGCGAGGGCGCTGTAGACAGGGCCGTCGGGATTGCCGTCGCGGGCCCTCTCGAGGGCTGCGTCCACCTCGCGGAGCTTGGCGCGCTTCTCCTCGACGGGGAGCGGCTCGTCGGCGATGTCGTCGCAGAGGCGGCAGAAGGCGTAGACGGCGAAGATGGCCATGCGCCTGGCCTTGGGAAGGGTCACAAAGGCATAGTAGAAGTTCTTGGCCTCGGTCTTGGTCACGCGCTGGCAGTGGGCGTAGGCCTCGTCCAGTGCCGTCGTCCGCGCCATGCCTCGCTCCGTCCCCTGTGCGCCGCCTAGATTTGCCGGGTCAGCTTCATGCCGAGATAGGTCTTCGCGATGAGCCAAGCCTTGCGCCTACCCGTGACCGTCGGGCGCTTGGAGAGGACATCGTAGCCCTGCGCCCGAATGGCGTCCAGCACGCGCATGCCGCCGAGGCTGAAGAGCTTGACGTGCAGCCGTGCCGGTCCCTGGAGCATGTTGACGAGGGGCAGTCCCCGTTCGAAGAGGTCCTGCGCCCGCTCGACCTCGAAGGCCATCAGCTCGCGGAAGGCGGGGGTGCAGACGCCCTCGGCCAGATGCTCCTCGGTGCATCCGAACCGCTCCATGTCCTCCTGCGGCAGGTAGACGCGCCCCTTGTCCCAGTCCCGGCGCACGTCCTGCCAGAAGTTGGCGAGCTGAAGCGCAGTACAGGTGAAGTCCGAGAGCCGTCGCCGTTCGTCGTCGTCGTAGCCGAAGAGGAGGAGGTAGAGGAAGCCAACAGGGTTCGCCGAGTGCTCGCAGTAGTGGAGCACGTCGCCAAAGGTGGCATAGCGGCGGTTCGTCTGGTCCATGCGGTTGGCGGTGACCAGCTTCCGGAAGGGCTCCGGCGGGATGGAGAAGGCGCGAATGGTGTGCTGCAGCGCGCGCAGGTGCGGGGCCCTGGGCGTGCCCGTGTAGGCCTGTTCCAGATCGGCCTCCCACGCATCCAGCAGCGCGAGCCGGTTGCCAGCGGCCTCGTCGCCGAGGTCATCGACGCCGCGGCAGTAGGCGTACACCGCAGCGACGTGGGGCAGCAGGCGCTTGGGGAGGAACCAGCCCGCAACGGTGAAGTTCTCGTAGTGGGACTTGGCCAGCGCGATGCACTCGCGGTACGCGGACTCCAGCTCCGGGGGAATGTTATGAGTAGCGGTCGACGCCATAGCACCAGTGTGGCCCAAAGGGATACCCGGCGCAACCGGCGTCCGAGCCGCTAGAAGGCGCGGTGCGCGAAGAAGTGGGCGAGGTCGTGCAGTTCCTGGACTGCTTCCTCCGGGATCCCGGCGGCGCGCGCCTCATCCATGGCCAGCGTCCCCTTGTCCTCGGCGACCGACTGCGCCGACTCCTCGGCGTTGGCCGCGTCGAGAATGCCCATGACGGCGGCGACGTCCTCGTCGTCCATCTCGTCGTCCGCCCTGTACAGTTGCTCGAGGCGCTCGCGGCCGGCGCCCGTCGTGCCGGAGAAGCCGAACAGGACGGGCAGCGACTTCTTGCGGCGGCGGATGTCCGCGCCCGTGGCCTTGCCCATCAGGGCAGGGTCGCCCCAGATGCCGAGAACATCGTCGCGGGCCTGGAAAGTCAGGCCGAGCAGGCGGCCGCAGCGCGCGAGACGCTCGACCTGCGCGGCCGTCGCGCCACCGAGCAGCGCGCCCATGTGCATCGCGGCCTCGACGAGGGCGCCGGTCTTGCGCGAAACCATGTCGAGGTACTCGTCCGGGCCGACGTCCAGCCGGGACTCGAAGTTCAGGTCCATGCGCTGCCCCTCGACGAGCTCGAGGCAGCGGGCGGTCAGGGTCTGCACGACCTCGAGGGCGGCGGCCGGCGGCGCGTCGGACTGTCGCAGCAGGTAGAGCGTGGAGTCGGCGACGGTGCGTAGCGCGTTGCCGGCGACGATGCCGCTGGACTTGCCCCAGATGGACCAGACAGTCGCGCGCCCGCGCCGCTCTAGGTCCTGGTCCTGGATGTCGTCATGGATGAGTGAGAAGTTGTGGATGAGCTCGAGCGCCGCGGCTGCGGGGAGGGCGTCCTCGACGGCGCCGCCGACGGCCTCGCAGACGTAGAGGCAGAGGGCAGGCCGCAGTCGCTTGCCGGCGACGGACTCCTGCGGTTCGCCTTCGGGGGACTCGAATCCCATGTGATAGCGGAGCATGGTGCCGAGGGGCGTATCGGGGGAGGCGAGGCAATCGCGCAGGGCGTCATGCACCAGAGCCTGGTACTTGCCGAGGTACTCTGGTGACGTCACATTTTCGGCGGGGTTTGCCTGTTCCGGCACGGAGAAGTGCACCTCAATGGGAGCGGGGTGATGTAGCTAGGAATGCTATCGGGCGCCCTGTTGGGTGTCAAGGCGAAGTCCCTCATGGCGCCGTGGGTATTGCCGCTCGACTCCGCGCCATCCCTGACACTGTCGGGGCATGGGCCGAGAGGCTCGCGTGTGACATCCTGCGAGCGAATTCGGCCGCGGACGCCGGAATGTGCAGCTCGTTGGCGGGCGGGGGACCCTCGATCTCCGCGTTTGTGAACAAGTGGCATATGGCGGAGGGATGGGCTATACTCAAGGTGGCATTCCAGATTGGCCGAAGCGCGTGGCGCATTCGTCTAGCGGCCAAGGACACCGCCCTCTCAAGGCGGAGACCACGGGTTCGAATCCCGTATGCGCCACCAACTTCCGCAGGGGTTTCCAGATGCCACTTCCTACGACCGCGGACGAGCAGTCGGCGACTCAGCAGATCAGGGACCTGATCCGGGGGGCGCTTCCCGCGGATTCAGGGCTCACGCCTCTGCCGGGCTTCAAGATGGACCTGTCGGCCAACCCCGGGTTCCGGAAGGTGTTCTTTGCCGCCCGGTGCGAGTGCGGGACGAGCGCGCTCCTGAGCATCGAGGTGGCGCGCGAAAAGACAATCGCAGAAGTCGAGGCGGCATTGCCGTCACTGGTGGACCGCCTCGTGAAGCAGCAGCAGGCGTTCGCAAGCATGTCGTGCGAGATGCACACGCGGATGCGGCTGGGGCCGTCGCCGAGCCGGGCGTAGGTGCGGGGATGCAGAAGCGGAAGCTGACCCAGGAAGAAGCGTTCGAACGGGCCGTCAAGTTTTCGGAGCGCTACGTGGCGCGCGGCCCGTACGAGTTCTTCCCGGAGCGGGACGTCGTCGAGGTCGTGCAGCAGGGGCTGGCGGAGAACGAGCGCACATACGGCTACCGTTATTGTCCCTGAATGCCGCTGAGCGGCGATCCCGTCGAGGACCGCAAGAAAATCTGCCCCTGCGAACGTCATCACGAGGACATCGAACGCGATGGCTTCTGCATATGAATGTTCTTTGTGAGCGAAGAGTTTCTTCGCAAGTACATGGAGGACGGGGAGGCCGTCCAGACAATCGGCGAGGCCGTCCCGCTGGGCCAGGAGCTCTTCGAGGAGACCGGAGGCAAGCGGGAGTTCAACGAGCGGCGGCGCCAGGAGCGAGGCCGTGAGCAGTCCTAGGAGGGGGTGACCATGGACAGCCAGATTCAGGTATATACGTCGGCCGGCTGAGGCCCCTGCCACATGGTGAAAGTGTACCTTTCACGCAAGGGGATCTCATTCACGGAGCGGAACGTCTCCGAGGACCGTGAGGCGCTCACGACCCTGCTGGAGATGGGCTACCGCACGACGCCGGTCACGGTGATCGGCGAAGAGCGCATCGTCGGCTACAGCACGGCCCAGATCGACGCCGCGCTGGCGGCTGCGGGCGCAGAGTAGCGTCGCGATTCACACGGCTGGCGGAACATCTTTCCGCCGGCCGCTGACCTCTCGGCTGGACAACGACATTGCACCGGCACGGGCTGCCCGGGACAAAGGCGGCGTGTGGCGGTGCTTGCCCCTCAACTCCACGGTTTCCTCTCTCGCCCGTTGCGGTATAATGCCGGTGACCCTGCTCCATAGCTTGAACTATGGTCGAGGTATGGTGCGCGGGAAGGCGAAACATCGAAATACGCCGGGAGGAATGACCAATGGCAGCGGTTAGAGAGGCCCAAGTAACCTGGACCGGCGCCCTTGTGGATGGCAACGGCACGATCAATGAGGTGACCAGCAGCGCCGTCAACGGACTCCCCGTCACCTGGGCGTCCCGCACGGAGGGCCCTGAAGGCAAGACGAGCCCGGAAGAGCTGGTGGCGGCGGCCCACGCGAGCTGCTACGCCATGGCCTTCTCGCATATGCTCAACCTGGGCGGGACGCCGCCCACCAAGCTTGAAGTCAGCGCCACCGTAACGTTCGACCGTGTGGACGCCGGCTTCAAGGTTGTGTCCAGCGCGCTGAAGGTCAGCGGTCAGGTGGAGGGCATCGACGCGGCCAAGTTCGTGGAGACGGCGGAGGCGGCAAAGGACGGCTGCCCAATCTCGCAGGCGCTCAAGGGCAACGTCGAGCTCAGCGTCGAGGCGACGCTGGAGTAGGCGCTCCCAATGACGGCGGGCAATGAAGAGCGGGTCGTTCGCTGCTTCGGCGGGCCGGACGACCCGCTCATGGCGCGCTACCACGATGAGGAGTGGGGCGTCCCGTTGCACGACGACCGCAAACTCCTCGAGTTCCTCCTGCTCGACGGCGCACAGGCCGGCCTCTCCTGGCGGACTATCCTCCACAAGCGCGATGCCTACCGCGCCGCCTTCGACGACTTCGACGCGGTGAAGATCGCCGCGTACATCGACGCCGACCGTGCGCGGCTGCTGGCCGACCCAGGCATCGTCCGCAACCGGCAGAAAGTCGACGCCTTCATCACCAACGCGCAGCGGTTCCTCGAGGTGCAGGCGGAGTTTGGCTCCTTCGACGCCTATATCTGGAGTTTCACGGGACATCAGACGCTGCGGAGGGCTGGGGTGCTGACGTGGGAAAACACGCCTGCCCGGTCGCCGGAGTCGGACGCGATGGCGGCGGACCTGAAGCGGCGAGGGTTCAAGTTTGCGGGGTCCGTGATCTGCTACGCCTTCATGCAATCGGCGGGCATGGTCAACGACCACATCACGGGGTGCATTCGGGAGCCGCGGGAGGCGTAGCTAGGCGGCTGCCCCGGCAAGGGGCGCGAGGTCGCAGTGCGCCGAGAGGAGCTCGCCAAACCGGCGTGCCTTGTGGGTGCTGGGGGCGCTCGACCGCTCGCCGACGGTGTGCAACGCTTCCATGGTCTCCAGCGTGGGCTTGTTGACCAGCAGCATCGGCACCTGGTTCAGGGCAGCGTGGTGGACGATGTACTGGACCGGCAACTGGCCCTCGGTCAGGACGAGGCAGACGGTCGAGGTCTCCAGTGCAGCCATCTGCAGGTCTGGACGGTCGCCGCGCACGATGACGGCCTTCTGCTCCCGGCGCTCGAAGACGTAGACGCCGGTGTCCAGAAACAGTCCCCCGAGCATGAAGTGTTCCACCAGCGCGTCCAGCGCCGCGTCCGGCTCGTCCAGTTCTCCAAGGTTGATGCACTCCGCACCGAGGTGTTCGCTGACGTCGCGCACCGTCGGCGCCAGCATGCGGCGGTCCTCGGGCACGATGCCCAGCACCGGAATGCCCTGCTCCTGGAACGACGGCACGGTGGTCGTCAGAACGGCGTGCCGGCCGGAGTCCGGGACGGCATTGATGATGACGCCCATGAGCCGGTCGCCGAGGGCCGACGCTGCCTGTGAAGGGTTGGCGGAGGCCGGACTACTTACAAGCAGGACTCGCGCGTCCGGCTCGCCCGCATTGGCGTTGTCGAGACTGGGCAACTCCTCGACGGACGGCGCGCCGTTGACGCCTTCCAACAGAGTCGCGAGGCCCGCAGCGGCTGCGGTGACCCCAACGCCTGGGGCGTCGCCAGCGATGTAGAGGGTCGGCACATGCCCTCCGTTTCCGTCCGCGGCTTCGCGGCGCATGTACCCGCCCACTGCGGTCTGCCGTGGGCGGGTACTCTTGGGGATTCCCACTGGCCTCCGGTAACGTGGAGCCTAGTCGTCGTCGAAGGCGGCGTCGACCGGGTCCATGGCCATCAGGGCCGAGAACTCTTCGAAGTCCGCCTCGTGCTGCGCATCCTCGAGGGCGAGCCTGGCGGCCATCTCTCGGGCGGCCTCTTCCTCGGCAACGATGCCGAGGCGCTCCCGGCCCTCCTCCGTCATGTCCATGCGCGCCGGAATCAACCGGCCAATGATCACGTTCTCCTTGAGACCGGCCAGGTGGTCGACGGAGCCGGAAATGGCGGCCTCGGTGAGGACGCGCGTCGTCTCCTGGAAGGAGGCGGCCGCCAGGAAGCTCTCGGTGCCCAGCGACGCCCGGGTGATTCCGAGGAGCATCGGCGTGGCGCGTGCCGGCTCGCCGCCCTCGGCGAGGACGCGGCGGTTTGCCTCGTCAAAGATGGCGCGGTCGACCGGCTCGCCGGGGAGCAGCTCGGTGTCGCCCTGGTGGTCGACGCGCACCTTGCGCATCATCTGCCGGATGACGATCTCAATGTGCTTGTCGTGCATGCTCACGCCTTGGAATCGGTACACCTTCTGCACTTCCTCGATGATGTAGTCGTGCACGGCGTCGCGCCCCTGGATGAGCAGGATGTCGTGGGGGTTCTTCTGGCCGGCGGTCAACTCCTGTCCGGCCTTCACGGGATCGCCCGTCTTCACGGCGATATGGGCCGTGAGCGGGGCGAGGTACGTGCGCTCTTCCTGCTCCTCCCAGGCAACCGTCACCTTGCCGTCGCTGACGGACACCGTTCCCGGCATCCGGGCGACGACGGGCAGGAGCTCCTCGTTGTCCGCGGCGGGCTGCGCCAGTGCGGCGCCGGGCTCCACGACTTCGCCCGCCTTCACGACGACTTTGTAGGAGTCCTCGATGGGGTACTCCTCGCGGTACTCCTCCGTGCTGACGATCCGGATGTGCTTGCCGTCGGTGGAGTCGATGACCTCGGCGGTGCCGTCAATCTGGGACAGGATGGCGTGGTTCTTGGGCACGCGCGCCTCGAACAGCTCCTCGACCCGCGGGATTCCGCTGGTGATGTCGACGCCCGCGATGCCGCCGGTGTGGAACGTGCGCATGGTGAGCTGCGTGCCCGGCTCGCCGATGCTCTGGGCGGCGATGATGCCTGCAGCGTCCCCGAGGTTGACCATCTTGCCGGTGGCGGGCATGACGCCGTAGCACATGCGGCAGATGCCTCGCGCGGCCTCGCACGCCAGCGGCGACCGCACATAGGCCTCGGTCACGCCGGCCTCCCACAACTCATTTGCTGTGTCCGCGGTGATGATCTCGTCCCGGTCGAGCAGCACCTCGCCCGTGTTGGGGTCAGCGATGGGCGAGCAGACCACGCGGCCGACGAGCCGCTCGGCGAAGCTGGCGATAGAGTTGTTGCGCTCCTTCTCATAGTCGTGGCGGACCCAGATGCCCGCCATCGTCTCGCAGTCCTCGGAGAGGATGATGACGTCCTGGGCCACGTCGATCATGCGGCGGGTGAGGTAGCCGCTGTCGGCGGTCCGAAGCGCCGTGTCGGCGAGACCCTTGCGGGCGCCGTGGGTGGAGATGAAGTACTCCAGCACGCTTAGGCCTTCGCGGAAGCTCGACTTCACCGGCAGCGGGATCAGGAAGCCCTTGGGGTCAGACATGAGGCCCCGCATGCCCGCCATCTGCTTGATCTGGCTGATGTTACCCTTGGCGCCTGAGGTGGCCATCAGGTAGACGCCTCCGTAGGAGGGCAACGCCTGCTCGATGAGGCCGGTGACCTCATCGCTGGCGTCCGTCCAAATGCGAATGGTCTGGTCGTAACGCTCGCGCTCGGTGATCAAACCCATCTGGTACTGTTCCTCGAGCTGCTGGATCTGGCCCTCGGCGGTGGCGAGCACGTCCGACTTCTGGTCCGGGACCTCGAGGTCTGAGATTCCGATAGTGATGCCGGAGACCGTGGCGTAGTGGAAACCGGCATTCTTGACCTTGTCGAGCATGTCCGCCGTCTCCTCGTTGCCGAGGATGCGGTAGGCGTCCGACACGAGGCCCTTGAGGGCGCCCTTGTCCATGAGCTTGTTCCACTTGGACGTGTCCTCGGCGATGACCTCCGGCAGGAGGTCGCGGAAGATCAGGCGGCCCACCGTGGTCTCCAGCCAGGAGGCGCCGTGGCCGTTGCTGCCCTGCAGGATCTGCACGGGCGCCTGGATGTTGACCAAGCCCATCTGGTGCGCCAGCTCGGCCTCCTCCGCGGAGGAGAACTTCTTGCCGGCGCCAATGGCGTTGACGTTTTCCATCGTCAGGTAGTAGCAGCCGAGCACGATGTCCAGCGTCGGCGCGACCACCGGCTCGCCGGAGGCGGGGGAGAGCATGTTGTAGATGCTCAGCATCACACGCCGGGCCTCCTGCACCGCTCGGCGCGAGAGAGGCACGTGGATGGCCATCTGGTCGCCGTCAAAGTCCGCGTTGAAGGCCGTGCACACGAGGGGGTGGAGCTGCGGGGCGCTGCCCTCGATGAGTACGGGCATGAAGGCCTGGATGCCGAGGCGGTGGAGGGTGGGTGCGCGGTTCATCAGGACGGGACGGTCCTTGATGACCTCCTCCAGCACGTCCCAGACCTCCGGGCGCACGCGCTCGACGGCGCGCTTGGCGCTCTTGATGTTGTGGGCCAGCCCCTGCACGACAAGCCGGTGCATGACGAAGGGCTTGAAGAGCTCGAGGGCCATGCGCTTCGGCAGGCCGCACTGGTAGAGCTGCAGCGTCGGGCCGACGACGATGACGGAGCGGCCCGAGTAGTCGACGCGCTTGCCCAGCAGGTTCTGGCGGAACCTGCCCTGCTTGCCGCGCAGCAGGTCCGACAGCGACTTCAGCCGGTGGTTGTGGCTGCCGGAAATGGCCCTGCCCCGGCGGCCGTTGTCGATGAGAGCGTCGACGGCCTCCTGGAGCATGCGCTTCTCGTTCCGGATGATGATCTCCGGCGCCTCCAGCTCCAGCAGCCTCTTGAGCCGGTTGTTCCGGTTGATCACACGACGGTACAGGTCATTGAGGTCGCTGGTGGCAAAGCGTCCGCCGTCGAGCTGCACCATCGGACGCAGGTCGGGCGGGAGGACGGGCAGCGCCGTGAGGACCATCCACTCGGGGTGGTTGCCGCTCTTGCGGAAGGCCTCGACGAGGCGGAGGCGCTTCACTGCCTTCTTGCGCCGCTGCCCGGAAGTGGAGCGCATCTCCTGCGTAAGGGTCTCGCGCTCCTTCTCCAGGTCGATGTTCCTGAGGATGGAGAGGATGGCCTCCGCGCCCATTCCCGACTTGAAAAGGTGCGGGTACTTGTCCGAGAGGTCCCGCTGGCGGGCCTCGAGGAGCAGGTTCATGGGCTTGAGGTCGTTGAGGTCGTCCAGCTCCTTCTGCGTTTCCTCATCGAGGATCTCGCGCTGCTCGAAGTGGGCCTTGTCCAGCGCGGCTTCCTGATCCACGAGCCATGCGTCCACAGCCGCGGTCGCGGCCGTCTTCTGCTCGGCCAGCGTGGCCTTCTCCGCGTCGAGCGCCTCCCGCTCGGCGTCGATGGCCGTGCGCTGGTCGGCCACGTTCGCGCGCTGCGCTGCCACGGCCTCATCCTCGTCGTCCGCGGCCTCCGGGAGCCCGGCTTCGAGTTTGGCGAGGTCCTTCTCGCGAGACGCGAGGTCCGCGTCACGGGCGGCTACAGACGACTCCGTCTCCGCGAAGGGCGCGAGAGCCTCCGCGCGGTCGGTCTCTGCCTGCGCGCGCACCTGGCCCAGCTTCTCCTGGTGCCGCTCGTCGAGGAGCTGCAGGTTCTGCTCGAGCTGCTCCTCGAGCTCCTGGATGGCGGCGTCGCGCCCGGCGGTGTCGACCTCCGTGATGATGTACTGGGCGAAGTAGAGGACGCGCTCCAAGTTGCGCGGGGACAGGTCCAGCAGCAGCCCGAGGCGGCTGGGGATGCCCTTCGAAAACCAGATGTGGGCAACCGGCGCGGCGAGCTCGATGTTGCCCATGCGTTCACGGCGCACCTTGGCGCGGGTGACTTCCACGCCGCAGCGCTCGCACTTGATGCCCTTGAAGCGGATCTTCTTGTACTTGCCGCAGGCGCACTCCCAGTCCTTGGTGGGACCGAAGATGCGCTCGCAAAAAAGGCCGTCCCGCTCCGGACGCAGCGTGCGGTAGTTGATCGTCTCGGGCTTGGTCACCTCACCGTATGACCAGAGCCGAATCTGTTCCGGGGATGCCAAGGAAATCCGAATGGCGTTGAATTCCGCACCGCTCTGTGCCATTCGCTCACTCTCCCTTCAATTCCTGTTCAACGTGTACCGCGGATGATCTTGGGCATGCCCACGGGAAATCCCACAT
>JAPPNT010000084.1:0-6374 GCA_028873745.1 Chloroflexota bacterium | reverse complement strand
CCTCAGGCTCGCTCGCCTCGGCCGAGTCGCCCTGCTCGACTGCCGGCGCCTGCAGCTCGGCCACGATGGCGGCGATCTCGTCATCGTCGATGTCTTCGGCGAACACGTCACCGAGCGGCGGGTGTGCCAGCGGCTCGTCGAGCTCGAAGGCGCTCTCCTCATCGCTCAGCAGCTCCATGGAGAGGCCAAGCGCCTGCATTTCCTTGAGGAGCACCTGGAAGGACTCGGGGATGCCGGGGTGGATGACGTCCTCACCCTTCACGATGGCCTCGTAGGTCTTCTGGCGGCCCACCACGTCGTCCGACTTGACGGTGAGCATCTCCTGAAGGTTGTACGCGAAGCTGTACGCCTCCAACGCCCAGACCTCCATCTCGCCAAAGCGCTGGCCGCCGAACTGGGCCTTGCCGCCGAGCGGCTGCTGCGTGATCAGCGAGTACGGGCCCGTCGAGCGGGCGTGAATCTTGTCTTCGACCAGGTGGATGAGCTTCATCATGTAGATGTAGCCGACGGTGACCGGCTGCGCGAACTGCTCGCCGGTGCGGCCGTCGCGTAGGAGCATCTTGCCGAGGATAGGCGGGGCAAGGTTCTGCTCGCGGTTGAGGCGTTGTGCCTCGCGCTGCATCTCGGCGTAGTCCATGCTCGAGGCATCGATGCCGGCCTCTTCCTTCAGCCAGAGTTCAAGGCAGACCCTGCGTGCCTCGCCGTGCACCTTCTCGTCGAAGAGGCGGGCCGGGTCGTAGCCGCGCTCGCTTATCCACTGGTACACGGTGTCCCAGATGACCTCCGGCTGCTCGGGGTCATGCCAGTCGACGCCGCCCGAAGTCTGGATGAGCCACACGCGGCCCAGGCCGTCCTCGATCGCGGTGTCGGTCGCGCCGTCGAACACGGGGCTGACGGCCCGGAACCCGAGGAAGTTGGCGACCCAGCCAAGGTGGGTCTCCAGCACCTGCCCAAGGTTCATGCGGGACGGCACACCGATGGGGTTCAGGATGATCTGCGCTGGCGTGCCGTTGTCCAGGTAAGGCATGTCCTCAATGGGCAGCACGCGGGAGATGACGCCCTTGTTGCCGTGGCGCCCCGCCATTTTGTCGCCGACCGTGAGCTTTCGGGTCTGCGCAATCCACACCCGCACCATGCGGTTCACGCCGGGGGAAAGCTCCTCGCGGCTGTTGCGGTCGGAGACGCGAACGTCGATGACTTTGCCGCGCTCACCGTGGGGGACGCGCAGCGACGTGTCCTTCACGTCACGAGCCTTCTCGCCGAAGATCGCCCGCAGCAGCTTCTCCTCAGCGGTCAGCTCGGTCTCGCCCTTCGGGGTGATCTTGCCGACGAGGATGTCGCCGGGACTCACCTCGGCGCCGACGCGGATCACGCCCTCCTCGTCGAGGTCACGCAGGGCCTCCTCGCCCACGTTGGGGATGTCGCGCGTGATGTCCTCGTCGCCGAGCTTGGTCTGGCGGGCCTCGCACTCGTACTTCTCGATGTGGATGGACGTGAACTTGTCGTCCTGCACGATGCCTTCGCTGATGATGATGGCGTCCTCGAAGTTGTAGCCCTCCCAGCTCATGAAGGCCACGAGGACGTTGTGGCCCAAGGCCAGGTCGCCCTGGTCCGTGGAGGAGGAGTCAGCGAGCGGGTCGCCGACCTTCACCTTCTGGCCCATCGTGACGACGGGACGCTGGTTCACGCAGGTGCTCTGGTTGCTGCGCAGGAACTTCACGAGGTGGTAGACCACGTTGTTGCCGTCGTTGTCCCGAACGATCACCTCATTGCCGCTGACGCCGACGACGGTGCCCTCGGTGTTGGACAGCACCACCTGCCCGCTGTCGAGGGCGACGCGACGCTCCATGCCGGTGCCGACCAGGGGCGCCTCCGGCTTGAGGAGGGGCACGGCCTGCCGCTGCATGTTGGAGCCCATCAGGGCGCGGTTGGCGTCGTCGTGCTCGAGGAAGGGGATGAGGGACGTGGACACGCTGACGATCTGCATGGGGGACACGTCCATCAGGTCCAGCTCCTCAATGGGCTGGATGACGGGCAGGGCGTTGGTGCGCGTCTCCACCTTGTCCGGGATGAACTGGCCCTTGGCGTCGACGGGGATGTTGGCCTGCGCGATGACGTGGGTCTCCTCGTCGTCGGCGGGCATGAGCTTGATGTCCTCGGGGTGCATGGTCACGAAGGGGCGCACCTGCACGGTCCGCTCCGGCAGCTGCTGGAAGGCCTCCCAGTGCCTCTTGGTGACCGTGGCGCCGACCTTGGCGATGAGCTTGCCGTCCTCACCCCTGATCTCCTCCCACAGCTTCCGTCCGATGAGGTCGGGATCCGACGACGGCAGCTCCTTGAACACGGCGCGATACGGCGTCTCGATGAAGCCGAACTCGTTGATGTGGCCGTAGGTCGCGAGGGAGCCGAGCAGGCCGATGTTCGGGCCCTCCGGCGTCTCGATGGGGCAGATGCGGCCGTAGTGGGAGTTGTGCACGTCACGGACCTCGAACCCTGCACGTTCCCGCGAGAGCCCGCCCGGGCCCAGCGCCGACAGGCGGCGCTTGTGCGTCAGCTCCGCCAGCGGGTTGGTCTGGTCCATGAACTGCGAGAGCTGCGAGCCGCCAAAGAACTCGCGAACAGCGGCGACCACGGGCCGGATGTTGACCAGCGCCGCCGGCGTCACGTTCTCCGGCTCGATGATGGTCATGCGCTCCTTGATGACGCGCTCCATGCGGAGGATGCCAACGCGGAGCTGGTTCTGGATGAGCTCGCCCACCGCGCGCACCCGGCGGCTGCCGAGGTGGTCAATGTCGTCGGCGCGCCCCTGGGCGTTGGAGATCCGGACCATCTCCTTGATAACGGCCACAAGGTCTTCGCGGGACAGCACGCGCTGTTCCCGGTCAGCCGGCAGACCCAGGCGGCGGTTAAGCTTGTAGCGCCCCACCTTGCCGAGGTCGTACCGTCGCGGGTTGAAGAAGAGGCTGTCCAGCAGGTTGTTGGCGTTCTCCAGGTTGGCAGGCTCGCCCGGACGCAGCCTGCGGTAGAACTCGAGGCGGGCCAGCGCCAGCGTCGCCGCGCCGGTGCGGTCGTACTCGTCAGAGCCGCGGACGGACTCCCACAGCGGCTTGAGCTCCTCCTCGCGGTAGCCCTCCGTCCTGTCGGTGTCGATGGGGTCCTTGGCGAGGGTGGCCTGGAGGTACTGGTGGTCCGGGTTGGTGTCCACCTCGGCGAAGAGCTCCCGCATCTCGTCGTCGGTCACGTAGCCGAGGGCGCGCAGCAGCGTTGTCACGTTGGCCTTGCGCTTGCGGTCGACCTTGACAGACAGTAGGTCACGGGCGCCCGTCTCGAACTCGAGCCACGCGCCGCGGTAGGGGATGATCTTGGTGGAGCAGACGCCGCGGCCGGTGGACGGGTCGACCTCGACGGTGAAGTACGCGCCGGGGGACCGCACAAGCTGGCTGACGACGACGCGCTCGGCGCCGTTGATGATGAAGGTGCCGTGGGGCGTCATGATGGGGATGTCCCCGAAGAAGATCTCCTGCTCCTTGATCTCCCCGGTCTCCTTGACCGTCAACTGCGCGGTCACGTAGAGAGGTGCGCAGTAGGTGATCTCCTTCTCCCGGCACACCTTCATGTCGTACTTGGGTTCCCGGAAGGAGTGGTCCAGGAAGGTCAAGTCGAAACGGTTACCGGTGAAGTCATCGATGGGAGAGACTTCCTTGAGCAGCTCGGCGATGCCTTCGGTCTTGAACCAATTGAACGAATCGATCTGGGTCTGAATCAGGTTGGGGACGTCCACAACGTGCGAGATGTTGGCGAAAGACTTGGAGGATGTGGGAGTGGTCTGGCGGGACGAAGTGGCTAGGGTCATGCGGCACGCGCTCCTTCATGCAAACTGGCCATACCGTGAGGGCTGAATTGACGATGGGTCCTAGAACGGGACTGAATGGAGACAAACCTCGAGGGCGGAACTGTGAGTTCTGGGAGCGACCGGTTTCGGTAAAGACATAGCTCTACAAGATATATAGGATACCCAGCAGCGCCCGTCTTGTCAAGGGGTTCCTGCAAGACTTTCGTGTCAGGGTTTACAATATGTAGGGTGGATGGTAGACTAGCTGTCTGAATAAGCTCGTTCGGCTTGACAGCAGGCGAGCTTCTGGTGAACCAAGCGCAGCCGTACCGGGCAGCGGGCCGCCAGGCCCGTCCGGCGGACGCCTGGAGGAGAGATACGTGGCGCTTCGGATAATTGGCGGCAACGCCAAAGGCCGTGCACTGCAATCCCCCAGCGGGGCTCGCACTCGACCTACGTCCAACCTCGTGCGCTCAGCCATCTTCTCCATGCTCGAGCCGTACCTTGACGGCGCGCGCGTGCTCGACCTCTTCTCCGGCACCGGCGCCCTGGGCATGGAGGCCCTCAGCCGCGGCGCCGAGTGGGTGGACTTCATGGAGCGCGACGCCCGCCAGTGCGAGGCCATCACCGGCTCCCTTCGCAGTCTCGAATATGACGCGCGCGGGCGTGTGCACCGTACGCAGGCGGAGCGCGCCCCGGACCTTCTGGACGGCCCGTACCACGTCATCCTTATGGACCCTCCCTACGCCTACAAGAGCCTTGTACCGCTCATCGAGCGCATCGGCGACTCGGGTCTCGCGGCCGACGGCGGCGTGGTCGCGGTCGAGCACTCGCGCCACCAGGAGCTGCCGGCGGAGATCGACGGCCTGACGTGCCTCAGGCAGCGGCGCTACGGCGAGACCATGGTGACCCTCTACCATCGGGGGGAAGCCGCATGACCACCGCGCTGTACATGGGTACCTTCGATCCGATCACCAATGGCCACCTGGACATTGCCAGGCGAGCCGCATTGCTCTTCGACAAGGTCATCGTGGCCGTTTATGCCGGATCGCTCAAATCCGTCATGTTCTCCACCGAGGAGAGGTTGGCCCTTTGCCAGAAGGCGCTGGCGGACATCGAGAACGCCGAAGCTGTGGCGTTCAGCGGCCTCGTCGTCAACTTCGCCCAGTCCATTCACGCCGACGTCATGCTTCGCGGGCTGCGTGCGGGCGCCGACTTCGAGCAAGAGTTCGACATGACGCTTATGAACAAGAAACTGGCGCCGCACCTTGAGACGGTGTTCCTGATGACCAACATCGAGTGGCAGTTCCTGAGTTCGTCCCGCATTAAAGAGGTAGCCGCGCTTGGCGCAGACGTCTCCGGCCTAGTGACCCCGGAAGTGGCCGAGGCGCTGAGGGCCAAGCTGAATAACAGGCCTGGAAGGGCCGGTAGATGAAGGAGGCGCAATGGACCTTTTGAACCTGGTAGACAAGCTGGAATCCATGGCTACAGCCAGCGGTAAGTTCCCGGGCACCCGGAAGATCATGATCGAGCAGGACAAGCTGCTCGAGCTGGTCGACCAGATGCGGCTGGGGATCCCGCGGGACGTCGTGGAGGCCGAGGAACTGATGGCGCGCCGGGAGGCCATCATCAACCAGTCGCTCCTGGACGCCCGCCGCATCAAGAGCTCCGCTGAGGAAGAGGGCCGGAACAAGGTGCACGACAGCGAGATCGTGTCGCAGGCCCACAAGAAGGCGGAGGAGATGGTGATGGAGGCGCAGGAGCAGGCCGATGGCATCGTCATGGACGCGCAGAAGAAGGCGCACCGGCTGATGCAGGACGCCCAGTCCTTCGCCGACCAGCGATTCGAGGAAGCCAACCAGTACGCGCACGAGACGCTGTACCACCTTGAGATGCACCTCTCCACGGTGCTCAACAGCGTTCGCCGCGGTCTCGACAGCCTCGAGGACAGCACCACCAAGGCAGCCTAGCGCCTCCAGGCGGGACCTCCTGGCTACGGGGTCCCGCCTACGCGGCGCTCGTTCGGGGATGAACCAGGCTCTGCATGCCTGCCTGGGCAATACTGTTGTGTCCTCCTTTGAGGCATATTTCAGCCTGCCTATTGACAAGCTGGGATGTTTCTGTAGGATGGATTCCGTATGAGCACAGCAATGACCTATCAGTATGGTTATTTCTTTACCGGCACATATGCCGGCAGGGGAATTGCTGTGTGACAACCAGATAGCGCAAGTAGAAGGCACTTCCCCGCCGAGCAATCGCCGGCGGGTTTTTGTTTGCCTGAGCTCCCCTCGCCGGCGGTGAAGCACACACGGAGCGGAGCCAGAGAAGGATGTGAGGACATGCAGAAGACCAAGGTTGAAGACGTGAATGTAACGGGCACGGCGCCTCTGTTGAGCCCCAACGACCTGGACGAGCATCTCCCCATCACGGAGGAGATCGCGGACCACGTCGTGCGGGGCCGTGCACAAATCGAGGCCATCCTGAACTCGACGGACGACCGCCTGTTTGTCATTGTCGGACCCTGCTCGATCCACGACGAGGC
>JAPPNT010000223.1 GCA_028873745.1 Chloroflexota bacterium | reverse complement strand
CCCGAAACCACGGGCTGCTCCGGTCACTAGAATCGATTTTCCTTCCAACTGCACTGTTTTCTCCTAATTCTGCGTAGTGCACCCACAACCCGTTCGCCCTGAGGTAAATCGAAGGGCGAACGGGTTGTGGGTGCACTAGCTCATCAGCACGCCCGCGTCGACGTGGATGGTCTGGCCGGTGATGTTGTAGCCGCCGGGGCCCATGAGGAAGACGACCATTCGAGCGACGTCCTCCGGCGGGATCATGCGGCCCAGCGGGATGCTGTCCAGACCCGAGGTGAGTTGCTCCTCAAAGGAGCGCCCCATGACTTCCGCGCGCTGCCTGCCAACGCCCCGCGACATCTCGGTGTCGATGGGGCCGGGGCAGACGGCGTTGACGCAGATGCCGTACTGCGCCAGGGCGCTCGACGCCTGGTAGGTGAAGGCGATGACCGCGCCCTTGGTGGAGGCGTAGGCGGCGTTGGACGTGCCTCGGAAGCCCTTGCCGGCGATGGACGCCATGTTGATGATGCGCCCTCCCTCGCCACGCGCCACCATCTCCCGTGCGACGCGCTGCAGCGTAAAGAAGGAGCCCTTGGCGTTCACCCGCATGAAGGCGTCCCAATCGGCCTCCGTGACCTCGAAGAAGGGCGCGTAGCGGGTGATGCCCGCGTTGTTGACGAGAACATCGATGGCGCCGAACGACGCGAGCGTCGCATCGACCATGGCGTCGATAGAGGCGAGGTCGCCCACGTTGGCCTCGATGGCGACGGCCTCGCCGCCGCGCTCACGGATTCCCTTAGCGACGTCCTCTGCGCCTTCGAGATTGATGTCGGCGACAGCGACGCGGGCGCCCTCCTCCGCCGCGAGCTCTGCTGTTGCGCGGCCCATGCCGCGGGCGGCGCCTGTCACAAGTACGGCCTTGCCTTCCAGTTGCATGGTGGTCCTCCCCGGTTGCTGAGTTTGCGGCCCTACTTTATCATCCCGCCCGGCGTGCGGGGACGCACTCACCCCCGTTCGTCCTGAGGGAAATCGAAGGCCGGGAGGGCCGCGTGGGCGAAGGCGCGCTGTACTTTGTGGACGGCAACAACGTCATGGGATCGCGGCCCGACGGCTGGTGGCGGGACCGGCGAGGAGCGGCCCGGCGGCTCGTGGAGCAGGTGGCTGAGCTGGCGCAGGCCGGCGGTGGTCAATGGACGGTCGTGTTCGACAGCCGCGCGCCGAAGGGCGACGCGGCCCTGCCTCCCTTCGAGGGAGTGACGGTCGAGTATCCGGAGAGGCGCGGGCGGAACGGGGCAGATGACCACATCATCCGGCTTCTGGAGCAGCTGCCGTCTGAGTCCGAACCGGTGGTGTTCACGTCGGACCGCGGGCTCCGCGAACGCGCGGAGTCGGCGGGCGCAAGGATCGAGGGCTCTCGCGCGTTACTGGACCGGATCGCGGGCCTACAGCCTCAGGGCGAGGGGTCAGTGGATGCGCGGAGCGGGCTGTTCGTGCGGCCGGCCACCGTCGACGACGTGCCGCTTATCTTGGCATTCATTCGCGGGCTCGCGGAGTACGAGCGGCTGACGCACCTCGTCGAGGCGACGGAGGAGGACGTACGCGAGACCGTGTTCGGCGAGTCGCCGCGCGCGGAGGTGCTGCTGGGCTACGTCGACGGCGCGGCGGCGGGGTTCGCCGTGTACTTCCACACGTACTCGACGTTCCTGTCGCGGCCGGGACTGTACTTGGAGGACATCTTCGTGTCGCCTGAGCATCGACGGCGGGGCCTCGGCACGCTGCTGATGCGGCGCGTGGCGGCAGTGGCCGTCGAGCGAGAGTGCGGACGGTTCGAATGGGCGGCGCTGGACTGGAACACGGACGCGCACCGGTTCTACGAGGGACTCGGCGCGGAGATGCTGGCGGAGTGGCGGCTGTTCCGCATGACGGGCGAGGCGCTGCGCCGGCTTGGGGAGTCTTCCGAGGCGTAGGGGGCAAGGCGCAGGACGATGGGACGCAGGAACTGGTACAGCGATCACCCTCGGAGTTGCACGTGCTTCTGGTGCAACGAGGGCCGGCGACTGGCGGGGCAACGCCGCCCGCTGTGGCGCCGTCTCGCTCCCGTCAGGCGCCAGCGGCCAACGACGCCGCTGCCCGACTGGATGCTGGAGGGGCTGAACGCAGACGAATCTATCGGAAATGACATCGAGTCGAGAGTCGTTGAGGAGCAGTCTGACCTAGTCAAAGGAGGACTCAAACGAATCCTGCTATGGACTATGGTCATTGCACTTGCTGCGGCTGGCGGGGGGCTGGCAGCGACTCGATTGGGGGCTGGCTAATGCGTGGTGGGGGAACATTCGCCAAGTCTGCACGGTGTGGATG
>JAPPNT010000058.1 GCA_028873745.1 Chloroflexota bacterium | reverse complement strand
CCCCCCCCCCCCCCCCCCCCCCCCCCCCCCCCCCCCCCCCCCCCCCCCCGCTTCTCTTTCGTCACCGTCATTCCCGCGAAGGCGGGAATCCAGAGGGGCGGAGGCCCTAGTCCTCAAACCGGATCTTGTCCAGCCGGGAGAAGTCGTGGATGGAGTCTATCCACCGCACCGTCCCCGACCGCGAGCGCATGACCAGCGACTGCGTCTGCGCGCCGCCGCCCATGAACCGGACGCCCTTGAGCAGGTCGCCCGTGCTGGCCCCCGTCGCCGAGAAGAAGACGTCCTCGCCACCGACAAGGTCGTCCGTGTTGTAGAGCTTCTCCAGGTCCACGCCGTCGGCGATGGCCCGCTCGCGCTCGGCCTCGTCGCGCGGCCACGGCTTGCATTGGATCGCGCCGCCGATGCACCGGATGGCCGCCGCCGTCAGCACCGCCTCCGGCGACCCGCCGATGCCCAGCAGCATGTCGACGCCCGTCCCCGGCAGCGCCGCTTGGATGCCTGCCACGATGTCCCCGTCCGAGATCATCTTGACGCGCGCCCCCGCCTCCCGGACCTCGGCCAGCATCTCGTTGTGCCGGGGCCGGTCGAGCATGATGACCGTCAGGTCGTGGACGGCGCAGCCCTTGGCCTCCGCCACGTTGCGCAGGTTGTCCGTCACGCCCGCCTCAATGTCGATGGCGTCGCGTGCGTCGGGCCCCACGGCGATCTTGTTCATGTAGAAGACGTTGCCCGGCACGTTCATCGTGCCCCGCGCCGACAGCGCGACGACGGCGACGGCCCCCGGCAGCCCCTTCGACAGCAGCGTCGTCCCGTCGATGGGGTCGACGGCGATGTCCACCTCCGGCGGCATGCCGTTGCCGATGACCTCGCCGTTGTAGAGCATCGGCGCCTCGTCCTTCTCGCCCTCGCCGATGACGACGACGCCGTCCATGGACACGTACCCGAGCGTGTACCGCATGGCGTCGACGGCCGCCTGGTCCACCAGCTCCTTGTCGCCCATGCCCATGTGGCGCACGGCGGCCATGGCGGCGGCCTCCGTCACCCGGGCGAGCTCCATGGCCAGGTTGCGTTCGATGGGTTGGCGCGTCCGTTGCGTCGCCATAGCGCACCTCCAGCAGTTTGGGGCGCCGAGATTATACCACCGGACAAGCCCAAAACCGCGTCCCGCCAGTCTCAAATAGCCCGTTCGCCTTGAGGGAAATCGAAGGGCTGCGCCCTCACGCTACCCCGTTCGCCCTGAGCTTGTCGAAGGGCCCTACGCTGGCTCCGCGAGGAACACCGGGATCTTGCGCGATGTCCGCGTCTGGTACTCCGCGTACGGCGGGAACGCCTCCACGGCGAGCGCCCACAGCCGCTCCCGCTCCGCGTCGTCCTCCACCTCCCGGACGCGCATGGAGTAGACCTCGGCCAGATCGCGGATCTCGACGTCGGCGTTGGCGCGCAGGTTGTAGACCCACTCAGGGTGCTTGGGCGCGCCGCCCCGCGAACCGACGAGCACATAGTTGTCGCCGTCCTTGACGCGCATCAACGGCGTCTTGCGGATGCCACCCGTCTTGTTCCCGATGTTCGTCACGATGATCACCGGCAGGCCCATGTCCCGCAATGTCGTGCCCTGCGTGCCCCCGCTGCCCTCGTACAGTTCCACCTGCTCCCGCACCCAGTCAGAAGGCGATGGCAAATACTCCCGCATGGTTCTCTCCCTCCAGCGTGGTCTCGTCTGGCCCGATGGTATCCGTTCGCCCTGAGCCTGTCGAAGGGCGGCATGCGCAGGCCACTACTCCGGTCCGCCCCGTGCCTCACGCGCCTGCTGCTGCAGCGCGTACAGCTTGTTCAGCGCCTCCAGCGGCGTCATCTCCGTCACGTCGAGCGACAACACCGCCTCGCGGAGACCGTCGTCCTGCGACGGCATCAACGGCAACTGTGCACCCTGCGGCTCTTGCGCCCGCCGCGAGCGCCCGCCCCGTCGAGGCCCGTCGCTCGCCTCCAGCTCCGAGAGCAGCTCTGTCGCCCGGCTCACCAGCGGCGGCGGCAGCCCGGCCAGCCGCGCCACGTGCACGCCGTAGCTCCGGTCGGCGCCGCCGGGCACGATGCGGTGCAGGAAGGTCACCTGCCCGTCGGCCTCCACCGCCGAGACGTTGTAGTTCACCGCGTTCGGCAGGTACTCGGCCAGCGCGGTCAGCACGTGGTAGTGCGTCGCGAAGAGCGTCTTGCACCCCAGCCGCGGGTGACTGTGCAGGTACTCGGCCACCGCCCGCGCGATGGCCAGCCCGTCGTACGTGCTCGTCCCGCGCCCGATCTCGTCGAGCACGACGAGCGACCGCTCCGTCGCGTGGTGCAGGAT
>JAPPNT010000125.1 GCA_028873745.1 Chloroflexota bacterium | reverse complement strand
GAACTAACCCCCGTAAGTCCCCTGTCCGTGGCACTTTGCGTCCAAGCGCCACGACTCAGGGCCGGCACGACGCACCCGCGAGCGGCAGCATCCGGCCCTCCTAACTCGCGAAAGCGAAGGGCAGCAGCCCGGACATCAAGCCCGGACTGCCGCCCCTTAGCTTCTTGCGTCTGCCGATTCGGCTCGACGATCCCTGGCGGACTAGGTCTTCGCCGGCTGCAGCGTGCTCGGCACCGTGAGGGCGTCCATGGTGTCCGGGTCGTCGGTGAAGTAGACGCCCTTGGGCAGGATGGACTGCCCCGACCGCACGCGGAACGTCTCCGGGTGGGACGCTGCATAGGGCTCGACCCCTTCCAACAGGTCTCTGGCCCCTTGGATCAGCCGTCGGCGCATCCTGATGATCGCCCGGTCCGTCGTGCCCAGGTGCTCCAGCCACCGGGGTGCCGTGGTGCTCGACCCCATGGTGTCCGTCATTGCCGAGTCCTGCGCCCGGCCGTTGTTGAAGGGGATGCCGGAGAAGCTGTACGTCCGCTGCGCCTCCCGGTCGATCATGTAGTCGTTCGTCTTGTTGGCCTTGCCCTTCCAAGTGCCGGGAATGAGGCCGTTCTTCCATGGCTCGGGGGCGACGCCCCGGCTGGGGTTGCCGCGTCCCACCTTGTAGATGAGCTCGTCGTGCTCGTACGGGCGGTAAGGGTGCCACGAGCACAGGTAGAACCAGCAGTTCTCGTCGTCGATGGGCACCAGGAAGGCGGCGCGGATGGGCCCGCGCAGGGCATTCTTGCCCTCCGGCGGAGAGCCGTTCCCGCCTCCCGGAGGCATCGTGACCCACGGGAACTGCCAGCGCGAGATCCGCCAGTAGTTGGAGTCTGCCTCCGCCTCCCGGACCGCGCCGATGAGGATGCCGCCGTCCGTGTCCTCCACGAAGAACTCCGGCGGCCTGCCCCGCAGGTGGTACCGGTCGTTGATGCCCACGCCGTCCCGCTTGGCGACGTCATGCTGGTCCAGGGTGCTGTGGAGGATCGACGAGTGCACCGTGTCGATCTCCCCCTCGATGACCTGCACCCAGTTGGACTCGTACAGGATCTTGGTGGTGTCCATGTGCTCCGGGGGAAGCAGTAGGCACTCCAGCTCCGGTTTCGGAGGCTCCAGGTGTGGCGGCCCCATGTAGGCCCACACGCAGCCGGCGCCCTCAAAGGTGGGGTACGCGGTGGCGCGGACCTTCTCCTTGAAGTTGCTCTCCTCCGGCTCGTTCATCATGTCGACGCACCGGCCCTCGACGTCGAACTTCCAGCCGTGGTAGATGCAGCGCAGGCCGTTGTCCTCGTTGCGGCCGAAGAAGAGGCTGGAGAGCCGGTGGGGGCAGAACTCCTGCAGCAGGCCCACCCGGCCGCTGGTGTCCCGGAATGCGACCATGTACTCGTCGTAAATCTTCGTCCGTACCGGCGTGCAGTCCGGCTCCGGCAGCTCTTCCGAGAGCAGCACCGGCGTCCAGAACCGGCGGCAGAACTCGCCCATCGGCGTTCCTGGGCCCGTTTGGCACATGAACTCGTTCTCTTCACGGGTCAGCATGAAATCCCTCCTCTCCTGCTCTGTTTCCGTGTCACAGTTCGACGCCTAGACGCCGCCTCCGATCAGCCCGATGACCTCGCACTGCACCAAAGGCGCACCCTGCGGCGAGACCTCAAGGAAGATGCGCGCGGGGCGGGCGCTGCCCTCAGGGAACATCTTTTCCCACTCCACGTCGATCGGCGGCCGGTGGAGCTGTTTGCTCTGGACGAAGAATGAGACACGAGCGATGTCGTCCACGGTGCCGCCGGCGTCCTCCATCAGCGACTTGATGTTGCGGAAGATAACCTCCGCCTGCCCCTCGATGTCGGGTGGAAGCTCGCGCGTGTCGGGGTCCGTGCCGGTGATGATCGACGACACCACCAGGTTTCCGAGCCGCGCGCCCATGGGAATTGGGTGCACCCCCCGCTCCGCGTAATCAATGCCCTTGATCGTCAGCATTTGCCGAGTCGCCATGTCTCCCTCCCTTCCTGCTGGTGGCCGCATTATGCAACGGCGCCGCCGTTCGCGCCACCGATGGCTCTCGTCCTGCCTGTTTCGCGATTCTCAGCCTCGCCCGACTCAGGCCGAAGGGCCCGTCCTGCTGGCCCGAACGCTGCCCGCCGCCAGCTCCTCGACGCCCCGTGGCCACTCGCGCTTCAGCGGGTCCACGACCGGGTTGCTGAAGCTCCCAATGCCCTCGATTTCCATCTCGCCGATGTCGCCGTCCTGCAGCGGGCCCAGCCCTTGGTGGTTGGTGCCGCACATGAAGAGGTCGCCCGGCTTCAGCGTCATGATGCTCGACATGATGGAAATA
>JAPPNT010000163.1 GCA_028873745.1 Chloroflexota bacterium | reverse complement strand
GCCATGCCGGATTCCCCCGTCCACCCCGCTACCCTCCCCAAATGCCCAGCACCCCCCCCCAATACCAACCAGCGGCTCACCAACGAGTCGTTCCAGTCGTATTCCGAAGTCGACTCCGTATCTGGAGGAGTCGTTTCCAGCTACGGATTCCCCGGCGAGTCGAATTTTTTTCGCGCAGAAACGACTCCCTGGCGCGTATCTGGCGACACGGAAAATCGTAGCTGAAAGGAAGCGACGCAGAAGATGGCGCTTAGCTTGCAAAGACGGGGCCTGAAAGGCGCCCCGCGGCCCTTTCGCCCTGTCCCTGTCCTGAGCCCAGTCGAAGGGCCTGTCCTGAGCCCAGTCGAAGGGCCGGTCGAAGGGTGCCCGCCCCCGCCAAAATTGACCGCCGTCACGTGACGGGCGTACACTGCCCCTAAGCGTACCCCCGCGCGCGAGTGCCAGGCCCGCGCGGGCGCATTCACCATCATCAGAACTTCCGGAAGGTGCCATGTTTCAACAAGCAACCCTCTCCAACGGACTCCGTATCATCACCAGCGCCATGCCCCACACCCGCTCCGTCACCCTCGGCTTCCTCGTCGGCGGCGGCTCCCGCTACGAGTCCGATCCGGAGGCCGGCGCCTTCCACTTCGTGGAGCACCTCTGCTTCAAGGGCACCCCCTCCCGCCCCACGCCCCGCATCGTCTCGGAGACCATGGACCGCGTCGGCGGCCTCATGAACGCCACCACCGCCCGGGAGGTCACCACCTACTGGTGCAAGGTCGCCCGCCCCCACTTCGACATCGCCGCCGACCTCATCGTCGACATGGTCCGCAACCCCCTCTTCGACCCCAACGAGCTCGAGAAGGAGCGCGGCGTCATCCTGGAGGAGCTCGCCGCCAGCCGAGACCACCCCGACTCCCGCGCCGGCCTCCTCATTGACCAGACCATGTGGCCCGACCAGCCCCTCGGCCGCGACGTCGGCGGCACCGCCGAGTCCGTCAAGGCCCTCACCCGCGACGCCATGCTGCGACTCGTCAACCACCAGTACGTCCCCTCCAACGCCGTCATCTCCGTCGCCGGCAACATCGACCACGACGAGATCGTCGCCTGGTTCGAGCGCTCCATGGGCGACTGGCCCGTCGGCGAGCCCCTCGACCTCTACCCCGCCGTCCTAGATCAGCAGGCCCCCCGCGTCAACGTGGAGCTCCGCAAGTCGGAGCAGGCCCACATCTGCCTCGGCTTCCACGGCGTCCCCTCGGAGCACCCCCAGCGCTACGCCTATGACATGCTCAGCTCCGTCCTTGGCGAGGGCATGAGCAGCCGCCTCTTCCTGGAGCTCCGGGAGGAGCGCGGCCTCGCCTACGAGGCCCACAGCAGCACCGCCCACTACCGCGACGCCGGCGCCATGGAGGTCTACGCCGCCGTCGACCCCCGCAACGCCGCCCTCGCCCTCGAGACCATCCTCGCCGAGCTCGCCAAGCTCAAGGACGGCGTCCCGGAGGACGAGCTCCACAAGGCGAAGGAGTACGCCAAGGGCCGGATGCTCATGCGGATGGAGGACACCCGCAACGTCGCCCTCTGGCTCGGCAGCCAGCGGCTCATGCGCGAGCGCGTCATGAACGTCGACGACGTCGTGGCCCGCGTCGACGCCGTCTCCCCGGAGGACCTCCAGCTCGCCGCCCGCGAGATGCTCGTCCCCCAAAACCTCAACCTCGCGATCGTCGGCCCCTTCCGCAACCCCGCCCGCTTCCAGCGCCTCGTAGACTCCGCCTCCCTCAACTAACCCCACCCCCGCGCGTCATTCCCGCCAACCCCCCTCGTCATTCCTGCGAAGGCAGGAATCCAGGGGAGGGATGGAGGGTGGCCGTTCGCCCTGAGCCTGTCGAAGGGGGAGGCAGGGAAGAACCGTTCGTGCTGAGGGAAATCGAAGCATGAACGGGGGGGCCGCAGGCCTCGCCCGCCCGCGCCCACCAACGCCCGCAACCCCAACCACCCACACGTCATTCCCGCGAAGGCGGGAATCCACGGGCGGCGACAGAGAGTGCCCGTTCACCCTGAGCACCTCCCGTTCGCCCTGAGCCTGTCGAAGGGCGCCCCCCAACCATCCCCACGTCATTCCGGCGAAGGCGGGAATCCAGAGGGCAGGGAGGGGCGGAGCCGTTCGCCCTGAGGGAAATCGAAGGGTGAACGGGGGGCCGGCAGGCCCCGCCCCCCTACGGATACGGGTCCCCCGCGCTCGCAGAAGCCTGAAACTCCCGCACGTGCGCCCCCCAGAACCCCATGATGTACTCGATCACGTCGATGATCTCCTGGTCCGTCATCTGCACGTCGAACCCCGGCATGTTGCTCTGCTGCCCCGGCATCATGAACGCCGCCCCGCCCCGCTTCGTCACCCGGAACAGGTACCCGTCGCCGTGGTGCCACGTGTGCCCGTAGTTGTCGTGCGGCGGCGCTGGCAGCAGCCCG
>JAPPNT010000238.1 GCA_028873745.1 Chloroflexota bacterium | reverse complement strand
CACGTACCCAACCCCCAACGAAAAGCGTAGCCGCCATGCTATACTAGCGTCTCCAAACTGCCTTGGGCGAGGTGTTGATAGGTGCCATCAGTCCTCATGGTCAGCCGCGACGGCCGCGCCGCCGAGACGCTCATGCTGGCGTTTCCCCGCGGCGAGTTCAACACGTCCGCGACGCCCGATCCCGGCGCCCTCGACGCCCTCCCCATGGACAAGACCCCCGACGTCGTCCTCCTCGACGCCGTCGGCTTTACCCGCACCGAGGCCGACGAGACCTTCGAGCTCTGCCGCCGCCTCCGCCTCCCCGTCATGGCCCTCGTCACCGAGCGCGAGCTCCAGGACTACGACATCGCCCGCGGCGCCGACGACTTCGCCCTCAAGCCGCCCAACCCCACGGAGCTCGCCCTCCGCGTCACCCAGCTCCTCCGCCGCCTTCGCGGCCGCGAGGGCTCCGAGACCATCCACTCCGACGACCTCGTCATCGACCAGTCCCGCTATGAGGTCACCCTGTCCGGCCACCGCGTCCTGCTGACGTTCAAGGAGTACGAGCTCCTCCGCCTGCTGGCCTCCAACCCCGGCCGCGTCTTCTCCCGCGAGGAGCTCCTCTCCCGCGTCTGGGGCTACGAGTACTTCGGCGGCACCCGCACCGTCGACGTCCACGTCCGCCGCCTCCGCAGCAAGGTCGAGGACGCCAACCACACCTTCATCGAGACCGTCTGGAACGTAGGCTACCGCTTCCGCCCTCCCTCCCAGCAACCGTAACGCCCGCTGGGGCGCGCGGCCAGCATTATTTGGCCGATGTAGGAAGAGCTTCAACTTAAGGCCGCTAGAACCATGGCGTAGCCTGTAGGCTAAGGGGCTCTACAAAGGGGTTTCGGACCCAAACCCATCTCGAGCCCTTATCTCTTGTCGTCGATTTGTTCGATGTCACCTTGGTAGCTTTCCTGCCTCTCGGCACCTACTCGAAAACGTCGTTCCGACTCCGGGTTGTCTTGGGAGGTCGCGATCGATTGATGCAAGGGACTCACAATCGTTCCGCAAGCTAAACACTTCCTGACAAACTCCCTGCTGTCTTGGGAGACTCCAAATGCAACACTCTCCGTTTCAAAGTCTTCACCGCCACACTGGGCGCAACAAATGGGCTCAGAATCAACGCGACCGTCCTCAGACACCCCCTTGACGTGCACTACTGGTGTGAAAGCGGGGCCTTCGTCCTCATCCTCAGTTGTAAAAGTAATGCCAGTAATGCGAATGGGTTGGTCACCTTCAGGCCACTCAAAGCACTCCGTACGTTCTTTACCCAAAGTCTTGCCTCCCATGAGTCGTCCGGTTTTCGTCCTGCCACTAGTCCCAATTGTATCAGCCAATCGAAGCGATCTTTCCCTTTGCTTTGGTGCGCAAGAACCTGAGCCTGGTCAGCGACAGCCCCCCCACAATGACGGATTCCTACCTGGGTGCTATCATTGCATCGCCCCTTTGCACCCATACCCTTAGCTGGAAAGGTTGACGCTATGCCTGGAAAGACCATGTTCGAGAAGATTTGGGACGCGCACATCGTGTCGGAGGAGCCCGGCAAGCCCGCGCTGTTCTACGTCGACCTGCACCTGGTGCACGAGGTCACGTCGCCGCAGGCATTCGACGGGCTGCGCATGGCCGGCCGCCGCGTCCGCCGCCCCGACCTCACCGTCGCCACCGCCGACCACAACGTGCCCACCACCGACCGCTCCCTGCCCATCGAGGACCCCATCGCCGTGCAGCAGCTCGAGCACCTCTCCAACGACGCCCGCGAGTTCAACATCCCCCTCGCCGACATCCACAGCCCGCTGCAGGGCATCGTCCACGTCATCGGGCCGGAGCAGGGCTACACGCAGCCCGGCATGGTCATCGTCTGCGGCGACAGCCACACCGCCACGCACGGGGCCTTCGGCGCCTTCGCGCTCGGTGTCGGCACGTCGGAGGTCGAGCACGTGCTGGCCACCCAGACGCTGCGGCAGGCCCGCCAGAAGACCATGCAGGTCGACGTCAACGGCCCGCTGCCCTACGGCGTGACCGCCAAGGACCTCATCCTCGCCATCATCGGCCAGATCGGCATCGACGGCGGCACCGGCCACGTCATCGAGTACACCGGCCAGGGCATCCGCGACCTCTCGATGGCCGGGCGCATGACCGTCTGCAACATGTCCATCGAGGGCGGCGCCCGCGCCGGCATGGTCGCCCCCGACCAGACGACGTTCGACTACATGCGCGGCCGCGCCAACGTGCCGCAGGGCGACGCCTTCGACGCCGCCGTCGAGCGCTGGAAGCAGCTTCCCACGGACCCCGACGCCGTCTTCGACCGAGTCGTCACCATCGAGGCGTCGGAGCTGGCGCCGATGGTGTCCTGGGGCACCAACCCCGGCCAGGTGACGACGGTGACCGGCCGCGTGCCCGACCCCGCCAGCTTCGCCAACCCCGCCGACCGCGAGAGCGCCGAGCGCGCCCTGCGCTACATGGGGCTGGAGCCCAACACGCCCATGGAG
>JAPPNT010000020.1 GCA_028873745.1 Chloroflexota bacterium | reverse complement strand
GGGACGACCGCGACATCCTCGACATCGTCATGGCCTGCGCCTACTTCAACTTCCGTGTCCGCGTCGTCGACGGCCTTGGCCTCGAGGTCTCGGACCGCACGGCCGAGGCGTCCACCAAGGCCCGCGAGCACGCCGCTGCGATGGCTGCCGAGAAGGGCGTCTCCCTCCCCGGCGACATCTGGGGCGTCCGAGAGCAGGCGGAGGCGGCCAAGGCGCGTGCGTAGCCAAGCCATAGCAAGGTGAGACAACGCCCCCCGCTCGTCCGGAAAGGTTGAAGGACGGACGGGGGGCGTCCGGTTCTCCGGGTTCAACTCATGGAAGGCTTTGGACACGAGAGGTGGATGCGGATGTGCAAATTGTCTATGGGACAGCTTGGCGGACTGGCGCTGATCGTGGGACCGGTGATGGCCTTCATCATGTTCCTGCTGCAACCCGGCGGGGCCATCATTGACACCGCGGCGCCCTCCGACCCCATTGCCGCGATCAACGCGCTGGCGGACAACCGCGTGATGACCAACATCACGGTGCCGCTGGTGATCCTGGGCATCATGATCATGGTCTTCGGCCTCTCCGCGCTGCTGGTGTCCACCCGCCGCGCGGGGACGGGGGACGCGCTGTCGCGCGGGGGCCTCGCATTCATCATCGTGGGCATGCTCACCTGGATTTGGGCGCAGATGATGGCGCTGGGCATTGCAGTGGGACCGGACCTGGCGACGGAGGAGCAGTTCACGGGAATCTTCGTGGCACGGGTGGCCGCAACCGTCGGCGGCGGCATGGCGGTGTCGCTGGGCTTCATCCTGTTCGTGCTGGCGCTGCCGTCCTCGGGAAGCCTCGACTTGTGGCTGAACCGCCTGGTCGCGCTGCTGTCGCTCATCTCGCTGGCGTCCTTCGTGACGGCGGCCAGCGTGTGGGGAGACCTTGACCAGGGGCTGCAGCTGGCCCGGTCGCTCTACATCTTCTGGGTGCTGTGGACGGTCTACCGGGGCGTGCGGCTCTTGCGTGAGGAAGCCGGCGCTTAGCCGCCGAGCGCAAACTCCGCCACCACCGGCAGGTGGTCCGACGCCCGCTCCGCCTCCGGCGTCTCCACCACCCACGCCGACGTGCACGCCGAGGCAAGCTCTCCGCTCGCCATCACGTAGTCGAGCCGCACCGGCGCGAGCGCGTAATTCGGCCTGTGCACCAGCGGCGTCGGGTACGTGTGTGACGTCACACCGCGCGCCGCCAGCACGTCCACGAAACCGGCCCGCGCGAAGTACTCGCAGACGTGGGTCTCCGGGCGCATCTCCTCGTCCATGAGCCGACGCGCGAATAGCGGCCCGTCGTAGCCCGCCGGCAGCGAGTTGAAGTCGCCCATGACCAGCGACGGCTCCCCCGGCCGCGTCTGGCTCACCGCCATCTGCGCCTCCTGCAGCCGCCCCAGGCTCGAGTACGGATTCAGGTGCGTGGCCACGACGTTGACCTCGTGCGTGCCGTCGGTCAGCATCATCCGCACCAGCCCGTGGTGCATCGCCGCCGTTGTTGTCGACTTGGACGCCGGCCTCCACGGCTCGCGGTGCAGCAGCGCGACGTGAAACCCCGAGGGCGCGACAGCCAGCTCCCCCTCCATGCCAACGGCGTCGCAGAACGCCCGCATGCGAGCGCCCCCGTCCTCCGCGAAGCCGCAGCACTCGTTGAGCGCGAGAACATCGGGCCGGACGGCCTTCACCACCGAGGTCAGCAGCCCGGTCCGGTCCTCGCTGCCGCCCGCGCCGTCGGACACCCCGCCGAAGAGAATGTTGTAGGACATAACCCGCAGGGTCGTTGACATCGACGCTCCCCTCCTCGCGCCGTCCGCGAAGCGGCGCACCCAGAGCATAGCCGGTGCCGCCCCCGCTCGCAGCCACTCGCGCCGCCCTCTGCCGGCCATGACACCAGCCGTGCCGGCTCCTATCTGTCGCAAATGGGGCCCGTGCTACACTGAATAACGGAGGCCGTACCCGGCCGGGGAGGAAAATCACGTGAATTGGCTGGACTGGGCGCTCATAGCTGTTCTGGCCGTCAGCGCCTTCGCCGGCCTTCGCATGGGGCTCCTCTCCGCTGTGGCCATCTTCGTCAGCCTGCTCGTCGCGTGGTATTTCGCAGGCCAGGTGAGCTCGGCCGCCGCGCTCGGCGTCGAGGCGTACACGGACTCGAAGACCGCCCAGGCCGTCGTCACCGTCATCAGCTACCTGGTCCTCCTCGCCGTCGTCCTCTTCGCCGCCGGCAAGTTCATCAAGATGGTCAAGTCCGTCATTTCCAGCATGACCCTCGGGCTGTCCAACGTAGTCGACCGCGTCGGGGGCCTCGTCTTGGGCTTCGTGGTGGGCGTGATGGTGGTTGGCGCCGTCGTCCTCATCCTCGCGCGGCTCACCTACCAGATCGACCTATCCGCCGTGGACACCTCCGGCCAGACCTTCGTCAGCATCGAGGAGGGCGAGGGCATCCAGGAAGAGCTCCAGCGTCTCCTCAGCGAGTCGCAGGTCACGGCCGCCGTCGTCCGCCTGGGGGTCGCGCTCCCCGCCGACGCCTTGGGGCTCGCGCCCGGCGGTTTCGGCGCCGCGCTGGAGCTTCTCGACCAGGCTATCGACTGACGGCGCAACCCTTGCCATAATGCGCCCAACCGCACAGGCAGCGAGAGGAGGCGCGCTATGGCAACGACAGTAGGGTCGGGCGACTTCACCTACGAGGTGGCAGAGGGCTGGGGCGAGCTCCCGGAGGGGATGGAGTGGGGCCAGATCGGCTCCGTCAATACCGACTCCCAGGACCGCGTCCACGTCTTCACCCGCACCTCCAACCCCGTCATGGTCTTCGACCGCGACGGCAAATTCCTCAGCACCTGGGGCAGCGACGAGTTCCAGGACGCCCACGGCATGAACACGGATGCCGGCGACAACCAGTACTTCGTTGACCGCTCCCTGCAGGTGGCCATGAAGTACACCAAGGACCGCAAGAAAGTCTTCGAGATCGGCAACCGCGGCGTGCCCTCGGACACCGGCTACACCGACGAGAACCGCGAGGTCCTGCGGGCCGCCGGACCCTTCCACCACCCGACGGACATCGCCCTCTCCGCGTCCGGCGGCTTCTACGTCTCCGACGGCTACCGCAACTGCCGCGTCCACAAGTTTGCCGACGACGGCACCCTCGAGTACTCGTGGGGAGAGCCCGGCACGGGCCCCGGTCAGTTCAACCTCGTCCACAGCGTCTGGGAGGCCGAGGGCAAGGTCTTCGTCGCCGACCGGCAGAACCACCGCATCCAGGTCTTCACGCCCCAGGGCGAGTACCTGGACGAGTGGGGCGGCTTCATCCAGCCGTGCAAGCTCTTCGTCGACAGCAACAACATCATGTACGTCGCGGAGCTGCAGTCGCGGGTGACCATCCTGGACCTCGAGGGCAACGTGCTGGCGCAGCTCGGCGACCCCGAGTACCGGAAGCCGGAGCCGGGTCACTTCATCGGCCCGCACGGCGTCTGGGTCGACAGCCACGGCGACCTCTACGTCTGCGAGGTCCTCATGGGCCAGCGCATCCAGAAGTTCCTGCGCAAGTAGGCCCACTTCAAGCCCAGCGGCCTGAACGGGGTGCGGCGCCAACCGTCCACCCCGTTCGCCCTGCGCCCGCATGCCATCGCCGTTCGCCCTGAGCCTGTCGTAAGGAGGCGGCCGCGCACGCACGGGCGGTTGCCGCCCGCAACCTTGACGCCACGTACGGCGCGGCTAGAATCGTGTAGGTGTCCACGAGCAGGCGCGAGCATCACTCGTCATGCGCCCGCTCGCACGCAAGCCACGTTCGGGGGTGGCCCTTATGCCCACGGTCAGGGGCGTGACCTTCGCCGGCGTCGAAGGCGCGGCGGAGCTGTTCACGCCGGAGTTCTGCGTGTACTTCTCGCACATGCACCGGACGTTCGCGCCGCGCGTCGCCGCGTTCCGCGAGGCCCGCTCGCAGACGCAGAGCCGCGCCCTCGACGGCGAGCTGCCGTCGCTGTCGCCGGCCGGCGACGCCGCGCAGCCGTGGCGCGTGCCCCCCGTGCCCGCAGAACTCCGCAAGCCCGGCATCGAGATCACCGGCCCCGTCTCCATCACCCCCATGTTCATCAACGCCCTCAACCCCGGCGCCGACGGCGTCCGCGCGGAGGGCGACCTCGACGACGACGAGGACTCGGCCGGTCACCGCCTCGTCGACACCGTCCGCGCCGCCCACAACCGCGTCCTCGCCGTGACGGGCGGCCTGACGTACCGCGACGAGGCCCGCGGCCGCGACTACGCCGTGCAGGACGGCCCGCTCCCCTTCTTCATGCACCGCGAGCGCGGCCTGCACCTCGACGAGCCGGAGGTCACCATCGGCGGGGCGCCGGTGTCGGCGGCCATCCTCGGCGCGTGCCTCACCCTCTTCCACGCCGGCCGCGCGCAGGCCGAGGCCGGGCTCGGCATCTACTTCTACCTGCCCAAAATCGAGTCGGCGACGGAGACGGCCTTCTGGCGCGGCTTCTTCTCCGAGAGCCAGTTCCGCCTCGAGCACCTGCGCACGGCCACCATCCGTGCCATCCCCCTGATCGAGTCGCTGCCGGCCGTGTTCCAGATGGAGGAGATCCTGCACCAGCTCGGCCCGTACGCCGCAGGCCTGAACGCCGCGCGGTGGGACCTGAAGGCCAGCATCCTCGAGTACGTGATGGCGGACCCGGACATGGTCTGGCCGGACCGTTTCGGCGTCGACATCAAGACGACGGGCTTCATGTCCAACATCTTCCGCCGCCTCGTCGCCGTGTGCCTCAAGCACGGCGGCGTGGCCATCGGCGGCATGGCGACCGCCCTCCCCAGCCGCGACGAGGCCGTCAACGCCGCGGCCGCAGCGTCCATCCGCGCCGACAAGGAGTGGGAGGCCGCGCAGGGGTTCTCCCGCGGGTGGGTGGCCCACATCTTTCATATGGGCGTCGCCGCCGCGCCGTTCAAGGAGCTCTCCGACAGCGGCTTCCAGCCCACGGCCGCCATGATGGACCCCGACAACTACCCCATCGAGATCAAGCGGCCCGCGGGCAAAGTCACCATGGAGGGCACCCGCCGCAACCTTCGCACCCTCATCGAGTACGTCGAGGGCTGGCTGAACGGCCGCGGCGCCAAGGGCATCGACAGCTTGGCGGGCCGCCCCGGCCTGCACCCCGCGCTGATGGAGGACCTCGCGACGGCCCGCATCTCGGCCGCCCAGACCGGCCAGCGCATCATCCACGCCGCGCCCGACAACGAGACGGGCGAGACCCATACCCTCAATGTCGTCAAGCGCATCCTGCTGGCAGAGGAGGAGGACATCCTCGCCCGCCTAGCGGAGGACGCCCCGGACGCCGATGACGCCGCCCGCGAGGAGACCGTCGCGCGGTATCGGGCCGCGACCAAGGTGGTCATGCGGTGGGTCAGGAACTACACGGAGTTTGACTTTCGGAGCCTGGGCTCGTATACCAGAGAAGACCTCGCGGCCATTGCCGCAGCCCCGGACGCCTTCTAGGCACGGCCTTACCGTTCGCCCTGAGGGAAATCGAAGGGGCGGAGGCCCCTCGGGGGCAGCACATCACAGTGGGAGGACACAGTCATGGCGACGGGCACGCAAGCGCAGACCCTTCGGGAGGTGCTGGACTACGGCGCGGGAGGGCACCCCGCCCTGGTCGCCCCCGACGGCCCATCCATCACGTACGATAGCCTGCGGGCGCAGGTGGACCGGCTGCGGACGCAGCTCCGCGACCTCGGCATTGCCAAGGAGGACCGGGTGGCCATCGTGCTGCCCAACGGCCTCGAGTCCATCGTGACGTTCCTCGCGGTCACGGCGGCGGCCACGGCCGCCCCCCTGAACGCCGCCTACAAGATCGACGAGTTCGCCTTCTACCTCGACGACACCAACGCGTCGGCGGTGATCACCGGCCCCGAGGGCGGAGAGGCCATCGTCGAGGTCGCCCCGCCCGGCGCCCTGCACATCGTCGCCGCGATGGACGACGCCGGGCAGGTGAGCCTGACCGCCGTCGGCGATGGCAAGGGCGGGAGCGACTCGCCGTGGCCCGGGACGGACGACGTCGCCCTCGTGCTGCACACCAGCGGAACCACGTCGCGGCCCAAGCGGGTGCCGTTGACGCACCGCAACCTGACCACCTCGCTGCGCAACATCGCCGCCACCTACGACCTGACGTCGGACGACGTGGCTCTGTGCGTCATGCCCCTCTTCCACGTGCACGGGCTCGTCGCCTCCACGCTGTCGACGCTGCAGACAGGCGGCACGGTCGTCGCGCCGCCGCGCTTCAACCCCCTGAACTTCTGGCCGGTGGTCAAGGAACACAACGTGACGTGGTACTCGGCCGTGCCGACCATGCACCAGGCGCTGCTGGCCCGTGCGCGCAGCACCAAGCCGGAGGTGCCGGAGACCCTGCGCTTCATCCGCAGCTGCAGCGCCGCGCTGCCGCCCGTCGTCATGGACGAGCTCGAGCAGCAGTTCGGCGTGCCGGTGCTGGAGGCCTATGGCATGACCGAGGCCGCGCACCAGATGTCCTCCAACCCCCTGCCCCCTGGCAACCGCCTCCCCGGCGCCGTCGGGCCCGGCACGGGTGTCGAGATCGCCATCATGGACGAGGAGGGCACCCTGCTCATCAGCGGCGAGCGGGGCGAGGTCGTCATCCGCGGCGAAAACGTCATCTCCGGCTACGAGAACAACCCGGAAGCCAACGCCACCTCGTTCACCAACGGCTGGTTCCGAACCGGCGACGAGGGCATGCTGGACAACGACGGCTACCTGACGCTAACGGGCCGCCTGAAGGAGATGATCAACCGCAGCGGTGAGAAGATCTCGCCTCTGGAGATCGACAACGCGCTGCTGGACCACCCGGCCGTCGCGGAGGCGGTGGCCTTTGGCGTCGCGCACCAGACGCACGGCGAGGAGCCCTCGGCGGCCGTCGTGCTCAACGGCGAGGTGACCACGCAAGAGCTCGTGGCCTTCTGCCGCGAGAAGCTGGCCGACTACAAGGTGCCGCGCGTCATCCACGTCATGGACGAGATCCCGCGCGGCCCCACGGGCAAGATCCAGCGCCGGTTCCTGACAGAGATGTTCTCCAAGTAGGAGGCCCTTGTACCGACTCACGCGGTTGGCCAGCGAGGGGAAGGTGACGACGTGAAGTTCGCCATATACGGGGCCGGGGCCATCGGGGCGTGGATGGGCGCCAAGCTCAGCCTCGCCGGTGAGGACGTTGCCCTCATCGCGAGGGGCCCGCACCTCGCGGCGATGCAGGAGAACGGCGTCACCGTGCACAGCCCCGACGGCGATTTCAACGCCAAGGTCTTCGCCACCGACGACGCCAAGAAGGTTGGTGTCGCCGATGTTGTGGTGCTCGCGGTCAAGGCCCACGGGCTCCCTGCCATCGCGCCGCTGCTGGGGCCGCTGCTGGGGCGCGAGACGGTGGTGCTGCCGGCGCAGAACGGCATCCCGTGGTGGTACTTCCACCGGCATGGCGGGCCTTGGGATGGGACGCGGCTGGAGAGCGTGGACCCGGACGGCATCCTCGAGCGGCACATCCCCAACGAGGACATCATCGGCTGTGTCGTGTATCCGGCGGCCAACATCGTGGCCCCGGGCGTCATCGAGCACGCGGAGGGCAACCGGTTCTCGCTGGGCGAGCTCGACGGGACCACGTCGGAGCGGGCCAAGGCGCTCTCGGCCGCGCTGGGAAACGCGCGGATGCGCGCCCCGATTCGCTCCAACATTCGGCAAGAGATCTGGGTCAAGCTCATGGGGAACCTGGCCTTCAATCCCATCAGCGCATTGACGCGGGCGGGCATGGCGGAGATCGCCCGGGACAGGGACGCCAGCGCGCTGGCCCGCGCCATGATGGAGGAGGCCCACGCCGTCGCCAACTCCTTCGGCATCGAGGTGCCTATCAGCATCGACCAGCGAATGGCGGGCGCGGAGAACGTCGGCGACCACAAGACATCGATGCTGCAGGACGTGGAGACGGCACGGCCGATCGAGATCGGCGGGCTCGTGGGCGTGGTGCTGGAGCTGGGCAAGATCGCCGGCGTGCCGATGCCATACACCTCGGCGGTCTACGCCTGCGCCAAGCTCCTGGGCACGAAGACGCTGGAAACGGCAGGGCGGTAGCGCGGGGGCGGGCGCCCGGCGCCAACTGGCCCCAAGACAGCTTCGTGCGAGTATACTGACGCCGTACCCAACAGCCTCTGGCGCGTCCTGACTTGCCAAGGAGGGAAGAGATGTACTTCAACTCACGAAGGTCAGCCATTCACGCAAAGCACGGCATGGTGGCCACAAGCCAGCCCCTCGCCGCTGTGGCCGGTCTGCGCATGCTCATGGCCGGCGGCAACGCCGTCGACGCCGCCGTCGCGACAGCCGCCTGCCTCAACGTCGTCGAGCCCATGTCGACCGGCGTGGGCGGCGACCTCTTCTCCCTCATCTGGCTCGCCAAGGAGAAGCGGGTTGTGGCTCTCAACGCCAGCGGCCGGGCGCCTGCCGCCGCGGCCATTGAGGATGTGACGCGCCACGGCCTCGAGCACATCCCCGGCGACAGCGCATGGTCCGTCTCCGTCCCCGGCACCGTCAACGGCTGGGACACCATCCTACGCGAGTATGGCACCATGTCCCTCGCGGAGGTGCTGCAGCCCGCCATCGAGTACGCCGAGCAGGGCTACGCCGTCACGGACGTCATCGCCTACCAGTGGTCGGGCGGCGTCGACAAGCTGTCGCGCTATCCCTCCGGAGAGGAGTTCCTCATCGACGGCCGCGCGCCGCGCGAGGGCGAGGTCTTCCATTCGCCGAATCTGGCGCGCACGCTGCGGGCCATCGCCGAGGGCGGCCCGGACGCCTTCTACCGCGGTCCCATCGCCCAGAAGATCGCCGACTACGTCCAGCTCCGCGGCGGGTGGATGACGCCCGAGGACCTCGCGGCGGACTACCCGACGTGGGACGAGCCCATCAGCACCGACTACCACGGCGTCACCTGCTGGGAGTGCCCGCCCAACGGCCAGGGGCTCATCGCCCTCATGGCGATGAACATCGTCGAGGGCATCCCCATCCGCGACATGGGATTCCAGTCGCTGGAGACCTACCACCACATGATCGAGGCCACGCGGCTCGCCTTCGCCGACGGCTTCGAGTACATCGCCGACCCGCGCGCGTCCCTCGTCCCCACGCAGCAGCTCCTCTCGAAGGAGTACGCGGCCGAGCGCCGCGGCCTGATCAGCCCGGAGCTCGCCATGGAGACCGTACCCTTCGGCAAGGTCCCGGCCGTGCACGACACCGTCTACCTCTCTGCCGTCGACGAGGAGGGCAACGGGTGCTCCTTCATCAACAGCCTCTTCGCCGGCTTCGGCTCCGGTCTGGTGGTGCCGGGCACGGGCATCGCGCTGCAGAACCGCGCCGCCCTCTTCTCGCTCGACCCGGAGCACGCGAACGCGCTGGCGCCGGGCAAGCGGCCCTTCCACACCATCATCCCGGCCCTCGCCACCCGCGGTGACGACCTCTGGCTCACCTACGGCGTCATGGGCGGCTTCCAGCAGGCGCAGGGCCACCTGCAGGTCATCGCCAACATGGTGGACTTCGAGCTTGGGCCGCAGCAGGCGCTGGACGCGCTGCGCTTCAGCGTCGGCCTGGACGGGGTGGTAGACTTGGAAGAGGGGATCTCGCCGGAAGTGGCCAAGGGGCTGGCGGCCCGCGGGCACCGGATCGAAGTGCTCGAAGGCTTCCGCCGCATAGGCTTCGGTGGGGCGCAACTCATCGCCCGGGACCCCGAAACAGGAGTGCTCAGCGGCGCGTCGGAGCCGCGAAAGTCGGGGGCGGCCGTCGGCTGGTAGCATCGCCGACCTCGTCTGGGGCCGCCGGCGCACGGAGGAACATCGGATGCGGACATCGGCGGCCCTGGCGGTCCTCGGGCTCATTCTCGTCTTGGCGCTCGCCTGCAACGGCGGCTCGGACGCCGAGACCGCCGCGGACTTCACCATGCCCCTCTACAGCGGCGCCGAGCACTTCGGCGGCGCCGCAGAGGTCAGCCTCAGCGACCTCGACGGCAGGCCCGTCATCGTCAACTTCTGGGCGCCCCTCTGCCCGCCCTGCCGCGCGGAGATGCCCCATTTCCAGGAGGTGTGGGAGGAGCTGCAGGCCGAGGGCAGCGACGCCATGGTGCTCGGCGTCGATGTCGGCTCCTTCACGCTCCTCGGCGACCGCCCGCAGTCGATCGAGTTCCTGGAGACCATCGACCTGACGTACCCCGTCGGCGAGGCCCAGGACCGGCGCATCATCATGGACTACAGCGTGCGCGGGATGCCCACCACGGTCTTCATCAACGCCGACGGCGCCATTCACCGCACCTGGGGCGGCGCCATCACCAAGGGGCAGCTCGACGAGGTCATCGACGAGGTGCTCGGGTAGACGCCGGCCCACCCAGCGCGCGAGTCCCGAGGCCCGCTCATCCCTTGCACAGAGGACGCCATGAACATCGCCGTCGCCACCGTCACCCTGCACCTGCCCGCCTCGCGCTCACTGAAGGACAAGCGCGGCGTGGTGCAATCGCTCATGGCGCGCCTCCGCGACCGCTACAACCTCTCCATCGCCGAGGTCGCAGACCAGGACTCGCACCGCAGCTCGCAGCTTGGCCTGAGCGCCGTCAACACCAGCTACGTCCAGGCGCATGAGACGGTCCAGAGCGCCGTCCGCTTCATGGAGAGCGAGCTGGTGGGCAAGGGGGAGGTCGTCGCCGTCTGGCAGGAGGTGCTGGGCGGCTTCGGCGACGAGCCTCAGCAGCAGTAGCCGCAGCTCGGCTGCTCGCTTGACACCCCATCGCACCCGCACCTATATTCCGCCGCGTTGGAGGACGCATGGCCTGGGCTGAGCAGATTGTGCAGGGGCTGAAGGACGCGGGCGTGAGCCTTGCCGCCTACGTGCCCGACGGGGTGACGTGGCGCGTCCTGCGGCTGATGGAGCAGGACCCCTTCTTCCACATGATTCCCACCACCCGCGAGGAGGAGGCCGTCGGCATCATCTCCGGCGCCTATGCCGCCGGGCAGCGCGGGGCCGTCTTCATGCAGAGCAGCGGCTTCGGCAACACCGTCAACGCGCTGGCGACCCTCAACATCCCGTACCGCATCCCCTTCGTGTGGTTCATCGGCATGCGCGGCGGGCCCGGCGAGTTCAACTTGGCGCAGGTGCCCGGCGCGCGAGCCATCCCCGGCATCCTCGACGCCCTCGGCCTCCAGTACTTCCACCTCACCCGCGAGGACGAGCTCGACCGGACGCTCTCGGGCGTCATCGCGCTCACGTACGCCGGCAGGCTGCCGGTCGCCAACCTGCTCTCAACGCTGATGACGGGAGGCCGCGATGCTCCGCGTTGACGCCATCAGGGCCGTGCTGGACCGCGTGGGTGGCGCCCCCATCGTCTCCAACCTCGGCGGCACGACGTTCCACCTGCACAATCTGGACGACCGCGACGCCAACCTGTACATGTGGGGCGCAATGGGCCTGACCTCCTCGGTGGGCCTCGGCATCGCCCTCGCCGCGCCCGACCGCAAGATCGTCGTCATGGACGGCGACGGCTCGCTGCTGATGAACCTCGGCTCGCTGGGCACCATCGCCCGCCAGTCGCCCGCCAATCTGGTCCACATCGTGTGGGACAACCACCAGTGGGCGGGCACCGGAGGCCAGCCGACGCACACGGCCGTTGTGACGGACCTCGCCGCCGTCGCGCGCGGCTCCGGGATCCCGAAGGTGGCCGCTGTCTCGACGCTGGAAGCGCTCGAGGAAGCCTTCGACCAGGCCATGCGCGAGGACGGCCCGTGGTGCATCATCGCGGACGTCGAGGGCAGCGACAACCCCGACCGCCCGGACGTGTCGATCGAGGAGAATCTGCAGCGCTTCCGCCGCACCTTTGACCGGCCCGCGGCCCGCTAAACCGGCGCCAACCGTGGCACGCGCCGCTTGCCGCTCCGGCGTGCCGCGCCGTACTATGAAGTTACGAATACGCTGGAGGCCGCCATGGATTGGACCCCAAGCATTGTTCCCGTGGCCGCGCACTACGGCTCGCACATGACCGACCCCGCTCCCTACTACTCGACCTTCACGGGCCGGGGCGGCGGAGACCCGGTGCAGTTCCACGCCCTCATCGAATGCGACGGCCCCGACGGCGAGGCGCGGTGCCAGGCCGCGATGACCTCGCTGCGCCGCCGCCTCAGCGCCCTCGGAGGCACGTCTCTGACAACGGCGATCAACGGCGCCTTCCAGGCCTGCCATCAGGAGCTCTCGACCCCCGGCGGCGCGGGCGTCGGCGTGACGCTGCTGGCCGCCCGCGGCGAGGAGGCCTTCCTGGCCGCTGTGGCCGACATCGCCGTCTTCCAGCTCGACCGTGCGGGGGTGCGCCGCGTGCGGCTTTCCGTGCCCGGCACCATGTCCTCCGCCCTGGGCAACCTGCCCGAGGTCTCGCCGGCCATGGAGCGGCTGGACCTGCAGCCGGGCGAGACGGTCCTCATCTGCGATTCCGGCATCACCGCCACCGCCAACATGGACGGCCTGCAGGCCGTCCTCTCGTCGAGCCCGCGGGCGGCGGCCGACAACCTTGCATCCCTGATGAGCAACGCGGAGCTCTTCCTCGGCCTCATCCTGGTCTCGCCGGCGGACTAGCCCAATGCTCATGCTCGGCATCGAGACCTCCTGCGACGAGACGGCGGCCAGCGTTGTCGCCGACGGCCGGCGCATCCTCTCCAACGTCATCAGCTCCCAGGTCGAGGTGCACGCACGCTACGGCGGCGTCGTTCCCGAGGTGGCCTCTCGCCAGCACATGCTCGCCATGACGCCCATCTACCGCCAGGCCCTCCAGGAGGCGGGCGTGACCCCCGACGACCTCGACGGCGTTTCGGTGACGGCGGGCCCCGGTCTGGCCGGGTCCCTTCTGGTCGGCGTCAACTACGCGAAGGGCCTCGCGATGGGGCTCGGCCTCCCCCTCTACGGCATGAACCACCTCGAGGGCCACATGTACGCCGCCTGGCTGGAGGGGGGGCCGACACCCGAGGAGGCCGTCGGCTTCCCCATCGTCTGCCTGCTGGTCTCCGGCGGCCACACGGACCTCGTCCTCATGCGCGGCCACGGCGACTACCACCACCTCGGCGGCACGCGAGACGACGCGGCCGGCGAGGCCTTCGACAAGGCGGCCCGCGTCATGGGCCTCGGCTTCCCCGGCGGCCCGGCCATCCAGCGCGAAGCGCAGGGGGCATCGAGCGTTGAGCCCCTGCCGCGAGCTTGGATGCGGGGCACGCTGGAGTTCAGCTTCAGCGGCCTCAAGACGGCCGTCCTTCACCGCGCCCGCGAGCTCGGCGTCGGCGTGGGCCTCCCCGACGGCCCGGCGGAGCTGGACGATGACGGCCTGGAGCGAAGGCGCGCGCTGGCGGCCGGTTTCCAGGAAGCCGCAGTCGACGTGCTCGTCGAGAAGACCCTCGACGCCGCCCGCCAGACCGAGGCCCGCGGCGTCCTCATCGGCGGCGGCGTCTCCGCCAACGCCGCCCTCCGAGAGGCGATGCGGGGGCGCTCCCACGTGCCCGTCCTCATCCCCCGCCCGGCGCTGTGCACGGATAACGGCGCCATGATCGCCGCCGCCGCCTGCCACGGCGTCGAGCGGGGCCTGCAGCCCGATCTCGCCGTCAACGCCAACCCGGGCCTGTTCTTCTAGCGAGGAGTGTGACCCGGCGGGGTTGACGGAGTACCCCTGCCGTTCCTAGTATGCAGTCAAATGTTTCGCTTGCGTGGTATTCTTGCTCGACAGCGAAGGAGGGCGCCATGCAGCCACATTCCTTCGACACTGAGTTCCGCATTACACCTGAGCACAAGTTACAGTACATGCGTGACGGCTTCGTCAAGCTGGAGGGGTTCTTGAACCCCACCGTCATAGACATGTTGCTTGACCGGACCGAGCGGGAAATGCGAGGGAGCGCCAGAAACACCACCACCGGCTCCGCTTTCAGTCGCGTTCAGTATGACTTTGAAAGCGAAAAGCACGACGTCTACGAAATGATGGCGCGTCCCTACTTCCGGAAGGCCCTGACGGAGCTGGTGGATCACGATCTCTTTCTCACCTTCGAAGTCTGCTTTGAAATCGAGCAGCTGGTCAATGAGGGGTTTGGCTGGCACGTCGGCGTGCAGAGTTTCGGCTTCCAGTTCTCCAGGGAGTTTGGATGCACGCTGTGGGCCCCGCTGCAGCCGGTTGACCCACAGGGCCAACGGGGCGGGATGGCGTACGTGCCCCAGAACGTCATATCGGGCGAGTTCATGTACGACCAGCTGGAGCCGGCGGTTGTCTCAACACTGAGGGCGAAAGAGCGGGCCGGTGTGAGGACGAGCTTCAAGGAGTACAATGACCTGCGAAGCGAGCTTCTGAATACACCGAGCATGACCACCATCCTCGAGACACATCAGGTGGAGGACGACTTCCAGCCGGGGGACGTCCTGGTCTTCAACAAGTGGGTCGTGCATCGCAGTATCACGCTGGAGGAGGGGGAACTTCCCAGGCGCGCGGCCTACGTGATGCGACTCGTCGACGCGGAATCACGTTACGACCTGCAGCGAGCGCAGAACCTCGAACTCCCCGCTGAGCTCTACTCCAGGGGGCCTTTCCCATACAAACCGGTGACGCGCCAGCACATCGAGATCGCCGAAGCCGGCGCGGCAGACGGCGACAAGCTCTCGGAATGCGCCTACTTCGACGACCGCGACCGCCGCACCATCCGCCGCGGGTAGTCCGCGCATCCAAATGGCCGACGGCCGCGCCATCCTCCCCATAGCCCCCCCTGCCGCCTTCCGCGGCGTTCAACGGGGCTTGCAACCCAACCTCGCGATCAACGCCAACCCCGGCCTGTTCTTCTAGCGAGGGGTGTGTCCCGGCGGGGTTGACGGAATGAGGCGCATCTCTCTAGTATGCGCACAAGTTAACGTTTGACGTGCGCACGTGTTCGACAGGGAAGGAGGGTGCCGTGGAGTCACACCCCTTCGACAATACATTCCGCATCACGCCCGAGCACAAGCTGCAGTGCCAGCGCGACGGATTCGTAAAGCTGGAGGGGTTCTTGAACCCCAACGTGGTCGAAATGTTGCGTGACAGGACCGAGCGGGAAATGACCGGAGTGGCCAGAAACTCCGCGACCAGTATGAACCTCAGCCGCACGCAATTGGACTTCCGGAGCGACAGGAACGACGTCTACGAACTGATGGCGCGTCCCTACTTCCGGCAGGCGCTGACGGAGCTGGCGGAACACGATCTGTTTCTCACCTTCGAGAACTGCTTCGAAATCGAGCAGAACGTCCACGAGGGGTTGCCGTGGCACGTTGACGTGCAGAGTTTCGGGTACCATTTCGCCGAGGAATACGCTTGTACGGTGTGGGCGCCGCTGCAGCCGGTGGACACCCAGGGGCAACGGGGCGGCATGGCGTACGTGCCTCGGCACGTCATATCCGGTGAGTTCTGCTTCGAACAGCTGGAGCGGGCGTTGGTTTCAACGCTGCGGGCGAAGGAGGCGGCCGGCATCAGGACCAGCCCGAAGGAATACTACGGCATGCGCTTCGGGATCTTCAACACACCACCCCTGGACACCATCCTCGAGACGCACCAGGTCGAAGACGACTTCCAGCCGGGCGACGTCCTCGTGTTCAACAAGTGGGTTGTACACCGCAGCATCATGCTGAAAGAGGGGGAGCTTCCCAGGTGCGCAGCCTACGTCATGCGTTTCGTCGACGCCGATGCGCGCTACGACCTGCAGCGCACGCAGATGCTGGAACTCCCCGCCGAGCTGTACGGCAAGGGGCCGTTCCCCTACAAGCATGTCACGCGCCAGCACATCGAGATCGCCGAAGCCGGCGCGGCCGATGGCGATCTGCTGACAGAGTGCGCCTACTTCGAGAATCGGGACCGCCGCACCATCCGCCGCTAGTCCGCAGGCGCCGCGTAGACGGCCTCCGTTTCCGTAACGATTGCCTGATTGTATGCGTTACACGTTACCGTGTATACTGCCCTCTGAGACCGGACCCACTGCCCGCGCAAGGAGGGCCCCGTGCCGGAAGGGAAGAGCCCGTCCTCTCGCCGTCCGCGATACCGTGCCGAGTCGCTGCCCTGGGACGCAGCGTCCGTCCGCGCGCTCCGCGAGCACCTCGGCGCGACGCAGGGTGAGCTCGCGGACGAGCTGGGCGTGCGCCAGCAGACGGTCAGCGAGTGGGAGACCAGCATCTACCGCCCCCGCGGCGCCTCGGCCCGCCTGCTGAGTATGGTGGCGGAGCAGAACGACTTCCAATACAGGGCGGAATCGTCGGCGCCGCCGCCCGAGAACGAGCCCGCGGAAGACAGCAATGCTGCACGTTAGGGAGCGGCCCAAGCAGCAGCCGGTGCTCGAGCGCGCCCTCGCCCAGTACTGGCGCGACCACGGAGCGTCGCTGCCGCCGCTCGAGTGCGACGACGGCTCCCGCTTGCGGGTGCTCTACCCCGGCCGGGCCAGCGCGTCGGCGGGGCCCGACTTCCGCGACGCCGTCCTCCAGCGCGAGGGCGGCGAGGTCGTCCGCGGCGACGTCGAGCTGCACCTGCGACGGGACGGCTGGGAGGCCCACGGCCACGGCGGAGACCCCAACTACAACGGCGTCGTCCTGCACGTCGTGCTCCGCGGCGGAGAAGGCCCGGTGATTCTCGCGTCGGGCCGCCGGGCGCCCACAGCCGTCCTCTTCCCGCGCACCCTCGGCAGGCGCCGCAGGCGGGACACCCCGCCACCCCCGCGCCCCCTGCCCCTCGCCGCGCTGCCCTCGTCGGCGGACCGGCTGGCGCGCACCCTCGACCGCGAGGGCGACGCGCGCTTCTTCGAGAAGGTGCGGGCGTTCATCCAGGAGCTGCAGGCGCACCCGGACCCATCCGAGGCCCTCTACCGCGGAATCATGGGCGGCCTCGGCTACGGCGGCAACAGCCCCGCAATGACGCGCCTCGCCGATGGTCTCTCTCTGCCAGCCCTCGTCCGCGCGCTCCGCGGCGTCGCGCCGGAGAAGCGGCGGTCCGCGCTGGCCTCGGCGCTCCTGCAAGCTAGCGGCCTCGCAACGGAAGGGCACCCTCCCGGACAGGTGACGCCGGTGCTGTCGAGGTCGGATTGGAAGCTGTTCCGGGTGCGGCCCTCCAACCACCCATCGCGGCGGCTGGAGGGGATGGCCGCGCTCCTCGACCGCGCGTGGGACGAGGGGCTGGCAGCATGGGCGGCGTCGCTGGTCCGCGAGGGCTCCGTCGCCGGCGTGCGCGACGGGTTGGCAGTCACGTCCGAGGCGGGCGGCGCTCTCATCGGCGCGGACAGGGCGTCGGACCTTGCGGTGAACGTCCTCCTGCCCTTCGTAAGGGCATGGGGCAACCGCAACAGGGAAATGGAGCTCGCAGCGGCCGCAGTCGCCCTCTACCGTGCGTGGCCGCAGCTTCAGGAGAACGCCGTGACGGAGGAGGCCGCGCGGGTGCTCGGCATCGCCGAGGACAAGGGCTTTCGGCGCAGCGCTCGCAGGCAGCAGGGTCTCATCCGGGTGTACCGCCGCCGGCTGCGCGGCGAGGCGGCGTAGGCGGTTCGCCGGCGCTAGCCTTCCACGACACGCACGGCCCCGTCCTCGCCCGACTCCAGCAGCGCGGTGAAGGCGTAGCCGCGGCGCCGCAACTCCTCGCTCCCGCCCTGGTGGCGGTCGATGATTGCAGCGACGTGCGTGACCGTGCAGCCCGCGTCCTCGGCCGCCTCGATCGCTTGGAAGAGGCTGCCGCCCGTGCTGCAGGCGTCGTCGACGATGACCACGCTCGATCCGGCGGCCAGCGGCCCCTCGATGCGGCGGCCCGTGCCGTGCTCCTTGGCGTCCTTGCGGACGATGAAGGCCCGTACCGGCGTGCCCCGGTAGTGGCTGGTCACCGCCACGCTCGCCACGATGGGGTCCGCGCCCAGCGTGAGCCCGCCGATGGCCGACGCACCCGCCTCCCGGACGACGTCGAGGAACTCGTCACCCAGCAGCGCCGAACCCTCGGAGTCGAGCGATATGAGGCGGCCGTCAAAGTAGTAGCTGCTGTGCTGCCCCGACGTCAGGACGAAGTCGCCGAAGGTCAGCGCCCCCAGCTCCACAGCAAGCTCCAACACCCGTTCCCGCCGCTCCGTGCTCATTGCCGCTCCTTGTATTCCACGTACAGTCCGTGTCCCACGATGTATCGCTCGACATCCTCCGGGACAAGGCCCGCCAGCGACTCCCCTTCGGCGGCGCGCCGCCGGATCTCCGTCGCGCTCACGCCCATGTCGAGGTCGACGCTCACCGCCCGCGCCGCCGAGCCCGGCAATATCCCGTCGAGTACGGCCAGGTCCAGCTCGCCCTGCGCCGGGCGGCCCATCACCACCAGGGTGCAGCGGGCCAGCACGTCCGCCGGGGCGTGCCAGCGCGGCAGGTCCCGCACGGCGTCCGCGCCGAGGATGAAGTGCAGATCCGCCGCCGGCCCGTACGCCTCCTGCAGCTCCGCCAGGGTCTCCTCGGTGTAGGTGGGCCCGGCGCGATCGAGCTCCATCGTCGAGGACTCGTACGCGTCGTCCCCGGCGATGGCCGCGCGCACCATGGCGAGCCTGTGGGCCCCCGGCGAGACCTCCGTGCCCGCCTTGAGCCACGGGTCGCCGGCGGGAATGAAGAGGATGCGGTCCAGCGACAGCGCACCAAGGGCGGCCTCCGCGGCGGCCATGTGTCCAAGGTGAATCGGGTCGAAGGTGCCGCCAAGGATCCCCAGCTTCATAGCGCGGCCTCCGGTGTGTGAGGAGCGTCCCAAGCATGGTAGGGAGCGCGGGATGGGCCAGTCAAGGCAGCCGTCATGCGGGTTGCAGCGCTTCTCCCCACGGGAATGCCCAGTTGCCGATGAGCACAACGTCGCCGTGCTCGATGCCCGCCGCCTCCAGCGCCGCGGTGACGCCGAGCCGCCGGAACTCCCGCAGGAGCTGCCCGACGACGCGGTGGTCGTCAACGTTGGCCAGCGTGACGAGCCGTTCCGCCGCAGGCCACCGCACGATGAAGTCGCCCTCCTCGTCTATCTCCACGGTTCCCGAGCGGGACGGACGCCGCCGCGACGGGGGACGCGGGCGCTCCTGCGCGGGCACCTCGGCCTGCGGCGCTTCCGCCAGCGCCTGCAACACGCGGTCGAGCACCTGCTGCACGCCCTCGCCCGTCGCCGCCGACATCACCATCGGCGCCACACCGAGCCCCCGCAGCGCAGCGATCACCTCCGCAAGCTGCTCCTGCGTCTCCTCGGTGTCGGCCTTGTTGACGGCAACCACCTGCGGCCGCCCCGCCAGCGCGGCGTCGTACATCGCCAGCTCCTCGTTCACCTGCCGGAAGTCGCTAAGCGGGTCCTGCCCGCCTCCGTCGATGAGGTGCAGGAAGAGCCGTGTGCGCTCGGCGTGCCGCAGGAAGTCGTGTCCCAGCCCGACGCCGAGATGCGCTCCTTCGATCAACCCCGGGATCTCCGCCAACACCACGGGTTTCCCACGGTTTTCCACCACCCCGAGCTGCGGCTCCAGCGTGGTGAAGGGATAGACGGCCACGCGCGGGCTCGCGGCCGTCACGCGCCCGACGAAGCTCGACTTGCCGGCATTCGGCATGCCGATGACGCCCACGTCCGCAATCAGCTTCACCTCAAGCCGCACGCGACAGGCCTCCCCGGCCTCCCCGGCCTCGCGCAGCAGCGGCTCCTGGTTCACGGGCGTCACGAAGCGCGCGTTCCCGCGCCCGCCACTTCCACCCTGCGCGACGAGAACCTCCTGCCCGTCCTCAACGAGGTCGACACGGTCCCCTTCGGCGCCGACAGCATCGAGGCACGTCGCTACGGTCCCAACCGGCACCGGGATCCGCACATCCTCGCCGCTGCGTCCGTGTTTGTTCGACTTCGTCCCGGCCACCCCATGCCCGGCCCGGAACCGGCGCTTCATCTGGAACCGGCGCAGCGTGTTCTCGGACGTCGTCGCCACAAGATATACAGACCCGCCACGGCCGCCGTCGCCACCGTCAGGGCCCCCTCGGGCAACATACTTCTCCCGGCGGAAGCTGAGGAAGCCGTCTCCCCCATTGCCCGCCTGGACGTAGATTGTCCCTGTGTCAATCATCAGTAGTCTTCCAGAGCTCTGTACATGAGAAATGATATTGGAAAGGATAGTTCCGTTAGATGCGTTGATTTGAAGTTTGCCTGAGTTGGGGCCGCTTGTTTAGTGTATCAGGTGAAGCCTGTTGGCTGTGTGGGGGATGGTCGCCCGGGAGACGGGGCGTGAGCTGCAGGCTGATCGCCTGGGGCTGGTCTGCCCACACTGGGCGGGAATTGCGGGCAATCCGGGAATTGTTCGCGTTGACCCTTTGCAAAACGCTGGCCTATACTTTCCATGCTTCCACTATCCCCTTGTGCGCCGGACCGAAGATCAGGAGGGTGTGTGGCTAATCCCCCCCAGGAAGCCTGCGGCGTAGTCGGCGTCTACACTCCGGGCGAAGAAGCGGCGAGGACCGCCTTCTTCGGCTTATTCTCCCTACAGCATCGAGGGCAGGAGTCCGCGGGCATTGCTGCCTCGGACGGACGCACCATCTCCTGCCGCCGCGAGATGGGTCTGGTCAGCCAGGCCTTCCACGAGTTTGACCTCGACCGTCTGCCCGGGGACATGGCCGTTGGGCACACGCGCTACTCCACCACCGGCTCGTCCACCCGGGACAACGCGCAGCCGCTGGAGGTTACGGGCGCCAACGGGCGCCTGGCGTTGGGGCACAACGGCAACGTCATCAACGCGCTCAGCCTCCGCACCGAGCTCGAGGACTCCTGGGGCCTGCGCTTCACGACGGCCACGGACTCGGAGGTCATCGCCCAGTTGCTGGTGAACGCGCCCGGCGCCGACTGGGGCGAGCGCGTCGGCTACATGATGCGCCGGCTGCAGGGCGCCTACTCGGTGGCGGCGCTGACGCCGCGCGAGATCATCGCCTTCAGGGACCCGCTGGGTGTGCATCCGCTGTGCGTCGGCATGTTCCGCGGCGGGTGGGTCGTCGCGTCGGAGTCCTGCGCCCTGGACCACATCGGCGCGACGCTGCTTCGCGAGCTGGACCCGGGCGAGGCTGTGGTGATCGACAGTGACGGCCTCCGTAGCGTCCATGCCGGCAATGAGGGCGCGCACGCCCTGTGCTCGTTCGAGTACATCTACTTCTCGCGCCCCGACAGCATCGTCGACGGCCGGCTCGTGCACGCGGCCCGGCGCGAGATGGGCCGGCAGCTCGCCATCGAGCACCCGGTGGACGCCGACATGGTCATGGGCATCCCGGACTCGGCCATCGCTGCGGGCACGGGCTTCGCCGAGGAGTCGGGGCTGCCGTACCAGGAGGGGCTGGTTAAGAACCGCTACGTCGGGCGCACCTTCATCCAGCCGGACCAGCGGCTCCGGGACCTGGGCGTGCGGCTGAAGTTCAACCCGCTGCCTGAGGTGTTGACGGGCAAGCGCGTCGTCGTGGTGGACGACAGCATCGTGCGCGGCACGACGACGCCCCACGTGGTCAACCTGCTGCGCAGCGCGGGGGCGAAGGAGGTCCACCTGCGGGTGTGCGCGCCCCCCATCATCTCGCCGTGCCACTTCGGCGTGGACATGGCGACGAAGGCCGAGCTCGTGGCGGCCCAGAAGAGCGTCCCGGAGATCTGCAAGTTCATCGGCGCGGACTCCCTCGGCTATCTGAGCGTCGACGGGTTGTTCAAGGCGATAGGCCGGCCGCGAAAGCACAGCTGCGCGGCCTGCTTCACCGGCGAGTACCCGGTGGAGGTCCAGCTGGAAATGGACAAGCTGGCGCTGGAGCGGCCGTAGCCGCCCCTCTTCACCAGCACCTAGACCTCCCGGCCCCGGTATCCCCATTCGTTCTCCGGAGGGCATTGGCATTGGCAACTGACGCCTACAGGCAGGCCGGCGTCGACCGCGGCGCGGCGGGCAGCGCCAAGGACCGCATCTTCAACCTGGCCCGCTCCACGTTCACGCCCGGCGTGCTGGGCGACATCGGCGCGTTCGGCGCGCTGTACAAGGTGACCGGCTACCGCGACCCTGTTCTCGTCGCGCACACGGACGGCGTCGGCACGAAGCTGCGGGTGGCGAGCCTGATGGGCCGCTACGACACCGTCGGCGAGGACATCGTCCACCACTGCACCAACGACATCCTCACCTGCGGCGCGCAGCCCCTCTTCTTCCTGGACTACATGGGCATGGGCGCCCTCTCGACCGACAAGGTGGAGCAGCTCGTCGAGGGCCTAGCGCGCGCCTGCCGCGGCCTCGACTGCGCCCTCATCGGCGGCGAGACCGCCGAGATGCCCGGCATGTACCACGGCGAGGACGTCGAGCTCGTCGGATTCGTCGTCGGCGCCGTGGAGAGCGAGGGCGTCATCGACGGCAGCAGCATACGCGCAGGCGACGCGCTGCTGGCCCTGCCCTCCAGCGGGCTCCACACCAACGGGTACTCGCTCGTCCGACGCGTCTTCGGCATCGACGACAACCCGGCCGTCCTGGACGCGCACCACGACGAGCTGGGCGCGACGCTTGGCGCGGCGCTGCTGGTGCCGCACCGGTCGTACGTGGCGGCGCTGACGCCGGCGCTGGACCGGATCAAGGGCATGGCGCACATCACCGGCGGCGGCTTCCCGGAGAACGTGCCCCGGATGCTGCCCGAGAGGCTCTCGGCGCGGCTGGAGCCCGAGACGTGGACCGTGCCGCCCCTCTTCCGGCTGATACAGCGTACGGGCGGCATCTCCGAGGACGAGATGCGCCGGGTGTTCAACATGGGCGTCGGCATGATCGTCGCCGTGGCGCCGGAGGACGTCGCCGGAGTGCGCGCCGGCGTGCCGGAGGCCTTTGTGGTCGGCGAGGTGGCGGACGCCGCGGGCCGGCCGCAGGTGACCTTCTCCTAGCCCCACGCGCAAACGCACCGGAATCCCGCCCTCAAGCTGTTCTCAACCCCCTCCCGTTTTGGATACCATCGTGGGTGCATCCCCCTGCAGGAGGCGGCATGAAGGCCCTCATCAGTGTGTACGACAAGACCGGCGTTGTGGAGCTGGCGCGCGCCCTGCAGGAGGCGGGCTACGGGCTCGTCAGCACCGGCGGCACCCACCGCACGCTCACCGAAGCGGGCCTTGCCGTCGAGCAGGTGTCGGACCTGACGGGCGCGCCGGAGATGCTGGACGGGCGCGTCAAGACGCTGCACCCCGTCGTGCACGGCGGCGTCCTCGCTCGCCGCGACCTGCCCGGGCACATGGACGAGCTGCGGGCCCGCGGCATCGAGCCCATCGACGTGGTGGTTGGCAATCTCTACCCCTTCGAGGCGACGGTCAGCCGTGAGGGCGTGGCCGAGCAGGACGTGCTGGAGAACATCGACATCGGCGGGCCGACGATGCTGCGCGCTGCCGCCAAGAATCACCCGGCGGTGACCGTCGTCGTCGACCCCGCGGACTTCGAGTGGGTCGCAGAGCGCATCCGCGCGGGCGGCACGACGTCCGAAGAGCGGCGGCGGCTGGCCGCGACGGCCTTCGCGCACGTGTCTTTCTACGACAGCCTCGTCGCCGCGTGGATGCGGGGGCCGGACGACCCCTTCCCCAAGGAGCTGTCGGTCGGCGTGCGGCGGGTCTCGGGCGAGCTGCGCTACGGCGAGAACCCCCACCAACGCGGCGCCCTGTACGCCGACGCCCCCGGCCGTGGAGGCGTGGTCGCCGCCGAGCAGCTCCACGGCAAGGAGCTCTCCTACAACAACATCCTCGACGCCGACGCCGCGTGGCGCGCCGCCAACGAGTTTGACGAGCAGGCCGTGGCCGTCATCAAGCACACCAACGCCTGTGGACTTGCCGTGCATCCGGACCAGGCCGAGGCCTACCGCCGCGCCTTCGAGGGCGACAGCGTGTCGGCGTACGGCGGCATCCTTGGTTTCAACCGGCCCGTGACGGGCGAGGCCGCCGAGGCGCTGCGCCGCGTCTTCTTCGAGGTCATCGTCGCGCCGGGCTACGAGGACGAGGCGCTGGAGGTCCTGCAGAAGAAGCGCGACCTGCGCATCCTGCGTGTACCTGAGCCGCCTGCGGGCGGGGTTGGCGGCGAGGCGCTCGAGGTGCGGCGCGTCTCCGGCGGGCTGCTGCTGCAGACGGCCGACGCCATCGCCGAGGACCCGACGGCGTGGCAGGTCGTGACGCAGCGCGCGCCGTCCGAGGCGGAGCTGGCGGACCTCGCTTTTGCGTGGCGGGCGGCCAAGCACATCAAGTCGAACACCATCGTGCTGGCGAAGGACCGCGCGCTCGTCGGCATGGGCGCCGGGCAGCCGAACCGGCTCGTCAGCGTGCACCTGGCGGCGCGCGCCGCCGGTGACCGCGCGGCGGGTACCGTGCTGGCGTCCGACGCCTTCTTCCCCTTCGCGGACGGGCTTGAGATGGCGGCGGAGGCCGGGGTCACGGCCGTCGTGCAGCCCGGCGGCTCCATCCGCGACGAAGAGGTCGTTGCCGCGGCCGACAAAGCGGGCATCGCGATGGTCTTCACCGGCGTCCGCCACTTCCTGCACTAGGGGCGCCGAACGCGTCCTGTCAGGGTCTCGCTCCTACGCCTCCCGGTAGACCTCCATGTTGTCTTGCGGGTCGAAGCCGATGAGCTCCTTGGCGTTGCTGATGTCCCAGAACTTCCAGTCGTTGTTGGACACGCCGAAGAAGGTGGCGGCCCGCAGCGAGTCCGGCGCCGCGACGCACCGCTCGACCAGGTGGCCGAGGTCGCGGTGGCTGAGGAGCGTCGCGAAATGCCGGACGTTGGACGGTCGGCTGTCGCGCCGCACGGTGCCGAAGCGCAGCGCGATGAACGACAGCCCGTGCCGGTCGGAGAAGTAACGGCCCGCGGCCTCGCCCATGCACTTGGCGATGCCGTAGGGGCCGCTGGGCCGCACGGGCATGTCGGGCGTGACGAGGGGGAACCCGCCGGGCGTCAGGCCGGTGTAGTCGCCGGCGCAGATGTTGGCGTAGGGCTGGTCCAGCTCGTAGTTTTCGGAAGCGCGGTTGGAGCTCGCGAAGATGACGCGCTTCACCCCGGCCCGCCGGGCGGCCTCCAGGCAGTTGTAGGCGGCCGGGATGTTGTTCCGGTAGGCGTGGTGCCAGGAGAGGTTGCCCGCGGGGTTGTTGGCCAGGTCTACGACGGTGTCGATGCCCTCGAAGGCGGGCAGGATCGCCTCCAGGTCCGTCATGTCCGCGACGGTGGCCTCGAAGTCCTGGGGTGCACGGATGTCGATGCCTGCGACGTCGTGGATGTCCTTGAGGGCGTCGCGGACGACGCCGCCGATCTGCCCGGAAACGCCCGTGATGAGGACGCGCTTGCGGTCTGCCATGTTGGTGCTCCCGTGTGTGGTGTGCTCTCGACCCTTGCGGTGTCGACGCAGGGGCACGGTAGCGCGGCGCGGCGAGGGTTGGCAAGGGTAGGGGAAATTGACCTAGATGTAATTTGCTGGAATTCCGACTGATTCACCTTGCACGGTCCCTTACGAAGTGCCTATTATCCGAACGCCGCAAACAGAATTACAGGAGACCTGTGTGTCCATGACCACCGCGACCGACATCCATGCCCTGCTGAAGGCCCACTTCGGCTTCGACACCTTCCGCGGCCAGCAGGAAGCTGTCGTGCGGCGCGTGCTGGCTGGCGGCGACGCGCTGCTGCTGATGCCGACGGGCGGCGGGAAGTCGCTCTGCTACCAGCTCCCCGCGTTGGCGATGGACGGGGTGACGCTGGTGGTCTCACCCCTGATCGCGCTGATGAAGGACCAGGTGGACGGCCTGAACGCCAACGGCATCGCCGCGCGCTTCATCAACAGCACCCTGCCCCTGCGCGACGTCGAGCGCGTGCAGGCCGAGGTGCGCCGCGGCGCCGTGAAGATCCTGTATGTCGCACCCGAACGGCTGGCCGTCGAGGGCTTCCGCCGCTTCCTGAGCGGCCTGACCGTCAGCCTCATCGCCATCGACGAGGCGCACTGCATCTCCGAGTGGGGCCACGAGTTCCGGCCCGACTACCGCAACCTTCGCCCCCTCCGCGAGATGTTCCCGAACGCCCCGGTACTCGCCCTCACGGCGACGGCCACGGAGCGCGTCCGCCGTGACATCATGGAGCAGCTCGGCCTCAAAGGCGCGGAAGTCTTCGTCTCGAGCTTCAACCGCGCGAACCTGACGTACTCGGTGCAGTCCAAGGACAGCGTTGAGCAGCAGCTCCCGCGGCTGCTGTCGAAATGGCAGGGCAGTCCGGCCATCGTCTACTGCTACTCGCGGCAGGAGACGGAGGATGTGGCCTCGGCTCTGCGGGTGAGAGGGTGGACGGCTCGCCCCTACCACGCGGGCCTCAGCGCCGAGGAGCGGCGCCGGACGCAGGAGGACTTCTCCCGCGACCGCGTGCCCATAATCGTCGCGACCATCGCCTTCGGCATGGGCGGCGACAAGCCGGACGTGCGCCTGGTCGTGCACACGAGCCTGCCCAAGTCGGTCGAGAGCTACTACCAGGAGACGGGCCGCGCTGGCCGCGACGGGCTGCCGAGCGAGTGTGTGCTGCTGTACTCGTACGGTGACAAGGCGCGGCAGGAGTACTTCATCCGGCAGTTGGAGGACGAGGGAGAGCGGCGGAACGCCCAGGCCAAGCTGGACCAGATGGTGCGGTTCGCGCAGCTCCACACCTGCCGCCGCCGCTACCTGCTGGAGTACTTCGGCGAGCGGTGGGACGCCGACGACTGCGGCGGCTGCGACGTCTGCCTGGCCTCCCAGGACCGCGGCGAGTTCGACGCAACGGAGATCGCGCAGAAGGCGCTGTCGGCCGTGGTGCGGACGGGGGAGCGCTACGGGGAAACGCACATCACCGGAGTGCTTGTGGGCAGCAAGGAGAAGCGCATCCTTGCTGCGGATCACGACAACCTGAGCGTCTACGGCATCGTCAGGGATTTCGACCGCAACCAGCTTCGGGAGGTGCTTGGGCTGTTGCGGGCCCGTGGGCTGCTCGCCCTGAACGAGGGCGAGTACCCAACGCTGCGAGTGACGGACGCCGGCCGGGAGTTCCTGCAGAACCGCTCCCCGCTGTCCCTGCCGCGCCTGCGGGCGGAGGGCAAGCCCGCGTCGAGAGCGCCGGAGATGAAGCCCTCGGCTGGGGCGCCGCTGGAATACGACGAGGACCTCTTCGAGGAGCTGCGCGCCCTGCGGCGTCGCATCGCCGACGAGCAGGACGTGCCGGCGTTCGTCGTCTTCGGCGACGTTGCCCTGCGCCACATGGCGGCACGTCGCCCTGAGACGCTGCAGGCGTTCGAGCGAGTGCCCGGCGTCGGGCAAGCGAAGCTCGCGGCCTACGGCGCGGCGTTCACCGAGGCCATCCGCCGTTACGCCGACGAACACGGCCTGCCCGCGAGGGCGTCAGTGAACATGGGTGGGTCGTCAAGCGGGCGGCGCGGAGCCACGTATGAAAAGACGTGGGAGATGCTGGCGCAGGGCCTGTCAGTGGAGGCGGTCGCCAGGGAGCGGGAGCTGGCGCCGGGAACGGTGATCAGGCACATCGAAGTGCTGACGATGCAGGGAAAGTCCATTGACATCACCTCGCTGTTGCCTTCGCCGGAGCGGCGAAGGGACATAGAGGAGGCGTTCAAGCGGCTCGGCTACGCACAATTGGGCCCGGTAAGGGAGAGTCTGGGCGACGAGTACAGCTACGAAGATCTGACCATCGTCCGAACGTGGCTTCGGCAGCAGGGCCGGCTGCCGAAGGGGTAAGGGGCCTGCCCGAGCAGGGACGACGTTCCTTCGCCGGGATGATGAGGAGGCCAGCCTAATCCGTTCGCCCTGAGCCTGTCGAAGGGTTCCACGAACGGATCGGGCTGGCCCGCCTACCGCTTCAGTAGCAGGGCTTGGCAGAACTTAGCCGTGTCGTAGAGGTCCGGGATGTCCACGTACTCGCTCTTGGTGTGCATGAGGTTGGTGGACATGCCGACGACGACCGCCGGGATGCCGTGGCGGTTGAAGACGTTGGCGTCGGTGCCGCCGCCGGTGGGCTTGAGCTCCGGGCGCAGGCCCAGGTCGCCGAGGACGCCTGTCGCCCGCTGCACCATGACGTGGTCGCTGGGCAGGTTGTATGTATGGAACTGCACCTTCAGGTCGCCGACGATCTTCGCCTCCTTGTAGTCGTCGCGCGCCTTGGTGAGGGCGTCCTCCACCTGCAGCCGCAGGAGTTCTAGGGTCTCGGTGTTGCGGGAGCGGAACTCGCCCGAGAAGGAGGCCTCTTCCGGGACGGCATTCCGGACGCTGCCGCCGCTGATGAGGCCGACGTTGATGGTGGTCTCGTCGTCCATGCGGCCCTGGGGGAGGCGGCCGATGATGTCGGCGG
>JAPPNT010000114.1 GCA_028873745.1 Chloroflexota bacterium | reverse complement strand
GCCTGGTACCGCTCCAGCGTGGCCTCGTAAGGCGCAGAGCCGGTGGCGTTGATGACCTGCAGCGAGTCGTCGGCGCTGGTGTAGACCATGATGAAGCCGTCGCCGCCGATGCCCGACATGAGCGGCTCGACGACGCTCACCGCCGCCGCTACGGCCAGCGCGGCGTCGACGGCGTTGCCCCCGCGCTGCAGCACCGACACTCCGGCCTGCGACGCCAGCGGATGCCCGCTCGACACCATCCCCCGCCGCCCCATGACAACAGGCCGATTGGACTCGAAACGCTGGCCATGTGGAGTCGACGCCATGGCGGCCCTCCTGGAAAGAGAGTGGTCTTGGGGGACTATAGGGGATGGCGGGGGTTGGGGGAAGAGGGTACGTTTGACGCCCCCAACCCAGCCCCCGTACACTCCCTAGCTAATGCCCGCCCGGGCGCCTACTACGCCGAAGAGGACGCATGCGCACGCGACGACCACGGTTCTTCTATGGCTGGCTTGTGGTCATCGCGTCGGTGCTGGCGGGGGCAGTGCAGAGCGGCGGGAGCGTGTGGGGCGCCAGCGTCTTCGCGTCGCACATGACAGACGAGCTCGGTTGGACGCGCTCCGCCTTCTTCGGAGCGTTCACCTTGCGAGCCATCGTCGGCGGCGTCCTCTCGCCCTTCATCGGGCCGATGCAGGACACGCGGTCGGGGCCCCGCATCCTCATGCTGCTCACCGGCGTCACCATGGGCTTCTCGCTCATCACCCTGAAGTGGATCGACAACATCGTCCTCTTCTACGTCCTCTTCGGCGCGCTGGGGGCACTCACGATGGTCGGCGGGGCCGAGATGCTCATCGTCGCCATCGTCCCCAAGTGGTTCGTGCGCATGCGCGGGCGCGCCGTGGCCATCGCCTCGTCGGGCACGGCGATGGGTCCGCTGTTTTTCCCCTTCCTTGTCCACGGCATCATCACGCTGGTGGGCTGGCGCGACGCCTGGGTGGTCCTCGGCATCGGGTCGATGGTCATCATGGTGCCGCTGGCGCTCATGGTGCGGTCGAGGCCCGAGGACATCGGCCTGTTGCCCGACGGCGCAAGGGAGCCCGACCCCGCGCAGCAGCGACAGGCGCAGGCGGCGGCTCAAGGAGAGCGAATGCGAGCCGCACGCGCCGAGCGGAGCATGACGCGACGTCAAGCCATGCGCACGTACGCCTTCTGGTTGCTGATACTGGCATTCTTCCTTGCCATGCTCGGCATGGGGGGCTTTCACGCCAACTGGATCCCCTACTTCGAGGACATTGGCTTCTCGCCGGCCGTCGGGGCGTGGGCGGCCACGGCGTACGGCGTGTGCTCCATCAGCGTCCGCCTGGTGTGGGGCATCGTGGCCGAGCGGTTCCCGGTGCGGTACCTGTTGGTGATTCAGGCGCTGCTGACCGCAGTGAGCATCATGCTCTTCCTCAACATCAGCAATGTGCCCACGCTGATCATCGCCGGTGCGTCGCACGGGTTGGCGCTGGGCGGGTTTTTCATCATGCGCCCGCTCATCATCGCCAACTACTTCGGCAGGCAGCACCTGGGGGCCATCAACGGCATCCTCCGGCCCTTCGTGACACTGAGCGGGGCCGTCAGCCCGCTCCTGATCGCGGGCATGTTCGACATTTTCGGCACGTACCGCGAGGCGTTCCTGCTCGCGACGTTTACGTGGGTCCTTGCCGCGGGCGTCGTGTTCCTTGCGGCTCCGCCGAGACGGCAACGGGCGACGAGCGAGTCAGTCGTGGGCTAGGCGCCAGCCTCAAGAGGCCGCACCCGGAGACCAGCCGTAGATCCTCGAAAGCGAGCCGCCCATCAACGCCGCACGCTCCGCGCCCGAGAGCTCGCCGGTGACGCGGAAGGCGTCCACGCCCTGCTTGTACGTGAGGAGGCCGACAGTCCGCGTCCAGTCCGTGCCCCACATGCACCGCTCGATGCCGAAGGCGTCGAACAGGCGGCGCAGCGGCTCCCAGATGTCCGGGTACGGGAACGGCTCATGGGAGAGGGTGCATGCCGCGGAAATCTTGATGGCGACGTGGTCGAGCTCGGCCAGCGAAGCGACGAGAGGCACGTCCGCGAAGGGCTCGTCCGGGATGGGGGGGTAGTTGTACGTGAGCAGGCCCACATGGTCGATGACCAGCTGTGTGTCCGGATGGCGCTCGGCGTAGGAGCGGAAGAGGGACAGCTTGCCGGAGGCCATGACGTTCAGCGGCACGCCGGCCCGGCCGGCCGCGTCGAAGAGCCGGTCGATGGCGGGGTCGCCCGCCTCATAGTCCCCGCGGGTGAGCATGAGTCGCGCCCCGACCACACCCGGCGTCCGGGCCCACTCGGCGACCTCCTCGGCGACGGAATCCGAGTGAGGGTCGAAGGGCTTGATGAGGCCGAATCGGGTCGGGTGCTTGGAGTGCACTTCGAGGGCGTAGCTGGGGTCGTAGCGGTACATGGAGAAGGGCGAGACCAGCAGCGCGCCGTCGACGCCTGCGGCGTCCATCGCCTCGACCATTTGGTCGCCCGTAACCGAATCGGGTCCGTCCAGTGTGCCGGCCCAGGGCCGTTCGGGACTGTTCTTGTCGTACGAGTGCACCTGCGA
>JAPPNT010000113.1 GCA_028873745.1 Chloroflexota bacterium | reverse complement strand
CTCCGGGAGACCCCTTCGACAGGCTCAGGGCGAACGGGGCGGGTTTGGGGGGGTTCCTGCCTGCGCAGGAACGACGGGGGTAGGTTGGGATAGCAGGCGTGGCTTGCGAATGGGCTTCCTGGATTCCCGCCTTCGCGGGAATGACAGTGGGGGTAGGGCCGGCGCCTACTGTGATGCGGGGGTGGCTTCCGCTTCGAGTTCCTCTACTTGGGGCGGGTCGTCTACGAGGCGCTCAAGGGTCTCGAACCAGGGGGCGTCGACGAGGAGGAGGAAGGGCTGGCCCTCGGCACGGGCGTAGTAGCGGTCGCCCTCCGTCGTCGGGTCGCCGATCTCCAGGACGCTCTCCCAGTTGCCTTGCTCGATGCCCTCGGGCGGCAGGTACTCGACGATGACGACGGCGCGCGGTTCGAGGAGGCCGTACTTGGCGAGGTCGTCGATGTGGTCGGCGTCGATGCCGATGAACTCCGGGCCGCCGAGCAAGGGCAGTATCTCGTTCCAGCGATCCTCGTCAATGGGGTCACGCTCGGCGTTGGCCCACCGCCAGCCCTCCGGCTCGGTCACGAAGTCGGACGTCACCTCGCCCTTGGTCACGCCGAGGTAGAGGATGCGGCTGGGGTCCAGCTTGTAGAACCACTGGGGGTAGGGGGGCTCAAAGGCGAGACGGCGGAGCACCTGCCCCCAGATCGACTCGATGACGTAGAGGTTGTCGTCGTCACGCTGGTAGGCGTAGTAGCCGGAGCCGTCGGGCGTCAGCTTGCCGAGGTACAACTGCATCGAGCGGCCGCCGCTGAGGCCGAGGTCCAGCACGGTCGTCGGCGGGTCGAGTCCGTAGGTCTTGTAGTTCTCGATCTCCTCGGCCAGCACGCGGCGCACGCGGGGGCCGCTGAGCACCAGCGTCACACCGCCCCAGCGGGCGAGGTCGACGGGCGGCTGCTTCTCGCCGTCGAAGAACCAGCCCTGGCCCTCGCGGTAGGAGAAGGCCTCCTGGGTGTCCTCCGTCTTGACGGAGATGAGCTGGATGTCGTTTTCCTCGACCTTGTAGAACCAGAAGTCGTCGGACGGCTCGCGGGGCTCTTCCTGGCCGCTGAAAACGAAGAACCACAGCCCGGCGAAAATCACCAGGACAGCAATGAGTCCGGCAGTTACGGTCGTGTTCATGCTCGGCGGAGCTCCGTCATGTCGTCATGGTCTCCCGGATTACCGGCGGCGCCACCACACGGCTATGCTGGCGAGGCCCACCGCCGCGGGCAGCAGGAACCAGCTGGCGAAGCGGATGAAGTCGAACTCCTGCCTGGTCACCACCAGCTCCCGGAAGGCAAACGGCTTGGGCCGGATGGATATCAGGTTGTAGTCCTCCGCCACGTAGTTGACCGTGTTCAGGAAGAAGTCCAGGTTGGTGGAGTAGGCGGCATAGCGGTTGGCCGCGAAGTCCGAGTCAGCAAAAATGGCGATGGTCGTCGGCTTGCGGGTGCCCTCCTCCGAGATGCACTCCCGCGAGCGGCCGTCGATGCTGATGACGGTGTCGATCTCCTCGCCGACGACGCCGCAGGCGTGGACGACGACGCCGAGGGCGTGGGGGCCGATGCGGTCGCCAGCCTCCGGGTTGAACTCGTTGCGCTCGGGGTCGGACGTCGACCAGCTCAGGAAGGACGTGGTGGCAAGCGGGATGTACTCCACCCACGGCGGCAGCTTCTCCGGCTCGACGGTGATCTCGATGGGCGTGGCGCGGGTGAAGAGGATGGTGTCCAGGTCGTTCGTGATGGTGGTCGCGCGGTTGAACTGGCCGCTCTGGATCAGCGGGCTGCGCTCGTCGCCGAAGAGCGAGCTGTTGGCGTCCACAATGGTCTGGTCGCCGAGGCCGATGCCCCACGGCTCAAGCATGGTGCGGATGCTGTTGGGCACGGGCGCGTCGACGAGGAAGATGGCCCGGCCGCCAGCCCGCAGCCACGCGTCAAAGGCGTCGTACTCCTGGAGGGACATGTTGCGGGACGGGCTCGCGAACACCAGGACGGCCGCGTCCGGCGGGACGACGCCCGCCTGCGCGAGGTTCAGCGTGTCCGCCGCGTAGCTGTCAGCCAGCACGCCCCGGGCCGCGAGGGCGAACCCCCGCCCGTCCTGCGGGTCCGGGTTGATGGAGTCCTTCTCCCCGTGTCCCGTGACAAAGTAGACCTTCTTCTGCTGGGTGCCCGTGACGATGAGCATCATGCTCGTCAGGTCCTGCTCTGAGAGGGGCGGGACGGTGAGGACGACGGCGTTCCCGGACCTTCTCGACTGGAACACGATGGAAGGGAACTCTGAGAGCCCGTAGAGCTCGGCGCGGGAGGGGTCGGCCTCGGGGTCGACGAACTCGTAGCTGAAGCGCTGGCTGGAGCGCCGCTCGAACTCGAACAGCAGGTCGTCGGCGAGCTGCCGGTTCGTCTCGTGGGCCGCGATGCCGGGGACGAAGAAGGCGGTGGCGTGCACGTCCTCGACAAGGTCCTCGAGCACCTGGACAGTCTGGAGGGACAGCGAGAACTGCTTGGAGGCGGTCAGGTCCGCCCTCGCCACGTTGTTGTAGCTGATGAAGTTGGCGAACACGATGATGCCGGTAAACGCCACGATCATGAGG
>JAPPNT010000134.1 GCA_028873745.1 Chloroflexota bacterium | reverse complement strand
GAGCTGCCGCGGGACATCGCGCTTGCGGAGCTGGTGGCGCACGCAACGCCGGCGCGACGGGCGCTGACGTCGCTGCCTGTGCTGGGCCCTCTGACTTCGATGTCGTACGGCTACCTCAAGCGCGTGCCGGGGGCGGACGTGGCGCTGGGAGTGGCGGCATACCAACTGGCAGCGTCGACGCAGGCCGCGGTGACGTCTGCCGGCAAGGGCCGCATGCTGGTGCGCGAGGTCGCGCAGGCCGTGGGCGACGCAGTGGACGACGCGATAGAGGACGTTGGGGACTTCGCCGGGCATGGGCTCGAGCTGGCCCGGCACGCCACAAGGGGCGCGGTCCAGGTAAGCGACGACCTCTCGGACCAGGTCGGCCGGGCTGCCCGAGGCGCAGTGCTGGGCACGCTGAGGACGCTGACGAAGCGGCAGGTGCCGTTCCTCGTGGCGCTTCGAGGCGCCGGCTACGGCGTCGTGCAGGGGGCGCTGGAGGGCGGCCAGAACGCGGGAGAGGCGTCGTCGGAGGCGCTGGAGGCGGCGCGGCAGGCGGCCCGGGAGCTGGGCGTGCCCGCGCAGGCGGCCGATACGGCGCTGGCCACAGGCATGCTCGAGGCTGCCGAGGCCTCCGGCGAGGACGCGCTGTTGGAGGTGCGGGAGGCCCTGGCGGCGGAGCAGGTCACGATTGTGCAGCCCGTCGCGGACGCCACCACAGGGGAGGCGGATGCCGGTGAACAAGGCTCCCCGGACTAGATACGCGGCGCGAACCGAAACCACCTCCGGTTCCACTCTCTATCTCTATCCCGGCATAGAGCTTCTTTCGGCTCCTGCAGACATCCTGTGTAACTCAAAATCAGCCGACAATTGCTTCTTTACTGCTTGACTTGCGATATTACAAATTTTTACATTTACTTTGGTGCACGTAACTTTTTCAAGCTGGACACTCCTATTCTTGGCATGGGCATGCGTCAGACGAGAATAACGGAGAGTGGCTGCGTCCGCGATACGGGCGGACCGTGCCGCGTTCGTGTTGCATTGGAGGGATCCCGCGACCTCCCCATCTTCAGCGAGGGTAATCCCCGCTAATGATGGAGACGGCGAGCGTTTCCGTAGCGCGCCTACTCAGCCTGGCAATCATCCCCTTCGTTTCCCTTTTCGTGCTCCTTGCCTTTACGAATTACGCCCTCGCGCAGCAGACGCAGGGCGACCGGCTGACCGACTTCGATATTGACCCGCTGCCGGGCGAGGGCAAGCAGGACGCCCGCGGCGTATGCTCGGACGGCACGACGCTGTGGGTGGTGGAGGAACGGAAGAGCAAGCTCTTCGCGTATACGCTGGACGATAACATCCCGACTCGGAACGAGGCCGGAGACATCACGATTGACTTCTCGTCCAGTTCCCCGCAAGCACAACCGGGCGGCTGCACCGTTGTTGGCGCGACTTTGTACGTGGCAGACGATGGGAAGGACAAGCTGATTGCCTACAATCCTGCCAACGGTGATCGGACTCCGAGCAAGGACTTCAACACGCTGGGCGGCGCGGGCAACACCAGCGTCGCCGGCGTCACGTCCGACGGGACGACCATGTGGGTGGCCGATAAGGCTCTGACAAAGCTCTTCGCTTACGCGCTGGCGGACAAATCCCACAATGCCGACAAGGACATTGACCTGCATTCCGAGAACACGAAACCCTCGGGCCTCTGGACGGACGGCACAACCGTGTGGGTGGCGGACAACCTCTCCAGCCATTTCTACGCATACACGTTGACGGATGCAGCACGGGACACAGGTAAGGAGTTCGCCGCCACGGACACAACCAACGTGCAGGGCATATGGTCCAATGGCCGCATTCTGTGGGCGGTCAACCGGGCGAAGGAGAAGATGACCGGCAACAAGGTTCTGGCCTACCGGATGCCTGTGTCCCTCTCTTCCGACGCGAGTTTGAGCGCGCTGGCGCTGAGCGGGGCGGTGCTGTCACCCGCGTTCGGGGCGGGGACGACGGCGTACACGGCGTCGGTGGGGAACGACGTGACGCAGACGACGGTGACGGCGTCGGCAACGCACTCGGAGGCGACGGTCGCAATCACGCCGGCGGACGCGAACGAGTCGGCTGACGGCCATCAGGTGACGCTGGAGGTGGGAGAGACCCGCATAAGCGTTGTGGTGACGGCAGAGGACGGGGAGATGATCTCGACCTATGCAGTGACGGTGACGCGGGCCGGATCGACGGACGCGAGCTTGAGCGCACTGGCGCTGAGCGGGGTGACGCTGTCGCCTGCGTTCGTGGCGGGGAAGACGGCGTATACGGCGTCAGTGTCCAACACGGTCTCACAGACGACGGTGACGGCGTCGGCGACGCACTCGGAGGCCAGCATCGCGATCACGCCGGCGGACGCCGACACCGAGACTGACGGGCATCAGGTGACGTTGGCGGTGGGAGAGACGGCGATCGTAGTGGAGGTGACAGCGGAGGATGGAGAGACGACGCAAACGTACACGGTGACGGTGACGCGGGCTGGATCGACGGACGCGACGCTGAGTGCGCTGGCACTGAGCGGGGTCACGTTGTCGCCTGTGTTTGCGGCGGGGACGACGGCGTATACGGCGTCAGTGTCCAACACGGTCTCGCAGACGACGGTG
>JAPPNT010000217.1 GCA_028873745.1 Chloroflexota bacterium | reverse complement strand
CTCGCCGTCCACGTCCAGCCCCGGCAGCGACCGTGGCCGCGCGCCCGTCGCGACGATGACGGCCTCGGCCTCCAGCGGCTCGTCCGCGCCCTCGACGGTCACCGTGTGCACGTCCAGCAGCCTCGCCTGTCCACTGACCACGTCAACGCCGTTCTTGCGGAAGAGGAAGTTGACGCCGCGTGTCATCCGGTCGACCACGCCCCGGCTCCGGTCGACCGCCGCGCCGAAGTCCACTTGCATCCCGTCCAGGGTCACGCCCCATTGCTTCGCGTTCTTGAAGAGACTCACAACCTCCGCGTTCCGGATGAGCGCCTTGCTGGGGATGCAACCCCAGTTCAGGCATGTGCCGCCGACGTTGTCGCGCTCGACCACGGCGGCCTTCATGCCGAGCTGCGCCGCCCGCAGCGCGGCCACGTAGCCCCCCGGCCCCGCGCCGATGATGACAACGTCATATGTGGGCATGCTCTCCTCCGTCGAGGGAATCGGGCTGCCGTCCGGGTCGCGCTAGGCCGTCCCCTGCGCCGCCCCCTCGGTCCGCGCCTTCGGCTTCGCGAACCGCGCCAGGCGAAGCCCCACCTCGTACAGCACGAGGAAGGGCAGCGCGACGAGCGTCTGGTTGAGCGGATCGAAGGTGGGCGTGATCATCGCCCCCAGCAGGAAGGCCAGCACGATGATGAGCCGCCGCGCCCGCGCCATCGCGTCCGGGCTGACGATGCCCGCCTTGGCTAGCGTGAACATGATGAGCGGCGTCTCAAAGACCATGCCCATCCAGAACACCAGCGTGATTAGAAGGTTGACGTAATTGCTGATGCGGATCATCGGCGTCGCGACGTCGGCGCCGTAGTTCAGCAGGAACGCCAGCATCGGCGGGATGAGAACGAAGTAGGCAAAGGCCGCACCAGCAGCGAAACACAGTATTGCCGCCGGGGTCATCGACATCAGATACGCCTTCTCTCGTCGCGTCAGTCCCGGCGACACGAAGGCGACCACCTGGTACGTGAGGATGGGCAACGCGAGCACCAGCCCGCCCAGCAATGCGACCTTCACCGTCACGCCCAGCAGCTCCGTGACCTCCGTGTAGATGGGCCCTCCCGTGTCCGAGAGGTGGCCCTCCCCGGGCCGCAGCAGCGCCTGCACCAGCGGCTCGAAGAAGACGACGCTGACGATCGCGCCGATGATGACGGCGATCACCACGACAAACAGCCGCCAGCGCAGCTCCTCCAGGTGCTTCCGCAGCGGGCGAGCGTCGTCGGCCACGGCTACGCCTCCGCTCCTGAGCCGCCGCCGCCCGAACGCCGGCGGCGCGGCCGCGCCACACCGGGGCTTTCTGCGGGCTCATCGGGGCCAGTTTGCTCTGGGTCCTCAAGCAGATCGTCGAGCGTGCGGGGGATGCTCGAGAACGTCTGCCGCAGCTCGGTGACCACCTTCGCGACGTCCCGCGCAGACGTCACCATGCGCTCCGGCCCCAGCACCAGGAAGGCGACCAGCAGCACCACGAAGAGTTCCATCGGCCCGACGCCCATGACGTTCATGGCAGCGGCCACCCCCGCTCCGGGATCGCCGCGCACCCGGAGCACCCGTCCGCTGGCCCCCACTCGTCGCCCGCGGGCGTGTCGACGCCGCGCTCCCGCAGCATCGCGCGCACTCGACAGACTGGCAGCCCGATGACGTTCGTCCAGCACCCCTCGATGGCAGCCGCGGGGTGGAACGATGCGTCCTGCGCCGCGTACGCGCCCGCCTTGTCCATCGGGTTGCCCGTGGCGATGTACGCCGCCATTTCCGCGTCCGAGAACTCGCGCATCGTCACCTGCGTCGCATCGTAGCTCGATACGCTCTCGCCCGTCGCCGCGTCGACGAGGGCGACGCCGGTGATGACCGTGTGCGTCCGGCCACGCAGCGCCCGCAGCGTCGCTTCCGCCTCCGCAACGTCCGCCGGCTTGCCGAAAACGACGCCGTCCAGCGCCACCACCGTGTCGGCGCCGAGCACGAGCCCCGACGAGCGCTTGGCGGCAACCGCCTTCGCCTTCCGCAGCGCCAGCGATTCTGCAAGTCGCTCCGGCGTGTCCTCGCCTTCGCCGGGCGTCTCGTCCACGCCCGACACGGCCACGTCGTAGTCGAGCCCGAGGAGCTGCAGAAGCTCGCGCCGCCGTGGCGACGCCGATGCGAGGGTCAGCGCGGTCGCCTGCTCGCCGCCGTAACGGGAGAGCACAGCGATGGCCTCGATGTGGTGCGTATGCGGAAACAGGTCGACGGGCTGCACCATCTCGATGCGGTAACCGCCCGCCGCCAAGACGGCGAGGTCGCGCGCCAGCGCCTCCGGCTCGCAGGAGACGTAGGCAATCCGACGCGGCCGCAGCCGGAGCACGGCGTCCAGCGCCCGCCGGTCGCACCCGGCGCGAGGCGGGTCGAGGATGAGCGCGTCCGGCGCCTCTTGCAGCGTCGAGAGTACGTCCTCCGTTTTGCCGAGCCGGAACTCGACCGTCGGAGAGTCTTCCGCGTTGACCCGAGCGTCCTTCACCGCCGCCGACGATTCCTCAATGGCGATGACCCTCGCACACCGGTCTGCCAGCAGCCGCGCGAAGACGCCGACGCCGGCGTACGCGTCGACGAGGTGGTCCGTCGGCT
>JAPPNT010000252.1 GCA_028873745.1 Chloroflexota bacterium | reverse complement strand
AGCATGTACGGTACCTTCTGCAGCTGCGCGTTGCGGATCTTCGCGTTCATCCGCTCGGACTTGGCGTCCACCTCGACGCGCCGCCCGTCGGCGACGAGCCGTGCCGCCACGTCCTCGGCGTACGGAATGTGCCGGTCCGCGATGGGAATGACGACGGCCTGCACCGGCGCCAGCCACAGCGGAAACGCCCCGGCGTAGTGCTCGATGAGCACGCCGAGGAAGCGCTCCATCGACCCAAGAATCGCTCGATGAACCATGTAGGGGCGAGCGCGATGACTCTCCGAGTCTTGGAATGTCAGGTCAAAACGCTCCGGAAGGTTGAAGTCGAATTGGACTGTTGTGCACTGCCAGTCTCGCCCCAAGGCATCCTTGATCTTGATGTCAATTTTTGGACCGTAGAAGGCGCCTCCGCCTTCGTCAATGTCATACAGCAATTCCCGTTCTACAAGGGCGTTACGCAAGGACGCCGTCGCGTGGTCCCACATTTCGAGGTCACCGACGTACTTGTCTGGGCGGGTCGACAGCATAATCTGGTATTCGTCAAACCCGAATGCCCTCAAGATTTCAAATGTCAGGTCTAGGACTCCTCCGACTTCTGGCTCGACTTGCTCAGGCATACAAAATATGTGGGCGTCATCCTGCGTGAACCCTCGAACACGCATAAGCCCGTGGAGCACACCGCTCCGCTCATAACGGTATACCGTGCCCAATTCACCAATCCTGAGGGGAAGCTCGCGATAACTCCGCAAGTCTGAGCGGTAGATCATGATGTGGAACGGGCAGTTCATCGGTTTGAGGTAGTATTCCTGCTCGTCCAACTCCATGGGGGCGTACATGTTCTCCTGGTAAAAGTCCAAGTGCCCGCTGGTATGCCACAGGTTGGAGCGTCCAATGTGGGGCGAGTAGACCAGGTTGTAGCCATGACGAGTGTGAATGTCTCGCCAGTAATTCTCTACGATGGTCCGTAGGATCCCGCCCTTGGGATGCCAGACAATCAGGCCCGGACCAATCTCGTCGTGGACGCTGAACAGGTCCAGCTCCCGCCCCAGCCGCCGGTGGTCGCGGCGCTCCGCCTCTTCCAGCATGGTCAGGAAGTCGTCGAGCGCCTCCTGCGACTCCCACGCCGTGCCGTAGATGCGCTGGAGCATCGGGTTGCGCTCGTCGCCGCGCCAGTACGCGCCCGCCACCGAGAGCAGCTTGAACGCCGCCACCTGCCCCGAGCGCTCGACGTGGATGCCGCCGCACAGGTCGGTGAACGGCCCGTGCTGCAGCGTGTAGATCGAGTCCTCGGCGGGGATCCCGTCGATGATCTCCTGCTTGTACGGCTGGTCGCTGAACGCGGCCTTGGCCCCGTCGCGGCTGACCTCCGTGCGGATGAAGGGCACGTCCTCGGCGATTCGCTCGCGCATCAGCGCCTCGATCTGCTCCAGGTCCTCCGGCGTGAACGGCCGCGGGACGTCGAAGTCGTAGTAGAAGCCCTCGTCCGTTGGCGGGCCGATGGCGTACTTGGCGTCAGGAAAGAGCTGCAGCACGGCGTCCGCCATGATGTGACTGGCCGAGTGGCGGATGCGGTGTCGCAGGTCCAGAAGCTCGGGAGACGCCTGGGCGCTAGGGGAGCGGGCCGGCATGCGCTGCACCTCAGATGGACTTTCCGGTAGCGAATCGTCGCGAATTTCCACGTTCCATCGTACCGCACAGCCTCGCGCAGGGACAAGGCGAGGCATCACTCGGCGCAGTTGCGGTGGGTCGCCGGCGGCGTCAGTCTCGTTGACACCAAATCTCGGCAAAAGCTATAGTGAGAATACACCTTGGGACGGCGCCAACGGCGCTTTCCCTGGCGTCGTGGCAAGGTAGCTCAGCGGCAGAGCGGGCGCTTCATAAGCGCTAGGTCATAGGTTCGAATCCTATCCTTGCCACCACACCGCAACTTCGGGCGGCTAGCTCAGCAGGTTAGAGCGCTTCCTTCACACGGAAGAGGTCATAGGTTCGAGTCCTGTGCCGCCCACCACGTACCGCAGTACTCATAACACCACCCGCCAAGGCCACCTCTGGCGCGTCCTCCCTTGCCAATGGACTGTCCCACGGCGTGGGAATGGTGTATGGGCTATTAGCTTGCCGGGCTCACCGCGCCACTGGAGGAGAAGACCCCGCAGCACTACGTCGCCTGCTACGAGGTGTGAGCGCGAGCGGCAGGAGCGCGGTAAATGTCGAGTGAGCTTGTGACTGCATTGAGCGGCGTATAGAATGCCGCTAACCTGGCAGCGGGTCGCGCACAAGGAGGCCACATGTCGGTCAAGATTGTCACGGACAGCACGGCGGACCTCCCCAACGACGTTGCGGAGCGCCTGGGGATCACCGTCATCCCCCAGAACGTGCACTTCGGCACGGAGACCTACAAGGACAACGTGACCATCACCCCAGACGACTTCTACGCCAAGCTCATCGCCAGCAAGGAGCTGCCCAAGACCTCACAGGCCTCCCCCGGCGACTTCAAGGAGGTCTACGACCGCGTAGGCGACGGCGCCGACGGCATCGTGTCAATCCATGTCGCCGCCTCGCTGAGCGGAACGTACAACTCCGCCGTGCAGGCCAGGGATCTGACGACGGCCACGTGCCCCATCGAGG
>JAPPNT010000210.1 GCA_028873745.1 Chloroflexota bacterium | reverse complement strand
GTCTTGTCGTAGTCGGTTGCGCTCATGATCTCGAGGCCGCCCACCTGCTCCGAGAACCGGCGTACCTGCTCGGCGACCGGCGTGGTGAGCTTCCAGATGAACTCCAGGTCGCTCACCGGCTCGATGGTGGCCTTGCGGTAGTCGCGGGCGTGGGTGTGCTCCGACTCCTCGGAGGAGAGCTCCGCCAGCGTGCGCTCGACGTCGCGGTAGGTGAGCGTGCCGTTGTCGCCGTGGAAGCGGACTCCCTCGCGCAGCTTGATGCGGAAGTCCTGTCCGTTGGGCTCCACGGACCACTCCGTTGCAAGCTGCGGTATCAGCGCGCCGGTCTGGGCGTCCGTGCCAATCATGTACTCATACATGGCGACGAGCTGGATCTGTGACTGGGGGGAGAGACCCTTCGCCACGTTGTTGGAGATGAGGCTGGGTTGCTGCGCCCCCACCACAACCCGGTCAACCTTGGGGCCCATCATGGCGTCGCCAGAGCCTGATGCGTCGGGCATGGCCGCCTCGGCAGTGGCCTCCGGCTGCGCCATGGTCATGCTGGCGGAGCCGCTGTCCGTGGGCGCGGCTGCAGCCGTGGTGGACGAGGATGTGCCGGTGGTGGCGGAGTCGTCATCGTCACCGCCGCACGCCGCAACCATGGCCAGCACCAGCGCCATGGCAGCAAACACAGCAAAAACCCGGGTCAGGTAAGGCGCCGAACTACGAGGTTCCAATGCTTCCTCCTCCCGCATTGTGTGCGGTCAATCCTTCTCCCCCTGTGAGCGCCAAGTATACCCCAAAGGGCGTGTCCCGTGCCTGCTACTTCTTCACCGCGCGTATTTGGTCAAAGTGGCTCCACAGGCCGGCGATGTTGCCCGGCCAATTCCAGCTTTCGACGACGTCCGGGTTCAGGACGAGTTGCGGCGGGATGTAAAAGAGCTTGACGGCGATGTGCTTGGGGAATGCGATGTCGCCGATCTGCCGCAGAATGACGTTCTGGGCGTCCTCACCCATGGTGGCCTGCACCTGGTGGATGAGGTCGGAGATCTCCAGGTACTCGAAGCCGCCGCCGCGCGGGGTGATGTTGCTGTTGTGCACGCGGAAGCTCTGGATGTTGATGGGGGCGCCGCTGAAAAGCCCCATGTAGTTCTTGAACTCCAGCGCCCTCTGTGACGCGCGCAGCGTGGAACCGGGGGTCTGGTCGATGGTGGTGGAGATGCCGACGTCATTCCACATGCCGGCCATGGCCTCCATGACGTCCGGGGCCTGCGGGTAACCGGCAACCGGGATCACCTGCACGTTGATTTCCAGCGGGTTGTTGGGCCTATAGCCGGCCTCGGAGAGGAGGCTGCGCGCGGCGGCCGGATCGTAGCCGTACTCCGCCGGGTAGGCGGCTCGCCATTCCGGGTTGAAGGCGGGGCTGTCCTCCGGGATGCCCGACATGATCATGTTTTGGCCGGCGCCGCGGAAGAAGGCGTCGTTCAGGGCGTCCTTGTCGACGGCCTTGTTCATGGCCTTACGCACATTGTCGTCGATAAAGGGGGAGTCGCAGTGGGCGTACCCACAGGGGGTGCCCTGCGCTTCATAGGCCGGGTATGTCGTATCAAGGTAGCCGCCCTTGAATGCGCCGAAGATGCGCTGGCCGGGGAGGCCGCCCTGCTGCACGCGGAACCCGTCGCCCTGCGCCAGCTCCGTCGAGTCCGCGCCGAGCTGCGTGATGTGGATCTCGCCCGCGAGCATGGCGGCGAGCCGCGTCGACTCCTCGTTCATCCACCGGTACTCGAGGCCGGCGAAGTCCGGAGTGTGGCGCCAGTGCTCGCCGGGGATGCGGTCGAATCGGATGTAACTCTCCTGCTCCCGGCTCTCGAACTGGTAGCCGTTCGTGCCGGCCAATGGCCGCGACTCGACGAAATCCTCACCCAGCGCTTCATAGTCGGCCAGGCTCATGATCTCCATCCCGCCGATGTGCTCGGACATCCGCCGCTCCTGCTCCGCCAGGGGCCGAGGCAGCTTCCAGATGAACTCCAAGTCAGAGACCGGCTCGATCTCCACTGTGCGGTAGTTGCGTGCGTGAGGGTGTGTGGCATCCTCCGCGCCGAATTCATTCACGGTGAATTCAACGTCCCGGTAGGTGACGGTGCCATTGTCGTTGTGGAATGGGATGCCCTCCCGGAGCTTGACGCGGAAGTCCTGTCCGTTGGGCTCAATGTTCCACGACTCGGCGAGCTGCGGAACAAGCTCGCCGGAAACCGGGTCGGTGCCGATCATGTACTCGTACATCGGCTTGACCTGTATGTGGTCCTGCACGCCAAGGCCGCGGCCCACGTTGTTGGAGATCAGCCCCGGCGCGATGGCCCCGATGACGACCACGTCCACAACGGGCTCCATCATTGCGTCCCCCGCGGGCATCGCGTCGGTCGTGGTTGACGCAGGCGCCGCCGTGGGAGCGGCCGCTGCAGAGCTGCTCGACGACGTGTCCGTGCTGGTCGTGGCGGTAGTCGTAGTCGTCGACGCAGACGGAGCGGTTGTCTCCTCATCGTCACCGCCGCATGCCGCGAAGGCGACGAGCGTCAGGGCGACTACCACCATGAGCGCCATGGACCGTAACACTGAATTGTGCGTCATCTTTCCTTGCTCCCCCCTAGGAGTTGCCACC
>JAPPNT010000076.1 GCA_028873745.1 Chloroflexota bacterium | reverse complement strand
GGGGTCGATACCCCCCATACCTAGCATCCATCGTTTAGGGCGTGGACTACCAGGGTATCTAATCCTGTTTGCTCCCCACGCTCTCGCGCCTCAGCGTCAGGCACAGCCCAGAAGGCCGCCTTCGCCACTGGTGTTCCTCCCGATATCTACGCATTTCACCGCTACACCGGGAATTCCGCCTTCCTCTACTGCCCTCTAGCCAGGTAGTATCTCTTGACCTCTCCCAGTTAAGCCGGGAGCTTTCACAAGAGACTTACCTAGCCGCCTACGCGCTCTTTACGCCCAGTAATTCCGGGTAACGCTTGCCCCCTACGTATTACCGCGGCTGCTGGCACGTAGTTAGCCGGGGCTTATTCCCGAGGTACCGTCCTTTCTCTTCCCTCGGAAAAGGGGTTTACAACCCGAAGGCCTTCGTCCCCCACGCGACGTCGCTGGGTCAGGCTTTCGCCCATTGCCCAAGATTCCCTGCTGCTGCCTCCCGTAGGAGTGGGGGCCGTGTCTCAGTCCCCCTCTGGCTGATCGTCCTCTCAGACCAGCTACCCGTCGTCGGCTTGGTAGGCTATTACCCCACCAACTACCTGATGGGACGCAGGCCCCTCCCTCGGCGTCTTGCGACTTTCCTCTCCCGGCCGCAACCGGAAGATCGTATGCGGTATTAGCACCGGTTTCCCGGAGTTGTCCCCCACCGAAGGGTAGGTCACCTACGCGTTCCTCAGCCGTTCGCTGCTCCCCGCCGAAGCGGGGCGCTCAACTTGCATGCATTAGGCACGCCGCCAGCGTTCACCCTGAGCCAGGATCATACTCTCCAGCTAAAGTGAACCCTACCTTCTTTCCACTCTTCCACTGTTAAGGTGCCAACAGCGCACCAGCAGGGTGCGCTGCGTCCGAACATTGTCCCATTGGCCAAAAGGCGTGTCAACCCCGAATCCGGCGCAAACGCCGAAGCCGCAGCGCATGCCTCCGACGCCCCCCTCGCCCGCCCCCGTTCATTGCCGCTGGTTAGGGCGCACCGTATAATGGAAGGTGCAATCAGGGGGCATTTATATTCTGAACGGAGCATGTGCATGACCAACGGCGCGGCCAATGGGACCGAGGGCACCTGGGGAGTCAAGACCGGCCTGGCGCAGATGCTGAAGGGCGGCGTCATCATGGACGTCGTCACGCCCGAGCACGCGAAGATCGCCGAGGACGCAGGCGCGTGCGCCGTCATGGCGCTGGAGCGCGTCCCGTCGGACATCCGCGCCGACGGCGGCGTCGCCCGCATGTCTGACCCGGAGATGGTCGTCTCCATCATGGAGGCCGTCACCATCCCCGTCATGGCCAAGTGCCGCATCGGCCACTTTGCGGAGGCCCGCATCCTGGAGGCCGTCGGCATCGACTACATCGACGAGTCCGAGGTGCTCACGCCCGCGGACGAGAGTCACCACGTCTGGAAGCACGACTTCAGGGTGCCCTTCGTCTGCGGCTGCCGCAACCTGGGCGAGGCGCTGCGGCGCATCGGCGAGGGCGCGGCGATGATCCGCACCAAGGGCGAGGCCGGCACCGGCAACGTCGTCGAGGCCGTGCGGCACATCCGCGCCGTGACGGACCACATCCGCAAGGTGCAGAACATGCCTGACGACGAGTTGCCCGCCGAGGCGAAGAACCTCGGCGCGTCGCTGGACTTGGTGCTCGAGGTCAAGCGGCTGGGGCGGCTGCCCGTCGTCAACTTCGCCGCCGGAGGCGTCGCCACGCCGGCCGACGCCGCGCTGATGATGTGGCTCGGCTGCGACGGCGTCTTCGTTGGATCCGGCATCTTCAAGTCGGAGGACCCGGCGCGGCGGGCGAAGTCCGTGGTGCAGGCGGTGACCCACTACCGGGACTGGGACGTGGTGGCGGAGGTCTCCAAGGGCCTCGGCGCGCCCATGCCCGGCATTGACGTGAGAATGCTCAAACCGGAGGAGCTGCTGGCTGTCCGCGGCTGGTGACACCGGCGTCCGCGGCGGCGCACAACAAGCTACCGGAGGAAGGTACTTGGCGATACACCGAGGCGCTGCCTCCCTGGCCCCGGTTGCCTGGAACAGAGAAGGTCTCACCCCCGAGCGGGCGGCTCCCGACGTCCGCACAGGCATCCTCGCGCTGCAGGGCGACTTCCTGGAGCATGAGCTCTCGCTGCGCCGTCTCGGCGCGGAGCCCGTCGAGGTGCGCCTGCCCCACGACCTGGACGGCGTCGACGCGCTCATCATCCCCGGCGGCGAGAGCACCACGATGGTCAACCTGCTCGACCAGCACGGCCTGCGCGAGCCGGTCTGCAGCCGCGCCGCCGAGGGAATGCCCGTCTGGGGCACCTGCGCCGGCATGATCCTCCTGGCGACGGAGCTGGTCGAGGAGCGCCCGGAGCCCCTGGGCATCATGGACATCACCGTCCACCGTAACGCCTACGGCCGTCAACTCCAGAGCTTTGAGACGGCGCTGGAGGTCCCCGCCCTCGGCGGCGAGACCGTCACTGCCGTCTTCATTCGCGCGCCCGCCGTCGTCGCGACGGGCGACGGCGTCGAGACGTTGGCGGCGCTGCCGGACGGCACCCCCGTCGCGGTGCGGCAGGGGAATGCGCTGGCAACGTCGTTCCACCCTGAGTTGACCACGGACACCCGGTTCCACCGTTACTTTATGGAGATGGCTGC
>JAPPNT010000131.1:22879-29262 GCA_028873745.1 Chloroflexota bacterium | reverse complement strand
GGGTGGGTCAATTCCAAATTAGCGCTACTGGGTCAGTTTAGAGTTAGCACTAACATCCATGACTGGCTGGAAGACCGTTCGTCGCGGGCGCTGTTCCTGTACCCCACCAAAGCCTTGGCACAGGACCAGATGAAGGCGCTCAGGGATATCGCCGGCGACCATCGCCCTGCTGTTGCCACGTATGACGGTGATACGAGCGTCGAAGACCGGCCCGCTATCCGCAGCTCTGTTCGCGTCCTCGTCTCCAATCCAGACATGCTTCACCGTGGGATTCTACCCAACCACAAACGTTGGGAGTCGTTTTTTCCCCACCTGCAGACGGTGGTTGTTGACGAAGCGCACTACTATCGGGGCGTGTTCGGGTCGCATGTGGCAATGATACTGCGTCGTCTGCGACGGGTGTGCGCGCGCTATGGGACGGAGCCGCGCTTCATTCTGTGCTCCGCCACAATCGGCAATCCTGCGGAACTGGCGGAGAATCTGGCGGGCACGCCGTTCACGGCGGTGACCGAGAGCAGTGCACCGAGGGGGGAGAAACGGTTTCTTTTCTGGAACCCACCCAGGCTGTCCGAGACAAAGGATGATCGGCAAATATGGGATCGGGAAACAGCTAATCTAGACCGTTTGGGGCGTATTCCGCCTCAAGCGGAGGCCGCGAGTCTCTTGGCTGAGGCAGTTACTCAAGACATTCGGACATTGGTATTTGTGCGTTCCCGATCTCTGGTGGAACTTGTAAACCAGGCGGCAAAGTCACGTCTCCAGGGTGAACACCGGTCTCTGGCTCAAAAGCTAGCGCCCTACCGTGGCACATACACACCTGAGCAGCGCCGGAAAACAGAAAACGAGCTTAAGGATGGGAAGCTTCTGGGTGTGGTTTCCACAAACGCGCTGGAACTCGGCATGGACATCGGCGGGTTGGACGCTGTCATCCTTACCGGATACCCAGGAAGCTTGGCGAGCACATGGCAGCAGGCCGGGCGCAGCGGTCGGCGTGGAGAGACCTCGCTGGCTGTTTTGATAGCAAATGACGATCCTCTAGACCAGTATCTGATGCAACATCCAGACTTCGTCCACGATAGGCCGATGGAGCACGCCCGCATTGCAACGGAGAATCCCAATATCTTCTCCAAGCACCTGCTATGCGCCGCTTACGAGTGGCCATTGGAAGAAGAGGATCAGGCCTTCTTCGGTTCTACCTTCCGAAATCAAATTGCTGAATTGGATAAATCCGGTGACCTCATCAATTTTCCCGGTGGATGGCGCATCAACCCAGAGCTCGAGTCCCCGGCACAAAACATAGACATCCGCGCTACTATCTCAGAGCAGATGTTCGATATGGTCGATTCGACGAGCAGAAGGGTGCTGGAAACAAAAATGGATGAAACATATGTGTATTCGAAGCTGCATGAGGGGGCGGTGTACCTGCACCAAGGGGAAACGTACCTCGTGCATAAACTTGATTTGGAATCACAGGAGGCTTACGTAAGGAAACGAGGAGTAAGTTACTATACTGGTTCTCGGCAAAACTCTGATATTCGAGTCTTGGAGGACTTGCAGACTCACACCACAGGTTCAGGCGCGCAAGTCGCATTGAGTTGGGTGGAGGTGACGCGGCGGGTGGTGGGCTATGAGAAGATTCCGTATGTACGGGATCGACGAGAACTTGGAAAGCGCAAACAGGATATAATCCCGCTCGATCTGCCACCCATAACTTTCACTACCGTCGCCCTGCGCTTTGGTGTGCCGAAGCAATTCGCGGAGCGGCCGTCCTTGAACTTGACGGGGGGGCTGCATGCAATAGAGCACGCTGCCATTGGCGTGCTCCCACTGTTTGCACTGTGCGACCGTGAAGACATCGACGGCGTCTCCACGTCCATGCACCCGGATACAAAGGGTCCTGCCGTCTTCATCTACGACGTCTGCCCAGGCGGCATCGGCATTGCAGAGCGGGGTTATGGAGTAGTTGAGCAACTTTGGCAAACGGCGTTGCAGGTGATTACAGAGTGCCGATGCAATGACGGCTGTCCTGCCTGTGTGCAATCGCCTAGGTGCGGCACCAACAACGAACCTTTGGACAAAAACGTGGCCGCGCGCTTATTGCACGCACTATTGGAAGTGCCGAACTCGGTGGAGGATCCCAATACAGGGCTTATGGGTTGGTTCCGTCGGTTTCTCAATTAGGGATGTAGTGGGGTCGTCTGCTGCGGATACGTCCCACAACCCCGCCCCTACGACGCCCCCTACCTCCCTGACGTCCCCCGCCGCCGCCCGCCGCCCTGCAGCGATGGCACCAGCGACTTGAAGTACTCGTACGCGTGCGACGCCCGTCGGTCCCAGTCCGGCCCGAACTCCGCCACGTACTCCGGCGTCAGCGGCACCGGCGTCCCGACGATCGTCGCCACGATCTGCATGATCGCCGCCCGCTCCAGGTAGATCGTGTTGCTCACCGAGTGGTCGACCGTCGCGCCCACCACTACGACGCCGTGCCCCCGCAGCAGCGCCGCCGTCCGGTCGCCGAGGCAGTCCGCGACCGCCTTCCCGTCCTCCCACGTCGTGATCAGCCGCGGTTCCGGGAAGATGGGCGTCTCCGGCGCGAAGGGCAGCGCCTGGTTGTACAGCGCCTGGATCGGCACGTTCCCCGCGCCGATGGACGTCGCCATGAGCTGGTGCGTGTGCACCACCGACCCGACGTCCGGCCGCGCGAGCATGATCGCGACGTGCAGCATCGTCTCCCGAGGCGGCACCGGCGCGTCGATGACACGGCCCCGCTGCAGGCTGGGGTTCCACTGGCTGCCCGTGCCCGCCGCGTACGCCTCCAGGTCCACCTCGACGATGTCCCGCGCCGTGACCTGGTTGTGGGCCTTCAGGACGGGCTTGATGAGCATACGGCCCGTGCCCGGGATGCGGGCGCTCACGTGCCCGTGGAAGTCGACGAGCCCCTGGTGGTCCAGTACGTGGGAGCTCTCGGCGACCTGCTGCTTGAGGCGGCGTATCTCGGCCTGCGACGGCATGGCAGTCCTCTCTTTGAGCGTGATGGGCCACAAGATACCGCATTTGCGCGGGCGATGGGGCCGCGTCCCCCCTCGTTTCACCGGCGAAAAGCTCGCCCCTTACCCTACCCGTTTCACCGGCGAAAGCCGGTGCCCAGAGGAGCAGAACCCCCAGCCGCTCGCCCTGAGCCACTCCCCAGCCGTTCGCCCTGAGCCTGTCGAAGGGGGCGCCGCACGCAAGGAAGCCGCCCACCCTCACGAGTGAACGGCCCCTCGATTTGCGGCCGTTAGCCTGCCGACGGCCTACATCCGCCCGGCCGCCTGCAGCGCGGCTATGTCCTCGGCGACGCCCCACGTCTCGAAGCCCCCGAAGCCGTTCTCCACGTTCCAGTCCATGGCGCTGATCCACCGGCCCGTGATCCCCTCGGCGTCCTGCTCGGCCAGGTGCAGCGCAAGCGGCACCACGTTGTCGGCGCGGACGCGGCGCGGGATGAAGGGCGTGTTGGTCGGGCTCAGACGCTGCCGGATGGCGTTGCGGACGGCCTCCTGCTCGTCGGAACCCGTCGTGGCCGTGTGGCCGGGCAGGAGCACGTTGACGGCGATGTTCGTCCCGCGCAGCTCCTCCGCCAGGTACAGGCACATCGCCCCCAGCGCCATCTTCGCGGGCTGGTATGGCCCCTCGCGGCTCAGCCCGAAGCGAAGGCCCGGCCGCGCGTTCTCGTCCGCCGTCGCCGCCGGATGCGCGTTCAGGATCTGCCCCGACGCCGACGTGATGATGCTCCCGCGCCCCTTCTCCAGCATCGGCTCGATGAACCGCTTGATGACCCGCAGGTTGCCGAAGACGTGCGTGTCGAACATCCGCTGCCAGTCGGCCACCTCCGTCTCGAGCACCGTCACGCTGCCGTGTGTCTCGTGGTAGAGGTCCCGCTGTCGCGTGCCGCCGTTGCAGATGAGCACGTCGACTGTGCCGAACGTCTCGATGGTCTGCTTGTAGGTGTAGTCGACGTGGGCCTGCGAGGTGATGTCCATGGTGGTGGCGAGGACGTTCGGGTTGTCCTTGACCTCCGCGTAGAAGTCCTCCGTGTCGTTGGAGAAACCTGTGGGCACCCACGAGACGTCCGTCGCGACGACCTTCGCGCCCTCGCGGATGAAGCCGCGCACGATCTCGCGGCCCATGCCCCGCGCACCGCCCGTAATGACGACGACCTTGCCTTCAACTGACATTGCCTTCCTCCTGTGGTGTTTGGGTTTGGGGCACAGGACGCCTTCATCCCCCGCCTGCACTCCCGTTATACCGGCGGAAGCCGGTATCCAGAAACCCCGCGCCCAACGGCCCCGCAATACCCGCGCCGCGCTCCGCCGTTCGCCCTGAGCCCCCCACCGCTATCGTCATTCCCGCGCAGGTGGGAATCCAGAGCCACCGCGGCCAACGGCCTCCGCAAGACCCGTGCGACCCTCTCCCGTTCGCCCTGAGTCTGTCGAAGGGCGCGCCGTCTACCTGGCCGGGCCCGGGTCGTCGACGTACGTGTGCGTGATGACTTCCCAGAGGTGCTTGTCCAGGTCCTGGAAGTAGAACCCCCGGCCCGTGTGGCGGTGGTTGATCTCCATGTCGTCGTGCGAGCGCGGTCCGCTGCCGTACGGGATGCCCTCCGCCTGCACGCGGCCGAGGATCGCGTCGAACTCCTCGTCGGACGCGAGCAGCGCGTAGTGCCGGGAGTCGAAGCCCTCTTTGTTGTCCCAGTCGAAGCTCAGCGTGTCGTTGATCTTCAGTGGCGCGAAGTGCCCCCACGGCCCCGTGTACTCGATGCCCAGCATCTTCGACATGAAGCGGACGCCCGCCTCCTTGTCCTTGGACGGCACGATGGTGTGGTCAAGACTCAGCATTGTTTCCTCCTTTGGCTGACGCTTGCCTGCAATTATGACGCCGGTTGTCCGGCGGCGGCTATCCCCAAAGCTTCTTCGTGGCCAGCTCGGCCCCCGCCGCCATGGCCCGCATCTTCGCCCACGCGATGTCCGGGTACACGCGCCCGCCGTACCCGCAGTCCGTCCCCGCGATGACGTTCTCGCGCCCCATGATGTTCGCGTACGTGATGATGCGGTCCGCGACGACCTCCGGCGGCTCGACGGTCGTCGTCTTGTGCGCCACGACGCCCGGGATGTAGATCTTGTCGTCCGGGAACTTCAGGTCGTCCCACACCCGGTAGTCCAGGACGTGCTGCGCGTCCGCCGCCTCCACCGAGTACGCCTGCGCCTTCACCCGCAGCATGATGTCCGCCGTGTGCTGGAATGGCAGGTCCGTGACGTGGGGCGTGTGCCAGCTTCCCCAGCACGTGTGGTAGCGGATCTGCTCCTCCGGCACGTTGCGCAGCGAGTGGTTGAGCGCGTCGATGCGCAGTGTGACGTACTTTCGGTACTCCTCGATGCTGATGGGCGGCCAGAACATGCAGAAGGCGTCGACCAGGTCCGGGTCGTCGATCTGCAGGATGAACCCCGCGTCCGCGACGGCCTCGTAGTCGGCGCGGAAGAACTCGGCCATCGCGTAGACGTACTCCTCCTCCGTCGCGTAGTACTCGTTCCAGACCGAGTGCCCCAGCCAGCCGCAGCTGATGACGGGGAAGAAGAAATCCTCGATGCTCACCCCCGCTGCCTCGACGGCCGACTTGACCAGAGCGACCTCGCGGTTCGACTGCTCGCGGCCCTTGGGCTCGACGGGCCCGTTGATGACCCAGCGGCTCGTGGCGCGGGGGTTGTCCGTGCCCGGCACCGGCGTGTTCCCGAGCCGGTCGTAGATGGCGTAGAAGTCGTTGAAGTCGCCGTTATGGCGTTCGGCCATCGTGTTGAGCATCGTGATGGGCTCTTCCGGCTCGGCCGGCCGCGACGTGATGCCGCTGGCGCGCGCGTCGAAGTACGCCTGGTCGCGGCCCTTCCAGAACTCGCCGTCGCTGTGGATGTCGTTCTTCAGGTCGATCTGGCGGCGGATCGCCTCCTGGATGCCCTCCTTCACCAGCGCGTCGGCGCGGGCCTGGTCGCCGGCGGCGCGGGCCGCGCGAATCGACTCCATATTGCTCGGATTGGGCAGCCGCCCGGCGTGGGTGGTCAGGATTCGGTCAGTGCTGCGCTTCATCTGTGCGGTCACTCCTTCGGTACTGTCTCCCCTGGGCCGGTGCGCGCGTCAACTCGCAGCGCGAACGACGTGCGCGCAATCGGCGCGCGTAGGCTAGCACCAGCAACCCCAAGGGTCAACGCCACACAGCACCTCGCTCGCTCTGACCCCCCGAAAGCCCCCCCGTCCCCCCGCGCCCGCCCGGGGCCCCCCCCCCCGGGGCCCGCCCCCCCCGCCCCGCCGGCCCCCCCCCCCACCCCACCACACCCCCCCCCCGGGCCCCCACCAAA
>JAPPNT010000131.1:7454-22869 GCA_028873745.1 Chloroflexota bacterium | reverse complement strand
CCCCCGTTCGCCCTGCACGCGCTCCCGCTCTGACCGCCCTCCACTGCCGTCATTCCCGCGCAGGCGGGAATCCAGAAACCCCACGACCAACGTCTATCGCGAGCCCCTCACCCGCAATCCGCTCGCCAAAGCCGTCGAAGGGCCAATGGGCGAGCGGTAGACCCCGCAATGGCCAGCCCTTACGATGGTTGCAGAGGCTACATGAAATGATGCCGTTGATGGTTCAACTCATAGCAGAACGTACAGCGGAGTTGGAGGAGCTCTGCCGCCGTTGCCGTGTGCTCCGGCTGGACGTATTTGGCTCCGCAACCGACGCCCGCCGGTTCGGGCCCGAGAGCGACCTCGACTTCCTGGTGGAGTTCCAGCCGGACTTGGTTTCGGGCAGGGCCGACGCCTACTTCGATCTCCTCTTCGGGCTGCAGGAGCTATTCGGGCGGCCCGTGGACCTCGTCATGCATTCCGCCATCGTCAACCCGTACTTCCGCGAGTCCGTGGAGGCGGGCCGGGAGTTGCTGTATGCAGCGTAACGCCCGGATATATTTGTTAGACATCCAGGCCGCCGCTTGCCGCACACACCGGATGCGAAGCGCATGAAACCACCCCGTTCGCCCTGAGCTTGTCGAAGGGCCGCCCCGCGCCCAACACCCCGTTATACCGGCGCAGGCCGGTATCCGCACCCCCACCCCACGCCCCGTATGCTACGATGGAACCCTATGGACACCGCACACATCCGCAATTTCTGCATCATCGCCCACATTGACCACGGCAAGTCCACCCTCGCGGACCGGCTGCTGGAGCACACGGGCACCGTCGACCCGCGCCAGATGCAGGCCCAGTTCCTGGACACCATGGACCTGGAGCGCGAGCGCGGCATCACCATTAAGGGCAAGGCCGTCCGCATGCGCCACGTCCACGCAGACGGCCGCGAGTACCAGCTCAACCTCATCGACACCCCCGGCCACGTCGACTTCGGCTACGAGGTCTCCCGAGCGCTGGCCGCCTGCGAGGGCGCCCTGCTCGTCGTCGACGCGTCCCAGGGCGCCCAGGCCCAGACGTTGGCGAATGCCTACCTCGCCCTCGGCCACGATCTCTACATCATCCCCGTCATCAACAAAATCGACCTGCCCGCCGCCGAGCCCGACCGCGTCGCCGAGGAGATGGTCCAGGTCTTCGGCTTCGACCGCGACGAGCTCGTCTTCTGCTCCGCCAAGGACGGCACCGGCGTCGAGGGGCTCCTCGTCGCCATCGTCGACCGCGTCCCCCCGCCGAGCCTCGACGACGGCGCTCCCCTGCGCGCCCTCATCTTCGACTCCGAGTACGACTCCTACAAGGGCGTGATCGCCTACGTCCGCGTCGTCGACGGCGCGGTCAAGCGCGGCGACCGCATCCGCATGCTCGGCTCGCAGACGGTCACGGAGGCCGTCGAGGTCGGGGTATTCCGCCCGGACCTCACGGCCGTCAGCGAGCTCAGCGCCGGGCAGGTCGGCTACATCGCGACGGGCTTCAAGAACGTCGGCGACAGCCGCGTCGGCGACACCGTCGCGCTGGACGAGCGCTCCAACGTCGCCCCGCTCCCCGGCTACGAGCCCCAGAAGCTCATGGTCTTCGCCGGCATCTATCCCTCCGACGGCGAGTCCTTCGAGCACCTGCGGGAGGCGCTCCAGAAGCTGCAGCTCAACGACGCTGCCCTCAACTTTGAGCCGGAGAGCAGCCCCGCCCTCGGCTTCGGCTTCCGCTGCGGCTTCCTCGGCCCGCTGCACATGGAGATCGTGCAGGAGCGGCTGGAGCGCGAGTACGGCCTCGACCTCATCGCGACGTCGCCTGGCGTCGCCTACCAAGTCGTCATGCCCGGCGGCGAGGAGATGACCGTCGCCAACCCGTCCATGATGCCCTCGCCCGGCCAGTACCTGGAGGCCCGCGAGCCGTGGCTGGAGATGACCATCATCACCCCGTCCCGCTACGTCGGCACCATGATGGAGTTGTTCACGGGCAACCGCGGCACGTTCAAGAGCATGGAGTACATCGCCCCCGCCATGAACACGGCCGACGGCGGCAACCCGATGTACGACGCCCGCGTGCTCCTCCAGTTCGAGCTGCCCCTGGCGGAGCTGCTGGCCGAGTTCTACGACCGCATCAAGTCGCGCTCCCAGGGCTACGCCTCCATCGACTACTCCTTCATCGGCTACCGCGCGGGCCCCCTGGTGAAGCTCGACATCCTGCTCAACAGCAAGCCCGTCGACGCCCTCTGCTTCGTCGTCCACCGCGACCACGCCTACGACGCCGGCCGCGCCCTCGTCGACGAGCTACGCAAGCTGATCCCCCGCCAGCTCTACGAGGTCGCCGTGCAGGCGGCCGTCGGCAGCCGCGTCATCGCCCGCGAGACCGTCCGCGCCATGCGCAAGAACGTCCTCGCCAAGTGCTACGGCGGCGACGTCACTCGCAAGCGGAAGCTGCTGGAGAAGCAGGCAGAGGGCAAGAAGCGAATGAAGATGGTGGGCCAGGTGGAGGTCCCGCAGGAAGCCTTCCTCGCCCTCCTCAAGCTGGACAAGCGCTAGCGGCCCCGTTCACGCTGAGCCCGTCAAAGGGCGCAATCCCATCGTTTTACCGGCGCAACCCGGTATCCAGCGGGGTCACGCAAGGGGGATGCGCGAATCACCCCACCCCGTTCGCCCTGATCTTGTCGAAGGACCACCCTGCCCCCACTCCCGTCATTCCCGCGAAGGCCCCGCTGCAGGGACAGCGGACGGAATCCAGTGCCCTGTACGCGGGAGGGGGGTGTGAAGCCCCGCCGCGTATGGGGTATCATCGGCAGCCGGAGGTTGTCACTTGCTGCGAATAGGCATCGCGATCCTGGTCGTCCTCATCGCGTACCTGCTGGTGCGCATGTTCGTGCGCTCCATGCAGCGGGGCTCCCGCCGCGGCCCCGAACCCACGATGCCCTACTGCCAGAAGTGCGAGAGCAACCGCAACGTCGTCGTCAACTCCGGCCAGGCCGAGGACCACGCCCTACGCTGGTGGTGCACCCGCTGCAAAGAGGGCTTCTAGGCCGGAGGGCGGACGCGGTGGCCGGAGCGATTGTGCCCCTTCTCATCATCTCCGGGTCCCTGGGAACGGGAAAGACGACGGTCCTCAACGAAGCCTCCGACCTGCTGACCGAGGCAGGTATCCCCCACGCCGCCATTGACCTCGACGGCCTCGCCGTCATGCACCCCCGGCACGACCCGCACGGCGCGCGGCTGTCCTTCGCCAACTTGGCCGCCGTCTGGCCGAACTACGTCGCCGCCGGGGCCGACCGGCTCATCATCGCCAGGGTGGTCGAAGACCGCGCAGACCTCGACCGCTACCGGGCCGCTATCCCGGGTGCCCAGCCCGTCGTGTGCCGGCTGACGGCGGCCGTCGGGGTGATGCACGAGCGGCTTCGGGTGCGGGAGCCCGGCATGTTCCTGGAACAGGCCCTTTCTCGTGCGGCGGAACTCGATAGCATCCTCGACCGATCGCGCGTGGAAGACTTCTCCGTCGACAACGGTTCGGGCCGCCCGGTCGGCGCGGTGGCCCGTGAGGTGCTGCGTCACGCGGGATGGCTGTAGCGCGGGCGGCGATTTAGGCGGCGGACGGGGCTGCCTTCACGCAATCTCGTAGTGCAGCACGTATGAGTGCCCGCCCTCGTCGTTGTCGATCTCCATCGTCCCCGAGATGCCGGCCAGTTCCCCGGCCCCCGAGTCGGGCACGATCGTCACCGAGAGCTGGGCGTCGCCCTGGCTCATCACCCCACTGTGCTGCATCACGAAGGAACCCTGCTTCCCGGCCACCGAGCCCGTGAAGTGCTCGATGGCCACGTACCCCGCCGAGCCGGGCGTAGCCGTGAACGCCGCCAGCATCTGTGCCTCCGAAGTGCCGGCCATATCGCCGGCAAACTCCTTGTGCACGAAGCTGCGGTTCAGCGTCAGCCCGTCCTGTTCCAGGAAAGGCGGGTCTCCTCCCATGACAACCTCGAACGTTCCCCGCGCGGTGGGCATATCGTTCTCCTGGCCGAACGCCAAGGTGCTATGTCCTTCTCTTGCACCTACGCTCTGCCCGGTTTGAAGTGTCTTCTGTGACGAAGTCGATGTCAGCCTGCGACGGCACCCTAAATGAGAACGTAGTCCTACCGTCACGGTTCGTTACCGCAAAGTCACCCGTGGTGATGATATCCATCCCGATGAGAACTTCGGCGTTACCGGGCAAGACTCCCCTTGTTGCTGGAATTCCAGAGAACGCAACGCCATTTGGTAACCCGATATTCACTAGGTACACTTCTGCGCGGGATGACCCATGGGCATGATGGACTTCTGTAATTCCCGTGGGAGTCAATCCACAAGCATCAACTACCGCCTGAGTGATCATACAACTAGTAGCACCCGTGTCCCAAATGGCGGTAAAGGGTGTCATGGGAGGTCGCTGGTCTCCTCCCTTTGGGTCCCAAGCCATGGAAACGTGGCACTCGTTCTGCAGGACTCTCGTAATGCCACTACTTCTAGTGGTAAAGCTTCTTGGCCGGGGCGCCTGAACTATGAGAACACCGCCGGAGAGTAGAATGTCTGGGTGACTGCGGCATCTCCCTCTAGGACCCTCTGAATGAGGAATGTACCAAGTTCATGAGCATTCTGGAGTGCAGTCAAGGCATCCAGTTCGCTATCGTATACACCGAGGACTTCCCCGTCCTTGAGTGCAATCACACGACCACTGTATTTCTTGACCAACTCTTCTTTGTGGGCCAGGTAGTAGTCGAACTCGCTCTCCAACGTTGCACTCATGGCATCCCCCAAATCCGAAACCATAACGAAAGCCAAAACAAAGTATGGCCCATAGGCACAACAAGGTCAAGCTCATGATAACACTTAGCCATGTCGGCTGGCATCTCTTGGGCACGTCACCGACCAAGAGCAGAATCTAGGTCACTTACTGCACTGCACCCCAGCAAGTCTGGAGAGAATGGAACGGCCACTCGAGTGTTGCGCGCTGGCATAGCACCTTGATTCTCTGCCCCTACCCCCCAACCGGCGCGGGGTAGTCGTCCATGTCGAAGACCTCGCCGTTCAGCGTCGCCGTGTCCTCGAACAGCTCCGGCCGCCCGATCGACTGCCGCGCGAAGCACCCGTTGCGTGCGTTCCGCATCAACCCGGCGACGCGCTCCGGCGTGTCCGGCGACTCGACGTCGTAGTGGATGGCGATCCTGTCGGCCCGCGCCCGCACCGTCTGCGCCAGCACCGAGCCCTCCGCCGTCACCGAGTACGCGATGCTCGCCCTGACGCTTCCCAGCTCCACCTTCATCATCTGAGCGTACCGCTCAAGCTGCGTCATCTCTCAGAACAGGATGGACACGGCGAAGTAGGTCATCGGCGAGGGCGCGGTGTTCTCGCCCATCGGCGGGCCCTCGTCGCACATGATGGTGAAGCCGCGGGCCTCGGCCTGCTTCTTCATCCCGCCTAGGATCTCGGCGGTGCCCTCGATGGTGAACGAGCGCGAAATGCGGTCAGGGTTGGCCGTAGTCATGCTTGCCTCCCGGCGAATGAGTAGAGGGCGAGTGTAGCATAGGGGCGGTACAATGGCCCTCGAACAGCAATCGATTCAGGCTGCCCGTAACGACGGGCGCCGCCGGGAGGACGACATGCCGATCATCAACCACTCGCACGCCCCCGAGACCCCGTGGCGGCCCGGCTACCGCAAGTTCGACATCGCCGGCCACGAGCAGGGCGTCAGCAGCACCCTCAGCGTCAACACCGCCGAGCCCGGCGCCGGCGCCCCCCTCCACACCCACACCATGGACGAGCTCATCGTCGTCCTCGAGGGCACGCTGGAGGTCAAGCTGGACGGCGAAACGCACACCGTGGGCCCCGATCACACCGTAGTAATCCCCCCAGGAGCCCAACACGCCTTCAAAGTAACGGGCCAAGACGAAGCCCACCTCCTCGTCTTCTTCCCCGGCCTGGACCCCTACTCCGCGGAGCACACCCACTACATCGAGGGCGCAAGGCCGGACAGCGTGGGGGAGTAGTCGGGGGGACTAGAGCGGGTTGCGTCGGCGAAGGCCCGGAAATCGCCCAAAATCCGAGTCGTTGGAGTGGACTGCCGCTCCGTGCTCCAGCGCCAGGGCGGCGATGTGGGCGTCCGGTACGCGGTTTCTGCCCGTGCCCGTAAGCGCAAGCGCCCGCCTGAAATTCGCGAGGTGTTGGGGGCCGGGGTCCAGCGGTGCAATGTGTGAGTATGAGAGCCATTCTTCGACGTGGTCGATGGCGCGCTGTGGGGTCATTGGATGGGATACGGCGGAGGCATTGGTCACCAGCCGCACGAAACCGACGATGACTGCCCACGGTAATCCGACTGGCTCCGAGCCGTTCACCAGCCCTTCCCACCACTGGCGGGCGCTGTTATGGCGGGACGCTTCCGGATCGTAGGCGTACACCAGGAGGTTGATGTCCGGGATGATCATCCGGTGTTCTTCTCGCTCCTGGCTTCCTTCTCAAGGTAGTCCTGAATCGATAGCTCATCCAGGATCTCTTTTGGCGTGAGGTGTTTGAGGTGCGGGAGAATGCCGCCTTCCATCGGCTCGACCCGAAACTCAGGCCGCTCCTCCTCGGAAGTCTGTGAAAGCCCGCGTCGCAGGGCATCGTTCACCACCTGCTTGAACGGGCGGCCCTGGAGTCTCGCCCGCTCCTTCAGGGAGTCGACAATGTCATTGTCTATGGTCAGAGTAGTTCTCATAGAGACACCATGATACCTTCCATAGTTGGTGTCAAGATGCTGGGCAGAGCCGCTCGCAGTTGAGAGACTCGCGTATCGTGGCCGCAGTGCGAGGCGCGTCCGGCGCTTAGCCCCCCGTTACCCCGGCCCCATCTCCAGCAGCCGCTGCCCGTTCTCTTCCGGCGGCCCCACCAGCCCCGGCATGACCTCGTCCGACTCCCCGTTGTTGTGGTAGTCGCTGCCCCCGAGCGCCAGCAAGCCGTGGCGGTCCGCCAGCGCCTTCAGCTCCGACACCACCTCCGGCGAGTAATTCTTGTAGTAGACCTCCATGCCCGCCAGCCCAACCTCGGCCAGCGACGCCACCAGCGCCGGCGGGTTGTGCGTGTACGTCGGGTGCGCCAGCACCGGCACCCCGCCGAACCGGCGGATCAGCGCCACGGCCTCCTGCGGCGTCATCTTCTCCCGCTCGATGTACGCCGGCATGCCGCGGCCGATGTACTTGTCGAAGGCCTCCGACATCGCTGACACGTAGCCCTTCTCCATCAGCGCCCGCGCCACGTGCGGCCGCGCGATGACCCCGCCCTGCGCGATCTCCACCACGCGCTCCCACGAGATGTCGAAGCCGAGCTCGTTCAGCTTGGCGACCATCAGCTCGCCGCGCCCCTCGCGGTTGCGGTGGAAGGCCGCGAGCACTTCGTGCAGCTCCGCGTCCGACTCGTCCATGTGGTAGCCCAGCACGTGCACCTCGCTGTCCCCGTCGTCCGACGAGAGCTCGATGCCCGTGATGAGGGTGATCTGCGGGTGATTGGCCAGCTCGCGCTTGGCCTCGGCGATGCCTTCCAGAGAGTCGTGGTCCGTGATGGCCACGAGCCGCAGCGACGTCCGCCCCAGCACGCGGACAAGCTCCGTCGGCGACAGCGTCCCGTCGGAAGCCGTAGTATGCATGTGCAAATCAACAAGCGCGGACACAATTTCTCCTTTGCCCCCGTTTTACCGGCGGAAGCCGGTATCCAGGAACCTTGCGCCCATCGGCCTTCGCGCCCCCGCGTACCCCGAACGTCATTCCCGCGAAGGCGGGAATCCACCCCCCGTTCGCCCTGAGCCTGTCGAAGGGCAAACCGCTGCGCAGCAAAAGGCCCCGCCGATGCCGGCGGGGCCTTTCACCTACTTCGCGTACTCGACGCTTCTGGTCTCCCTGACCACCATCACCTTGATCTGGCCCGGATAGACCAGTGACTCCTGGACCTTCTTGGCGATGTCCCGCGAAAGGACCGCCGATTCCTCGTCCGTGATCTGCTCCGGCTTTACCATGACGCGCACCTCGCGCCCGGCCTGGATGGCGAAGACCTTCTCGACGCCCTGGAAGCCCTTGGCGACCTCCTCCAGGTCCTGCAGCCGCTTGATGTACGCCTCCACCGTGTCGCTGCGCGCGCCGGGGCGCGATGACGTGATGGCGTCCGCCGCCGAGACGATGAACGCCTCCACCGTTGTCTTGTCGTGGTCGTGGTGCTCCTCGATGGCCCGGCGGATCGGCTCCGGCACGCCGTACTTCTCGGCAACCTCGCCGCCGATGTCCGCGTGCGGCCCCTCTATCTCGTGCGTCAGCGTCTTGCCGATGTCGTGCAGCAGCGCGCCCGCCTTGCACACCTCGACGTTCGCCCCGACTTCCGCGGCCAGCATCGCCGCGATGCGGCTGGCAAGCACGCTCTCCTTGAGCACGTTGCTGCCGTAGCTGGTGCGGAACCGCAGGTGCCCCAGCTGCTTGATCAGCTCCGGGTGCAGCCCCCGCACGTTCGCCTCGAACACCGCCTGCTCGCCCGCCTCCCGGAGCGTCTTGTCCATCTCCTGGCGGGCCTTCTCCACCATCTCCTCGACCCTGGCCGGGTGGATGCGGCCGTCGACTATCAGCTTGGTCAGCGCGATCCGGGCGATCTCCCGCCGGATGGGGTCGAAGCACGACAGCGTGACCGCCTCCGGCGTGTCGTCGACGATGAGGTCGACGCCCGTCGCCTGCTCCAGCGCGCGAATGTTGCGTCCCTCGCGGCCAATGAGACGACCCTTCATCTCATCGTTGGGCAACGGGACGGTGGTGACTGTGGACTCGGCAACTACGTCAGCGGCCAGGCGCTCAATGGCCATTACCACGTACTTGCGGGCATTCTCGTCCGCTTCGTCCTTGTACTGCTGTTCCAGTTCCCAGTACTTGCGGGTGAGCTCGTGCCTCGCTTCGTCTTCGGCCTTCCGAACGACCTGTTCGTGTGCCTCCGCGACCGTCAGGCCCGCGGTGGCCTCCAACTGCGCCTGCTGCTGTTGCTTGAGCTGCTCCACTTCCCCGTGCGCCGTGTCCAGCGCCTTCTCGCGGTCGGCGAGCCCCTGCTCCCGTCCCTCGAGTGTGCTGAACCTGCGCTCCAGGTTCTCTTCCCGGTTTGCCAGCCTGCGCTCCTGCTGCTGGACCTCGCCGCGCCGCTCCCGGATCTCCTGTTCCGCCGAGGTGCGGGCCTTGAGGGTCTCTTCCTTGGCCTCCAGCAGCATGCTGGCCTTTTGGCGTTCCGCGTCTTCCAGGACAGACTGTGCCTTGTGCTCAGACTCCTGGAGCCGCTTCCCCAAAAATGCGTTCCGGGTCCAGAACGTCACCATCGCCCCTATGCCCAGGGCCGCCAGGACGGAAAGCAAAAGAATGACAATCCAAACCATAGATGACATTTCGTCACCTGCCTTTCGTCCAAGCTTTTAACGATGCCCCTGGGTACGGGCACTATTCATCATAGGGATTTGCCCGTACCATGTCAATCTGAGCCGGGGTCTCGACGGCGCTCGCTGCGTCGCTCGTCGGCCCATCGGCGAATGGAATTCGCAACGGAAAGCCCTGACGATGGACGAATACCGACACCGCGACGGCCAAAAGACCGTGACCCTCGAGGTCTACCAGAGCGAGCCGCTGGCACGCATGGCCGCGACCCGCCTGGAGGCCGAAGGCATCCGCTGCATGCTCCGCTCTGTCGGCGCCGGCCCGGGCCTCTGGGGCCTCACCGCCAACATCCCCTACGCCCTCGACACCTGGGAGGAGGACGCCGTCGCCGCCCGCGAGATCCTCAACCTCATGCCCGCCGAGATCGAGGAGCGTACCCGCCAGCCCCTGGACAACAAATGGACCCTGACGCGACTCATCTTCCTCGTCGCGGTGGTCCTCGTGGTAGCCTCCCTCCTCTTTCAGCTCACCGATGCGGCCTTCGGCTGGCTTCTGGGCTAACATGCACTCCGCTCGCCCTACACCCCCGTCATACCGGCGAAAGCCGGTACCCAGGTGCGTGGGTTGGAGTGAGGCCGTTCGCCCTGACCCCCCACCCTCGTCATTCCCGCGAAGGCCCGCTGCGGAGGCAGCGGACGGAATCCACCCTCCGCTCACCCTGAGCTTGTCGAAGGACACCTCGCAGGGCTAGTATCCACTCGCTCCCAACGATGGCCCAAATGCCGACCACAGCCAAAGGAGGCACACCATGGCGGAGCAACTCCCAAGGGGCGCCCAGTTCCAGCGCAGCAAGATGCTGTGGGAGATCGCCCTCGGCATCGCCGGCGACCCGAGCATCAAGTACTACGAGGACCGCGACGTCTCCATCGTCATCGGCAACGGCTCCGGCGAGGCCTTCACCCCCGCCCTCCGCATGGCGCCCGGCTCTCCCGCCCTCGCCCACGCCGTCGCGAAGGGCGACCTCGACCTCGCCTTCGTCAACCCCTCCGCCATGCTGACGCAGGCGTACCGCGGCACCGGCCTCTACACACAGCCCCTGCCCGTCCGCGTCGTCGCCTCCTACCCGTCCTGGGACCGCGTCGTCGCCGCCGTCCAGCCGAGGCTCGGCGTCACCTCCCTCGCCGAGGTCGCCGAGCGGCGCATGCCCGTCCGCGTCTCCGTCCGCGAGGACGCCACCCACTCGACGCGCGTCCTGCTCGACCAGCTCCTGCCCCTCTACGGCTTCACCCTCGCCGACTTCGAGGCGTGGGGCGGCAGCCTGCAGCTCAACGGCCCGCCCGGCGACTCCCGCCGCCTCGACGGCATCCGCGATGGCACCATCGACATCGTCTTCGACGAGGGCATCCCCACGTGGCTCGACACCGCGCTCGAGCACGGCATGAAGCCGCTGCAGCTGGAGGACGAGATTCTGGCGAAGATGGAAGCCATCGGCTGGCGCACCGTCGTGCTGCCGAAGGATCGCTACCCGCTCCTCGACGCCGACGTCCGCACCATCGACTACAGCGGTTGGCCCCTCTACACCCGCGCCTCGTTCCCCGACGAGATGGCCTACAAAGTCTGTGCCGCCATCGCCGAGCGCGCCGAGTTCATCCGCTGGGAGGAGCGCAGCTTCACCGGCATCGAGCAGATAGGCACGGAGACGGACGCCACCCCCCTCGACGTCCCCCTCCACCCCGGCGCAGAACGCTGGTACCGAGAGCACGGCTTCATCAAATAGCCACCCAGCGCGTTTCTCCGCCGAAAGCCGGAGCCCAGAGGGCGGTGGAGCAGGGTACGCCTGCTCGCCCTGAGACACCACAAACGCCGTTCGCCCTGAGCCTGTCGAAGGGCCAAGCCTCCCACCCCGTCATTCCCGCGCAGGCGGGAATCCAGAGGGGCAGGGGAATGGCCGTCGCCGTTGCCCCCACCCAGCGCGTTTCTCCGGCGAAAGCCGGAGCCCAGGGGTGAGGCAACAACCCCAACAGAACCCCCACCCCCAGTCCCTTCCCCCGAGAGCGGGGGAAGGCTAGGATGGGGGCACTCCCCACCAACGCCCCCACACAGGAGGAAACCCATGGCCATCTACATCGACAACGAGCAGGTCCGGGAGCTCCTCCCCATGGACGAGTGCATCCAGGCGATGGAGGACGCCTTCCGCCACGAGGCTCAGGGCCTCGGCGGCAGTCTCGTGCGCCAGACCCTCTTCTACCCCGGCGGCCGACAGCGCCTCATGATCGGCAGCTCCCCTGGCTTTGACACCTACGGCTTCAAGACCTACGGCGGCGGAGTCAACCTCGTCCTCGCCTTCTCCACCAGCCAGCACACCCTCGAGGCCATCGTCGAAAGCCGCGTCCTCAGCGAGATCCGCACCGGCGCCGTTGCCGGCCTTGCGACGAAGTACATGGCGAACGACGACGCCAGCACCATCGGCGTCATCGGCAGCGGCCTCCAGGCGAAGGCCCAGATCGAGGCCATCTGCGCCGTCCGCCCCATCACGAAGGTCAAGGTCTACACCCGCACCGCCGAGAACCGCGAGGGCTTCGCCGAGGAGCTTCGCAACGACCTCGCCCTCGATGCCGTCGCCGTCGAGACCGGCGAGGAGTGCATCTCCGGCTCCGATGTCATCGTCACCGCGACTGGCTCCCGCGACCCCGTCTTTGCCGCCGAGTGGCTCTCCCCCGGCGCCCACATCAACGCCATCGGCGCCACCACCCCCGGCCGCCGCGAGATCGACGAGCACACCGTCGGCCGCTGCGATGTCGTCGTCGTCGAGAGCGTCGCCCAGGCGAAGGTCGAGTGCGGAGAGCTCATGCTCGCCGAGGATCGAGGCCAGTTCCAGTGGAGCCAGGCCGTGGAGATGCGCCACCTCGTCACCGGCCTCGCCGGCCACCGCCCCAGCCGCGACGCCATCACCCTCTTCAACGGCCTCGGCGTAGCAATGGAAGACACCGCCGCCGCCGGCGTAGTCCTCCGCAAAGCCAAAGACCTGGGCCTCGGCGTCCAGCTCCCCATAGAAGTCAGAGGAGGCGCCCCCCGCCGCATCCGCTAACCCCATGTTTCTCCGGCGAAAGCCGGAGTCCAGGGGCGAGGCCGCCCCCGTTCGTGCTGAAGGAACCCACACTCCGTTCGCCCTGAGCCTGTCGCAGGGCGCGCCCATCGCAAGCCCACTCCCCCCAACCCTGTAGTACACTACCCCCACTCACCACGGAGGGACCGCCATGAACATTGACGCCCACGCGCACATCACTGGCCCGGTCGAGTACTACAACTACTTCCGCTCCCTCTCCAGCGGCTCCGGCGCCCTCCCGCGCCCCACCGCCCCCGACATCTCCGACGAGCGCATCGAGGAGAGCCTCGTCCCCCACATCGCCGAGGTCTCGGAGGTCGGCACGGACCTGCAGATCGTGTCGCCCCGCCCCTGGGCCGTCCCCACCGGCGACCGCCGCGAGAACGTCGTCCTCCGCATCACCCAGGGCGTCAACGACATGATCGCCCGCTGCGTGAAGCTCCACCCGGAGCGCTTCGTCGGCACCTGCGCCATCCCCCAGGCCGCCGGCCAGCCCATCTCCTTTTGCATCGAGGAGCTCGAGCGCTGCGTGTTGGAGCTCGGGATGGTCGGCCTCAAGATCAACCCCGACCCCGGCGAGGGCTCCCTCGAGACCCCGCACATGGGCGACGAGTACTGGTACCCGCTCTACGAGAAGATGGTCGAGCTCGACGTCCCCGCCCTCGTCCACGGCGGCCCCTTCCGCTTCTCCCGCGAGCCCGAGCTCGGCTACTTCGTCGAGGAGGAGGCCGTCGCCGCGTGGGCCCTCATCCGCTCCCCGCAGGTCTTCCGCGACTTCCCCGACCTCAAGATCATCATCGGCCACGGCGGCGGCTACATCCCCTACCAGGCCGGCCGCGGCCGCGCCTTCCGCATGAACTCCCAGCAGCGCGAGCCCGAGGCCAACTGGGAGAGTTTCGACGAGTCCATGCGCCGCCTCTACTACGACACCGTCCTCTACGACGGCGAGGCGATGGAGCTCCTCATCCGCGTCGTCGGCGTCGACCGCTGCATTTTCGGCACTGACAAGCCCGCCAACGGCTCCGTCAAGGACCCCGTCACTGGCCGCGCCCTCAACGACACCAAGCAGTACATAGACCGCATTGACTGGCTCACCGACGAGGACCGCCACGCCATCTTCGAGGGCAACGCGCGGCGCATCTACACCCGCATGCAGGTCCCGGCGGCGTAGCGCATGGTGCGTCTGGCGCTCACGCTCGCAGCGGCCCTTGTCCTCCTCGCCGCCTGCGGTGACGACGCCGAGAGTCCGGCGACAGCCGCCGTCCCCGCCGCGCCCGATGCCCCTGCGCCGGCCCCCACACCGGAGCCAGCCGCTCCCTCCGTGACACCCGAGGTGGCGGAGGGCCCCGCCGGCGCGCCGGAGGCAGTCAAAGCTGCGGCCCGCGCCCTGCTGGCGAAAGAGCTAGGGGCGGCGGAAACGGCGTTTGCGCTGGACAGCGCGTCGGGCGTGACATGGTCCGACGCCAGCCTGGGATGCCCGCAGGAAGGCTTTGCCTACGCGCAGGTGCTCACGCCCGGCTACAAGCTCCTCTTCTCCCGCGACGGCACAGTCTACGCCGTCCACACCAACGTCGACGGCTCCCACGCCGTCGTCTGCGAGAACACGGAGATGCCGGAGGCAGCCGTGGCGCCGGAAACGAAGGGGAGCAGCGGCGCGCCGGAGCCGGTTCAGGCTGCGGCCCGCGCCCTGCTGGCGAAAGAGCTAGGTGCAGCGGAGGCCGCGTTTGCGCTGGACAGCGCGTCGGGCGTGACATGGTCCGACGCCAGCCTGGGGTGCCCGCAAGAGGGGTTTGCCTACGCGCAGGTGCTCACTCCCGGCTACAAGCTCCTCTTCTCCCATCAGGGCACAGCCTACCCCGTCCACACCAACAACGACGGCTCCCACGCCGTCATCTGCAAGGACGCCGCAGGGTAGCCCAACCCGTTCGCCCTGACCCTCCGAACGGCTCGCCCCCCGTTTCACCGGCGAAAGCCGGTGCCCAGAAACCCCGCCCTCAACACCCTCCGCACAACCCAACCCGTTCGCCCTGACCCCGTCCTGAGCTTGTCGAAGGGCGTCCCCGCCCTACCACCCGCCCCGCAACAGCCCCTCCACCCCCGCGAGGTCGTGCACCGTCGGCACCCACTCCGGCGGCGCCTCCTCCGGCGGTACGTCCGGGTACCGGTTCATGTACACCGGCGCGATGCCGACGGCCATCGAGCCCTCCACGTCGCCCGTCACCGAGTCCCCCACCATCACCGTCTCCGACGGCCCGGCGTTTGCCCGCGCCAGCGCCGCCAGGTAGATCGGCGGGTGCGGCTTCCCGATGCCCACCTCGCCCGACGTCACCACGAAGTCCGTCCACGCGTCGAGCCCTAGGTCGCTCGCCACCTGCGCCCCCGTCGACGCCATGTTCGTGATCACGCCCACTACGTACCCCGAAGCCCGCAGCCGAGGCAGCGTGTCGCCCACGTCGTCGAAGAGCGCCATGCCGTACGGGATCTCCCGCACCCGCTCCCAGATGCGCCCCGCCACCGACGGCGGCGCCTCGACGCCCGCGCCCTCCAGGATGAGCCGCTCGTACTCCGTGAAGAACGCGAGCTGCTCCGCCGCCGAGCGCCGCTGCACCTGCCCCCGCGCGTTCTCGCGGGACATGAACGCGTCCGCCCGCAGATACCCCCGAGCGATGCCCTCGGCCGTCACCGTGTACCCGAACTCCGCGCACGCCTGCGCCTGTATCTCCTCGCGAGGCGGCCAGAACCGCGCCAGCGTGTTGTACAGGTCGAAAAACACCGCCTTGATCCGGTGGCTCCCGTTCGTAGTCATGCCGCAATGCTAGCAGCCCGCAGTGGCGGAGCGCAAAAGAAGAGCGGCGCCCCACCGGAGCGCCGCTCTCACCAAGCTAAGCCATGGTGCGAGG
>JAPPNT010000131.1:0-7444 GCA_028873745.1 Chloroflexota bacterium | reverse complement strand
TGCGGGGGGCCCCGTTTCTTTTACTACCCCAAATGATACCCCCCCGCTGTGGGGGAGCAAAAACCACCCGCGGCCCCCCCCCGGCGCGCCGCTCTCTCCATGCTCAGCCTTGGTGCGAGGCTAGTCCTCGTCCTCCTCAGCGTCGTCATCCTCCGCGAGGTCGTCGACCTCCAGGTCGTCCTCGTCCTCCTCGGAGTCGGAGAACTCCGCATCGTCCGGATCGAGCCCCTGGTCCTCCAGCGGCATGCCGAGCTGCTCGGCCCCCGCCGCCGCGTCCTCGATGTCCGAGGCCGCCTGCCCGTGCGGCGGGCGCGGCCTGCGCCGTGCCGCCGGCTTGGCCTCGGCGTCGGTAGCGCCTGCGCCCCGGCGCGACGGCCGCTGTGGCGCTGCATTCTCGCTCGCCTCAGCCTCTGCCGGCGTCAGGATCGCCATCGACGTCACCCGGTAGTCCTCGACGTCCACCACGCTGACGCCCCTGCGCGCGTAGCGGCCCTTCTCGCGTACCTCGCTCACCGTCAGTCGGATCACGTTCGGCTGCGACGTGGACACTACCAGGTCCTCAGACCCCTTCACGATGAGCGCCGCCGCCAGCGGGCCCGTCTTCTCGTCGGCGGGGTAGGCCGTCAGGCCGTAGCCTCCCCGCTTTTGGGCGCGGAAGCTGTTGTTGGAGGTGTCGCCGTCCAGCGTGGTCAGCTTGCCGTAGCCGTTCTCGCTCATGAGCAGCAGCTTGCCCTCCGGCGCGACGATGTCCATCGCCAGCACGTAGTCCTCCGGCCGCAGCCGGATGGCCCGCACCGTGCCCGCCGTCCGCGACCGCACCTGCAGCTCGTCGATGGAGAAGCGCACGCTCTTGCCCTGCCGCGTCACCACCATCACCTCGTCGCCGTCCATGGCCTTCCGCGCCGAGACCAGGTGGTCGTCCTCCCTCAGGTCCATCGCAATGATTCCGCTGCTGCGGATGCGCGCGAATCGCACCAGCGGCACCCGCTTGATGCCGCCCTGCTGCGTCGCCATCACCAGGTACCCCTCCTGCCCGAACTCCGAGAGCGCGACAACCGACGTGACGCTCTCGTCGTCCTGCATGGCGGGGATGAGCACACCGATGGGCGTGCCTCGCGTGACGCGACCGCTCGGCTCCGGGATGTCGTAGCACTTGCGGGAGTACACACGGCCCGCGTCCGTGAAGAACAGGACCGTGTCCTTGGTGTCGCACACCAGCGTGAGCCGGATGTCGTCGTCCTCGGTCGTCTTGCGCATGCCGACCTTGCCCTTGCCACCGCGATGCTGCAGCCGGTACGTGCTCAGGCTCGTCCGCTTGGTGTACCCGTTGTTGGTCAGTGTCACGATCATGTCCGCGTGCGCGACCAGCTCGTCGCGCGTGAGGCGCCGCGCCTCCTCCGGGCGGACCTCCGTCCGGCGCCGGTCGCCGTACTTCTTCCGAAGCTCCAGGTTCTCGCGCTTCACCTCGCCCCGAACCAGCCCCGGGTCCGCCAGCAGCGCCTCCAGCCCTGCGATCTGCGTCGTCAGCTCCGCGTGCTCCTCCTCCAGCCGCAGGTTGTCGAGGGCCGTCAGCCGCCGAAGCTGCATGTCCAGGATGGCCTGCGCCTGAATCTGCGTTAGGTCGAAGCGCGTGATGAGGTTGTTCCGCGCTGCCTCCGCGTCGTCCGACCCCCGGATGATGGCGATGACCTCGTCCAGGTTGTCGATCGCCTTGAGCAGCCCCTCCAGGATGTGGTCGCGGTCCTTCGCCTTGTTCAGGTCGAACTGCGCCCGCCGCGTGACCACGTCGACGCGGAACTCGATGTAGTGGTGCAGGATGTCGCGGATGGTCAGCACCTGCGGCTGCCCGTCCACCAGCGCCAGCATGTTCATGTTGTACGCCATCTGCAGCGGCGTCTGCTCGTACAGGTTGCTCAGCACGTACACCGGGTCCGCCGCCGTCCGAAGCTCGACGACCACCCGCAGCCCCTGCCGGTCCGACTCGTCCCGCACGTCGCTGATGCCCTCGATCTTCCGGTCCCGGGCAAGCTGCGCGATCTTCTCCACCATGCTCGCCTTGTTGAGCTGGTAGGGGATCTCCGTGATGACGATCTGGCTCCGGTCGCCGTTGCGGCCGATGGCCTCGATGTCCGCCTTGCCCCGCATGAGGATGCGCCCGTTGCCCGTCTGGTAGGCGGCGTGGACGTTGGCCTTCCCCTGCCCCGCCATGATGATGCCGCCCGTGGGGAAGTCCGGCCCCTGGATGTGCTTCATCACGTCGTCGACGGTGGCGTCCGGGTTGTCGATCATGTGGGTGATGGCGTCGCACAGCTCCCGCAGGTTGTGCGGCGGGATCGACGTCGCCATGCCGACCGCGATCCCCGACGCCCCGTTGGCGAGCAGGAACGGCAGCCGCGCCGGCAGCACGCTCGGCTCGTTCAGCGAGTCGTCGAAGTTCGGCGAGAAGTCGACCGTGTTGCGGTCCATGTCCTGCAGCATCTCGGTCGCGATCGCCGCCAGCCGCGCCTCCGTGTACCGCATCGCCGCCGGCGGGTCGTTGTCGATCGAGCCGAAGTTTCCCTGCCCGTCGACCATGGGGTAGCGCATCGTGAACGCCTGCGCCATCCGCACCTGCGCGTCGTACACCGACGCGTCGCCGTGCGGGTGGTACTTCCCCAGCACCTCGCCCACGAGCCGCGCGCTCTTCTTGTACCCCGAGCCCGGCCGCATGGCCAGCTCGTCCATCGCGTACAGGATGCGCCGCTGCACGGGCTTCAGGCCGTCGCGCACGTCCGGCAGCGCCCGCGCCACGATGACGCTCATCGCGTAGTCGAGATACGAAGCCCGCAGCTCCTCGTCTATCCGCCGGGGCTCTACGTTGCCGATGTTGCCTGGGCTGGTGGTCATGTTCCGTTACCTCCGGGTGTATCGAGCGCCCGTTGATTCGGGCGTCTTCGCTAGAACGGGGACAGCGTCCCTTCCAGGGAGTGTGCGTGCTGCTTGACGGCGTCGGAGAACTTGACCTGCGCCGACTCCGGGCTCACCTGCGTGATCTTCCAGGAACCGTCCTTGTGGCGGACGATGATCACGCCCTCGGACAGGAAGCCGCCGCCCGTCTCGGCCATCGCGGTCAGCGACTTGTACGGCAGTTCGACGGCGATGTTCCCGCCCACCATCCGGTGCTTCAGGAACAGGACCCGCCGGTCGGTGGCGACGGCCACCCCGCGGTCGTCGTGGTAGCCCCACAGCTTCAGCCCCCGCTTCAGCGGGACGACAGGCTGCAGGAAGGTGCTCTCCGATATGGCCTTGACCCGCTCATCCCTCAGCAGGATGTCGTGCAGCATGAGCCTCTCTCTCGCGTGCTTGCCCTTGCCCCAGCTGCTGGGCTTGGTGGAATGCCACAACTCGTCAATTCTGGCTCGGTCTTCTGTCTCCATGGTAAAGACTCCCTTGTATCTACTGGCCCTGTCGATTCGTTGACAGGCCGCCTCCAACCGGTCCGCTACACGTCGAGGTTGCGGACGCTCTTCGCGTACTCCATGATGAACGACTTCCGAGGCGCCACTTCCGCGCCCATGAGCCGGTCGAACTCCGCCGCCACGAGCTGCACGGCGTCCTCCCAGTCCTCGTCGTCGTCCCGGTCCTCGCGGTCGTCGTGGTCCAGCATGTCGGCCACGTCCCGCATGTTCACCTGCAGCAGCGTGCGCTGCGAGGGGTCAAGCGTCGTCTCCCACAGCTGGTCCGGGTTCATCTCGCCCAGGCCCTTGTACCGCTGCAGGCTGACGCCCCGCTTGCCCTCCATCTTCTTCATCTCGGCTTCCATCTGGCCCTCGGTGTACACGTACCGCACGTTCCGCCCCTGCCCGATGCGGTACAGCGGTGGCTGCGCGATGTACAGGTACCCTTTGCGGATGAGCGCCGGCATGTTGTGGAAGAAGAAGTTGAGCAGCAGCGTACGGATGTGCGAGCCGTCCACGTCCGCGTCCGTCATGATGATGACGCGGTGGTAGCGCAGCTTCTTCTCGTCGAAGTCCTCGCCGAACCCCGCGCCGATCGCCGTGATCAGCACGCGGATCTCCTCGTGCGAGAGCAGCTTCTCCAGCCGCGTCTTCTCCGCCTGGTACGCCAGCTTGGAGCCGTCGCCGTTCCCGTTGCCGCCGTTCATCTCCACCTTCTGGCGGCCCTGCGGGTACAGCACCTTCTCCACGTTCAGGATCTTGCCCTTCAGCGGCAGAATGGCCTGGAACGAGCGGTCACGCCCCATCTTCGCCGACCCGCCTGCCGACTCACCCTCGACGATGAAGATCTCGGACTTCTCCGGGTCCTTCTCGGAGCAGTCCGCCAGCTTGCCCGGCAGCCCGTTGCCGTCCAGCGCATTCTTGCGGATGACCAGCTCCCGCGCCTTCCGCGCCGCCTCCCGCGCCTTCTGCGCCAGCGACGCCCGCTCGACGATGCGCTTCGCGTCCGTCGGGTGGTCCTCCAGGTAGATCGTCAGCTGCTCCGCCACGATCGACTCGACGACGGGCTTGATCTCCGCGTTGCCCAGCTTGCCCTTCGTCTGCCCCTCGAACTGCGGGTCGATCATCTTCACCGACAGCACGGAGGTCAGCCCCTCGCGGACGTCCTCGCCCTGGAAGTTGTTCTGGTCGTCCTTCACCAGCTTCTGCTTGCGGGCGTAGTCGTTCAGCGCCCGCGTCAGCGCCGCCCGGAACCCCGTGACGTGCGTCCCGCCCTCGATCGTCGCGATGCAGTTGACGAAGGCCGGCGCCTCTTCGCGCACGTTCGTCGTGTACTGCATCGCCAGCGCGACCTGCGTCGTCCCCGACGACTTCGTGATGGTGATGACGTCGTGCAGCGTCTCGCGGCCGTGGTTGAGCTCGCCAACCATCTCTTTGATGCCGCCCTCGAACTTGTACTTGACCCGCTTGTTCTCGAGATCGCTCTTCAGGTCGATCTCGAGCCCGGGGTTCAGGTACGCCATCTCCTTGAACCGCTGCGCCAGCGTGTCGAACTCGAACGTGCAGGTCGAGAAGATCTGGTCGTCCGGCATGAACCCGACGATGGTCCCGCGCACGCTCGACTTGCCCACCTGCGCCAGCGGCGCCGCGGGCCGGCCGCGCTGGAACTCCTGCCGGTAGCGGCTGCCGTCCCGCTTGACCTCGACCCACAGCCACTCGCTCAGGAAGTTCACCACCGACGCGCCCACGCCGTGCAGCCCGCCCGACACCTGGTAGCTGCCGCTGCCGAACTTGCCGCCCGCGTGCAGCTTCGTGAACACCGTCTCCACCGTCGAGACGCCCGTCACCGCGTGCTTCTCCACGGGCACGCCGCGGCCGTTGTCCTCAATCTTCATGGAGCCGTCGGCCTGGATGGTGATCGTCACCTTGTCGCAGTAGCCGGCCATCGCCTCGTCGACCGCGTTGTCGACGATCTCGTACACAAGGTGGTGCAGCCCGCGCTCGTCCGTGCTCCCGATGTACATGCCCGGCCGAAGGCGCACGGCCTCGAGGCCTTCGAGTACCTGGATATCTTCGGCGCCGTACTGGGCTTTGGCCACAGTTCCCTCAAGAAGCTCCGTCATCGTATCTACTCCACTCCCGGGGACCCTCGGTCCCCCGTATTCGACGGCCCCGATTCCGCCGGGCCGGCGCCCGGAAAAAACCGGAACCGCTAGTTTCCCGACTTACAGCAGAACTGCTGTGAGTCGGCGGCCGCGCTCCGGAATCTACTGCGCGGCGGTGGCCCGACTTCAGTCGGCATCCACATGGTTCCCGGCGCCGATTCTCCTATCTGGGCCCCGCCCCGCGAGACCGGCGCCAATCACCTCTAACATTATATCTGAAAAGCTACAGAAAAGCTACTCTTTGCAACCCCTTCCGAGGGGTTTCCCAAAACTCCCCGACAACCTCGCTCGCCACCGCCCCAAAACCTCCCCCGCAACCGGACGCGCCGGACGGCCCTCGCGCGTCCGGCGGAAGCCCCGTTCCCTTACGTTCCCTTGGGCATCCGGTAGCCAAGTCGAGGCTCCGTAAAGATGTACGTGGGGTTGTCCATGTCTTCGCCCAGCTTGCGGCGGAGCTTGCTCACTATGGTCCGCATGGGGCGCAGGTCGCCGGTGCCCCACTCTCCCCACACCCGGTCCAGCAGGCGCTGGTAGGTCATCAGCTGCCCGGCGTTGGCCGAGAGCTCCGCCAGCATCCGGTACTCAATTGGCGTCAGCGGGATCGGCCAGCCGGCAAGCGTCACCCGCCGCTCCGCATAGTCGATGGTCAGATCGCCCAGCAGGTACGGCTTCGACGGATCGGCCGCCGTGCGGCGGCGCAGCGCTGACCTGATCCGCGCCGCCAGCTCCGTGGGCGAGAAGGGCTTGACCATGTAGTCGGCGGCCCCCATGTCGAAGGCCCTGGCGATCAGGTCCTCCCGTCCGTAGGCGGACAGGAAGATGACCGGCAGGTCCGCCGCCGCCAGGATGTCCTGCATCAGCTGGATGCCTTCAATCCCCGGAAGCATGAGGTCCAGCAGCGCCAGTTGCGGCCGCGCTTCATCCACCAGCCGGAGCGCCTCCTCCGGGTCTCCGGTCACTATCGGGTCATAGCCGGCTCCCGCCAGCGTGTCGCGGACATACCGGAGCGTCTGGGGGTCGTCGTCCACCGCCAGGACCCGCACTCGCTCCCCCGGTTCTCCCTGCTGGCTCCGCCGCGGCGAGGGAGTGGCAGAGGCCGGGCCGCTTGCCGCCTCTTCCACCGTCGGCAGGGTGAAGGTGAAGCGGGCGCCCAGCCCCGGCCCGTCGCTCTCGGCCCAGATGCGGCCCCCGTGCGCCTCCACGATTCCCTTGCAGATGGACAGCCCCAGCCCTGTGTCCCCTGCCTGCTCCTCGGACTGGACCCGGGAGAACTTGCGGAACAGGTGCGGCAGGCTCTCCGCCGGAATGCCTCGCCCCTCGTCGGACACGGAAAACACCAGGTCGACGCCCCTGCGAGCGACCCTCACCCGGATCACCGACGACTGCGGCGAGTGGCGGGCCGCGTTGGACAGGAGATTGCTGATGACCTGGACGATGCGCCGCCGGTCCGCCAGCACAAGGGGCAGGTCCGGCTCGATGTCGATTTCCAGGGGACTCTTGCCCCCGGCGCTGTTGAAAGCGCTCTTGGCCCGGTCCACCAGCGCCGCCGCCTCCGCCGGTTCCAGGCTGACGGGCAGCTCCCCCGTCTCGATGCGGGCCACGTCCAACAGGTCCGCCACTAGGCGGTTCATGTGGTCGGCCTGCTCCTCTATGATGCGCAGGAACTGGCGGACCACCGCCGGGTCCAGCTCATTGGCCGAACCCAGCACCGTCGTGGCCGAGCCCTTGATGGAGGTCAGGGGCCCCCGAAGCTCGTGGCTCACCATCGCCAGAAAGTCCGCCCGCAGCCGCTCCAGCTCCTCCACCTCGGCCATGTCCTGCATAGTGACCACCGCCGACACC
>JAPPNT010000185.1:1134-2672 GCA_028873745.1 Chloroflexota bacterium | reverse complement strand
ATACGTGTAGACCGGGCCCCTGCCGGAGCCCACGCCATTCACGGCCTTCATCATGTCGCCCGTGTCGGTCATTGGGTTGGGCGAGACGGTCATCCTCCCCTCGGTCCACGAGGCGCCGGTCTTCCACCACGAGGCCGAGTTGGGCGTGGTCATCGGCAAGGAGGCGGTCGACGTGTCCGCCGAGAACGCCTTCGATCACATTTTCGGTTACGTCAACTTCAATGACGTTTCCGCTCGGGGCCTGCACCCCAACAGCTTCCTCTGGATGAAGTCCCACGACACCTTTGGTCCTCTGGGCCCGTGGCTCGTGACCGCTGACGAAGTCGAGGACGCCCACAACCTTCAGGTGCGTCTCTGGATCAACGGCCAGATCCGGCAGGACTACAACACCAGCGACATGGCCTACAAGCTGCCCGAGACCATCGAGTGGCTCAGCTCCATCGTCAAGCTGGAGCCGGGCGACCTCATCGCCACCTGGACGAACCACCAGGGCCTCGGCCCCATCCAGAACGGCGACATCATGGAGATGGAGATTGACGGGCTCGGCAGGATAACCGTCAACGTCAAGGACGAGTTGAACCGGGAATGGCACAGGGGTGTGGACACTGACATCGCGGACTGGGTTGCCGGCCGCAGCAGCGAGCCACCCGCCTGGGCGCGCCGATAGAGAAGGCAAAGAACAAAGGAGGAACCATGGCAAGGCTGAACAAGATCATCGAGGCCCTGGAGGCGGGCAAGCCGGCAATCACGACGTTTGCCGGCCCATCAATCGACAACGCCATCGCGGTGAGCTCCGCCAAGTACGACGGCGTCGTCTTCGAGTCCGAGCACAACCCGTACGACATCAAGGAGCTGCGCCACTGCTTGCAGTACATGCTGAACCGCAAGCAGATCCTGGACGGCGGCACCCTGGCGCCGGCGGTCACCCCCACCGTGCGCATTCCCCCGAACGGCGGTGAGATGAACCAGTGGCTGGCCAAGCAGGTGCTGGACATCGGGTATTACGGCATTGTGTGGCCGCACGTCAGCACCGTCGAGGAGGCGTACAACGCCGTCGCCGCCTGCCGCTACCCGCGCCCGCGCGACGCCGAGTACTTCGAGCCCGAAGGCCAGCGCGGCGACGCCCCCGGCAACGCCGCCCGGTACTGGGGCCTCTCCCAGCAGGAGTACTACAAGAAGGCCGACGTCTGGCCCCTCAACCCGGAGGGCGAGATCCTCTGCATCATCATGTGCGAAGAGGTGAAGGCCATTGAGAACCTGCCCGACATGCTGAAGGAGGTCCCCGGCATCGGCGTGGTCCTCATCGGCGAGGGCGACCTGTCCCAGAACCTCGGCCACCCGCGCGACTACTATCACCCCATCGTGGTTGAGGCGATGGCCGAGATCCGGGCCATTTGCAAGGAGCACAACGTGCCCGTCGGCCACCCGCACGTGGGCCTCGACAACATCGACCACGTCATCGAGGACGGCTACCGCTACCTGATGGTCGGCGCCGAGCGATCGTACAACGGCCTCAACAAGGCTCGTGAGCTGGGCGG
>JAPPNT010000185.1:0-1124 GCA_028873745.1 Chloroflexota bacterium | reverse complement strand
GGTCACGGAAATCCGTGACCCCTCTCGCTTTGCTTCCAGTGCGGCAGCAGCTCAAAACACCCACCGCGTGGCGTTCTGCGGGAAGTTGGCCTCGGTCCAGCCGAAGGCCACCTGCGGCGACATTCGATAGACCACGGCGCCCATTTCAGCCATGTCCATCTCTTCAGAATCGCCCTCAAAGCCGTACTTTGGGTTGAACCCTTCCTCAAAGCGGCGGATTCCCTCCGGGTCCGTGACCTCTTCCATGACGCCTTCCAGCACCACGACCTCATCGCCGCTCTCGAGGTGCACAACGGCCCTTGGGTCCGCGGCAATGTTGCGGCCCTTCCGCGAGTCGATGCCCGTCCCGAAGTAGAAGGCCCCGTCCACCCAAGCGCCCCAGACGGGCATCGCGTGCGGTCTGCCGTCCGGGCGCACCGTGACCACCCAGTAGTTCCTCGAATCCCTCAGCCGCTCCTCGGCCCAGGACCATGGCAGGATCTCGCCTTGGGTAGCCGGCGCCAGCCCGTACGACTGCGGCACGTTGGGCCTACCGGCCACGGGTGAGCAACTGGTAGGGACAGTTTCGTCAGCCATTGCGGTTTCCTCCAAGGAATGGGCTCGCAATATGGGGGGCGTCCGCACAGCATAAGACACTCAACGACTAGGGGGTGGCTGTAGCCTTCCCTCGGCGGAGACCCGTCAACTCTGTAGGGCTCCGTTACTACCGGTTGGTGGAAGCCTGGTACTCGCCCACCAGCATCGAGCCCTCAGTGACCCGCTCCTGCGGGGCGCGTGCGAGGACCAGCTTCTCGGGCAGCACAATGCCGCCAGAGAACACGAGCCGCATCGCGGTGTCGACGGTGATGTCAGTCTCCATGACGTCGTCCTCGTGGATGAAGGCCATGTTGCCGGAGGTTGGGTTGGGCACGGTTGGAATGTACACCACGGCCAACGACTGGCTCCGGTCCGGCGTGAACACGCGCCCGGTCACAAAGCCCAACGCAACCATGCCTTCCCTCGGCCACTCCACGAACACGACGCGCGTGAAAGTGGCGGACGACGTCAGCGAGGTGATGCCCTGCTGGGTGATCTTGTAGAAGGTCTTCACCAGCGGCACCCGGCTAAGGACCTCATCCTTGAAC
>JAPPNT010000057.1 GCA_028873745.1 Chloroflexota bacterium | reverse complement strand
GTCCCACGGGGTGCCGTAGAGGACGGTGGTGGCGTTGCCGGAGGCGCCCATGGGGCGGAACTCCTTGAGGAACTTCTCGGCGTCGACGTCCTGGGCCTCGTCGATCTCCAGCAGCAGGTCGGCGGTGGCGCCGACGACGTTGGCGGAGGGATCGGCGCTGAGGAACGTCTGCTGACCGTGGAACAGGCGGGCGACGTTGCCACCCTCGACGCGCCAGATCTCGCCCATGCCGGCGTCGGCCGCGCGATCGCGCAGGCGGCGGAGGCTTACGAGCGCCTGGGGGTTGAAGGTGGGCGCGGCCTTGACCAGCTTTACGCCCGGCCTGATTGCCGCCAGCAGCAGGGAGAGCTCCACCATGGCGCTGAGCTCGTTCTTGCCGCCCTGGCGCGCCATGGCGACGGTGAACGTCAGGCCGCGGCGGTCCCTGATGCTGGCCATCACGTCCCTGTAGACCTGAAGCTGGTACGGCCTGAGCCGCAGACGAACATCGAACACGGTCATTCACCTGCCTTGATTGCTGAACGCGTTGCAGCCCCGCTGAACGGAGCCGCCGGTCGCCGCCTGTTGCGGCGCTACGGGAAAAAGCGGAGCGCTACCTGCACGACCACGGCTACGGCGGCCAGGAAGATAAGGCCGTTGACCCGGTCCTTGACCTCCTTGAGGCCGTCCTCAAGGCCGCGCACCCGCTCGCGCATCTGCACGTCGAAGGCGGAGTCGGGGGCGAGCTCCGCGCCGGGGCCGAATCGCGGCGGCGACCAGCCCCGGGCGCCCGCGCCCGCCCGGTCGATGGCGCGCCGCCAGCGGCGGAGGGCGCGCTCCAGGGGGCTCCTACGCGGCGGCGTCATCGAACCCCTCCAGTCCCATCGCCGCGCCGACGCTGGTCAGCACGCCGGCGAGGTTGTCGGCCAGGTGTTGCTTCGACTCGGGCGAGATGCGGTAGCGGAGAGCGACGAGCCGCGCGAGGGCGGCGACGGGGGGCAGCAGCTCCCTGAGGTCATCGGCGTACTCTTCCAGCACGGAGTAGATGCACATCCGCAGCACGGCGATCTCCTCGTCCAGGCCCTCGACGCGGCGGGCGCGGGCGAGTCGCCTGCGCTCCTCCTCGGTGAGCGCGCCGACGTAGAAGCCGCCGGCCGTCCTTCTCGTAGTCTCCTCGGGCATTTCGTCCTCCATCGTTTCCGGCGGCGCGCTGCGCCGTTCCGCTTTCTTGGTGGGGACAAATTTAGAACATATATTCTTTTCCGGCAACGACAACGTGTCACCCGGAAACCCGGTTTTCAGGGGCCTGCGCGGCGATGCGTGGACACAAAAGAAGCGCCCCGCACTCTCGTGCGGGGCGGGCGTTCAATGGGGCTGGAAGGGTAAAGGGGTCAGGGATGCAGGGGTCCCTGCCTCCAAAGGAACGACAGGGCCTGCCGCGCCCTGGACTCCGGCTTTCGCCGGAGAAACGAGGAGGTTACGTGGGGCCGCGCCAGAGGACGTCGCCGCAGAGGTCCGGCGCGTGGGGGCGGCTGGCGAAGTCGGCGTACTCCTCCTTCGCGGCGCCAATGGTGGTGTCTGCGCCGTGGCCGGGGTAGACGGCGGTGTCGTCAGGGAGCGCGAAGAGGCGGGTGGTGATGCTCTCGATGACCTGGGCGAGGGCCTCCGGGGTCTGGGTCTTGCCGGGGCCGCCGGGGAAGAGGGTGTCGCCGGAGAAGAGGTGGTTTCCGAGGAGCAGGCAGACGCCGCCGGCAGTGTGGCCGGGCGTGTGCAGCAGGTCGAGGGTCAGCTCGCCGACCTGGAGCGTGCCGCCGTCCTCGAGGAGGAACTCGGGCGCGTTGGGAGCGAGGCGCGGGGTGTCGTCGCGGTGGAGGCCGATGGGCGCGGAGAGGCCGGCGCGGAAGGCGTCGTAGCCCTCGATGTGGTCGCGGTGGCCGTGGGTGATGGCGACGGCGGTGACGTCGGTGCCCTCGGCCTCGGCGAGGACGAGGTAGGCGTCGCGGGGGGTGTCGACGATGAGGCTCTTGCCCGTCGCCTTGCAGACGATGATGTAGGCGTTGTTGTCGTAGGGGCTGGCGACGATCTTGTGGATGCGCACGCGGTCGTCCTCAAAGTGCACGGCCATGGGGGTCCTCCTTGGGGTTGGTGTGCCCCACACTTCCCACCCCTGGGTTCCCGCCTGCGCGGGAACGACAAGGAGGCGGCTTTGGGTGTTGGTGGCGGGTCGTTGTGTTCTATAGGTGGCGGAGGAGTGCGTGGAACCCATCGTCCGTGTGACCGACCTCGTCAAACGCTACGGAGAATTCACCGCCGTCAAGGGGATCAACTTCGCCGTCGAGCCGGGGGAGTGCTTTGGGCTCCTGGGGCCGAACGGCGCGGGCAAGAGCAGCACCCTCCGCATCCTCACGGCCGTCTCGCCGGCGACGTCTGGCAGCGTGCACATCGACGGGCTGGACGTTGCGCGGTCGCCTCGGCAAGTGAAGGCCCGGCTGGGCGTGGTGCCGCAGGAGGAGGACCTGGACACGGACCTCCCCGTGCTGCAGAACCTGCTGGTGTACAGCCGCTACTTCCGCCTGCCCCCGCAGCTCGCGCTGGCCAACTCCCGCGAGGCGCTCAACTTCTTCGAGCTGGGGGACCGGGAGCAGGTCAAGGTGGACACGCTCTCCGGCGGCATGAAGCGGCGGCTGGTCATCGCG
>JAPPNT010000010.1 GCA_028873745.1 Chloroflexota bacterium | reverse complement strand
CCATTGAGGATGAGGTTTCGTGGTTTATGCCCCGCTCGTATCCGTCCTTCGACAAGCTCAGGACGAACGGGCGGGCCTAGGGCGTGACCTCGTCGATGATCTCGTAGTACTCCATGTAGTCGCCGCGGGGGGTGGAGACGCCCTGCGGACTGGTGTCGCGGAGCTGGGACTTAAGCATGCTCTCCACGTAGACCATGTGGTCCTCGCGGCCGGTCTTGCGGACGAGGAGCAGGGCGCCGTCGCCCTCGCCGAGCTCCTTGAAGTTCCAGGCGTACTGGAAGCCGCCGGCCTCGCGGTGGATGCGGTCCTGGGCCTTGCGGATGGTGAGGTAGTCGTCCCAGCGGTCGTGGGCGACGTCGAACTCCGAGCGGACGAGGAAGTTGCCGGTGGCGCGGCCGTTCGACTCCTGCAGGAGGCGCCAATCGCGGCCACAGGGCTGCTGCGCGTACAGGCCTTCGGGGCGGCTCTGGGGGTAGCTGGAGCCCTCGGGGGTCGCGCGGAAGGCGTCCCAGGACTCCCTGTCCTCCCACATGCGGAGGACGAGGTGGCGCATGGAGTTGCCGAGGTACTGGGCAATCTGGGCGCGCACGAAGCCGGGCTGGGACTGCATGAGGGAGTGAATCCACTGGAGGCGCTTCACGGCCTCACCGTTCCTCCCGTTGGCGACCTGCAGAATCTCTTGCATCAGGTACATTTCAACCTCCGCCACTGCCTCGAAACGCGCTTCACCTACATACGGCGATTGTATGTAGCGCCATATGTGGCGTCAATTGACGCTCGCATATTGAGACTGCGTCGCAGCCCGGAAGTTGACGCACGGGAAACGACCGCGCTAGGGCAGGGTCTCGTCGATGATCTCGTAGTACTGGTTGCCGCGAGCGGTGAAGGTACCGCGGGGGCGGTCGTCGTTGGCGCCGGGCGTGTTCTCGTTCTCCATGTACTGCAGGTGGTCCTCTCTGCCCGTCTTGCGGATGAGCATGAGGGCAGTGTTCTCGGCGTCGACCTGCTTGAACTGGCGAGCGACGACCAGCCCGCCGGAGGTGAGGTGCATCTGGTCCTGCATGGCGCGGAGCTTGAGGTAGTCGTCCCAGCGGCCCTCGGCGATGTCGAACTCGCCACGCATGAGCCAGTTGCCGGTGTGCGGGCCGATGGTCTCGGCAGCGAGCTCCCACTCGCGGCCGCAGGGCTCGGCCTCGTAGATGCCCTCGGGGCGGCTGCGGGAGTAGCCGGAGCCGTCGGGCGTGGCGCGGAAGGCGAGGAAGGCGTCCTTGTTCTCCCACATTCGCAGGATGAGGTGGCGGGAGGAGTTGCCGAGATAGGCGCAGACCTGCGCGCCGATGAAGCCGGGCTGGGGCTGCATGAGCGAGTGGATCCAGTGCAGACGTGCCACGGCCTCTCGATTGCGGCCGTTGCCAAAGCGCAGGAGCTCCTGGACGAGATACATGGCTTGCCTCCCAGTCGGAGTGTGGGGCTGATTCTATGGGGAGGCGTGGAGAGCGTCAAACGAGGCGGGGGACGGGGCAGCCGGCGGCGGGAGCGTACGGGCCAGGCGACGTTGGCCCCGGCAATGGCGGCGGCGGTGAGCCAGAGGAGCGTGCCGAGCGTGGGGTTGAGTATGAGACCCACGTCGAGTCCCAAGAAGAAGACGAAAGCAACGGTGATGAAGAGCAATATGTGCGCGAAAATCCTGAGCGCTGCGGGCATTCGATCTCTCCTTGCCGCGTGGCGGCTGCTTTTGAACATCGGGAAACAGGCGCCGGCACCGGCCCTCGTTCAATTCAAAGGGATTGCGGATGTGCCGTACAGGGTGGGTTGCGTTCAGACGGACAAGCCCGTAATCTGTGCCAACACTGTTGGCCGAGAGGCCCTTGCGAGGGGTCAGAGTGTTATAATGGCGCTCGCAAGTGCGGTGGTCCATGCGCCGTTTGCGTATGGGCAATGACCAAAACACGTGAGAGGGTAGTGACATGCTCAGGTTTGCTGAGGAGATGATCCTTCTGCTGCTGGACGACACGTCCGGCAACTTCTCCCACATCCCAAGCTGGTCCATGGACTACGCGCTGGCAGGCGGCGTGCTGATGGACCTGGCGTTGGAAAACCGCATCGACACAGACCTGGAGCGGCTGATCCTCATTGATGGGACGCCGACGGGCGACTCGCTGCTGGACCCGGCGCTGGCGGACATCTCGGCGGACGTGGCGGCCGGCGGCGAACGGGACGCGCGCTACTGGGTTGAGCGCGAGGCCGAGCGGGCGGAGGCCACGCGGGAGGAGTGCCTGAGGCGGCTGGTGGCGTCGGGCATCCTGGAGGAGCGCCAGAACCGCACGCTGTGGGTGTTCAAGTCGCAGCACTACCCCGTCGTCGACCCAACGCAGGAGCGCGAGGTGCGTCGCCGGATCATGGACGTGCTGCTGAGCGAGGACATTCCGGACCCGCGCGACATCGTCATCATTGGGCTTGCGGATGCGACGGGCATCTTCAAGAACATGCTCTCCACGAAGGAGCTTGAGCGGGTGGCCGACCGGATCGAGCAGGTGCGGCGGCTGGACCTGATCGGGCAGGCGATGACGCAGGCGATCCGGGACATCGAGGTCTCCATCGCGACGGCGGTGCAGCCACACCTGTACTAGGCGACGCCGGCGACCCGGAATCGAGAGCGGGCCAGGGAAGGGCCCCCGCTTATTATTTTAGAAACA
>JAPPNT010000136.1 GCA_028873745.1 Chloroflexota bacterium | reverse complement strand
CGGCGGCTGAGGACAGTCGCCAGCATCACCAGCCGGTTGGCGTCCAGCCCGTTCGCGACGCGCCTCGGCGCAGGGCCGACGACGGGCGCGGTGAGGGCCTGCACCTCGACAAGCATGGGCCGCGTGCCTTGCAGGACGGGCGCCAGCACGGAGCCGACGAGCGGCCCGTTCCGGTGGGCCAGGAGCTGCCGCGACGGGTCGGCCACCTCGACGAGGCCGGCGGCGTCCATCTGGAACAGGGCAACCTCGTTGGTGGAGCCGAATCGGTTTTTCTCGCTGCGCAGCAGGCGGAGGGCGCTCATCGACTCGCCCTCAAGGTAGAGCACGACGTCGACCATGTGCTCGAGAACGCGAGGGCCGGCGATGTCGCCCTCCTTGGTCACGTGCCCGGCGATGATGACCGGCGTGCGGGTGGTCTTGGCCCACGCGATGAGCAGCCGCGCGCACTCACGGATCTGGCCGACGCTGCCGGGCGCCGCGTTGGACGCCTCGGAGTGGAGCGTCTGGATGGAGTCGACGAGGACGGCGCAGGGCTGGACGCGCTCCATCCAGCCGAGGACGTCCGGGGCGGCCGTCTCGTTGAGCAGGAGCAGGTTGCGGCCGCTGACGCCCAGCCGCTGCGCGCGCATGCGGACCTGCGCCGCCGACTCCTCGCCGGCGACGTACAGGACGCCGCCGCGGTTGTCGGCAAGCTCCACGTCGGGCGCGAGCGCACCCGCGACCTGCAGCAGCAGCGTCGACTTGCCGATGCCGGGGTCGCCGGCCAGCAGCGCGACGGAGCCGGGAACGAGCCCGCCGCCGAGCACGCGGTTGAGCTCCGGGAAGGGGAGCACGATGCGCGGGTCGCCGTCGAGGGAGACGTTGGCGAGCTCGGTGGGTCCGTGCTCAGCGACGGGCGCCCGCGCCGCTTGCCTGCCTCCCCTTGGCACGGAAAAGGTGGAGCGCGGCGGTGCCGCCTCGACGAGGGGCTCGCCGGAGCCGCAGGCGTAGCAGAAGCCCATCCACTGGTTGTGGCCTGTGCCGCACTCGGGACAGATGTACAGGATGCCGTCCGGCATTGACGGGGATACCTCCAGGCTCAGTGCTGGAATTGTATGGCAGGTGGCTAGAGCCGCACCAGACGGACAGAGGTGATCGCGGGCTCCTTTGCGAGCTCCTGCAGCACGGCTTCCGGCATGGGGTCGTCAAGGCCGACCACCATGGTGGCCTTGCCACGGGTGCGGACGCGGCCCACTTCCATGAAGCTGATGTTGACGTCGTGCTGCCCAGCCAGGCTGCCCACGGTCCCAATGATGCCGGGACGGTCCTCGTTCTCGACGACCAGCAGGTACGGGCTGTCGATGATGACGTCGAGGTGGTGCTCGCCGAGCCGGGTGACGTGCGTCTGCCCGCGCAGGTGCGTGCCACCGACGATCTCCTCGCCCTGCGTCGTGGACAACCGCACGATGACCTCGTTGGCGAAATCCTCCCGCGCGGGGTCCTTCTCCTCTATCACCCGCAGTCCTTGCTCCTCGGCCAGGAGGCCGGCGTTGACCAGGTTGACGCGCTCCTCGCGGCCCGGCTGCAGCAGGCCCATGAGCACGGCGGCGCGCAGAGGGCCGGTCTCGCCAGCGGCCAGCTCGCCGTGATAGGCGATGGTGGCGGACCTGGGCAGGCCCTGCGCAGTCTGTATGGCGATCTTGCCGATGTCCGTTGCGACGGACAGGAACGGCTCCAGCAGCTCATGCACCTCGGCGGTCACCAGCGGCGCGTTGACCGTGAAGCGGGCTGGCTGGCCGCGGAGCACGGTCAGCACCTGGTCGACCACCTCCAGCGTCACGCCGGCTTGCGCTTCCTCCGTCGACGCGCCCAGGTGCGGTGTGCAGACGATGCGGGGGTGCTGCGCGATGGTGAAGTCCTTGAGCGGCTCGTCGACGAAAACGTCGATGGCGGCGCCCGCCAACCGGTCTTCATCGAGCGCCTGCAGGAGCGCGGCCTCGTCGACCAGGCCGCCGCGGGCGACGTTGACCAAGCGGGCGCCCGGCTTCATGCGGGCCATCTCGTCCGGGCCAATGAGGCTCTTGGTTGTGTCCGTGAGCGGGGTGTGCAGCGTAACGATGTCCGACTGCCCCAGAACGTCATCGAAGGACGCGATCTCGACGCCCAGGCGGGCGGCGCGCTCCGGGACGAGGTAGGGGTCGTAGCCCATCACCCGCATCTCCATGCCGAGGGCGCGGCGGGCGACCTCGGACCCCACGCGGCCGAGGCCGACGATGCCGAGGGTCTTGCCCTTGACCTCCGTGCCTATGAAGGCGGAGCGATTCCACTTCTCCTCGCGGAGGGAGGCGTTGGCCTGCGGGATGTTGCGGGCCATGGAGAGCATGATGGCGATGGTGTGCTCGGCGGCGGCGATGGTGTTGCCGGTGGGCGCGTTCACCACCGCGATGCCCCGCCGCGTTGCAGCGTCCACGTCGATGTTGTCGACGCCGACGCCGGCGCGCCCTACGACCTGCAGGCGCTCGCCGGCCTCGATGACGGCCGCGGTGACCTGCGTTTCGCTGCGGACGATGAGGGCTTCGGCGGAGGCAACGGCGTCGAGGAGCTCGTCGAGGGGCATGCGCGGGCGCAGCTCGATAGTGAGGTCCGGCTGGGCTTCGAGGATGTCGAGCCCTTCCTGGTGAATGGGGTCAGTGATGAGGACCTTCATGCGCGCCACTGCCTCCAC
>JAPPNT010000068.1 GCA_028873745.1 Chloroflexota bacterium | reverse complement strand
TCCTCGCGAGGACGAACACCGCCGCCGCGAACACGGCAATGGCGATCCATGACCACGCCGGCGGAGCGCCGCGCGGACTACGGGCTCGCCGGGCCCTCCTCCTTCGCTGCCATCGGTTCACGGTTCCCGCCGGCCTCCAGTGCCTTGACCTGCTCGAGCGCGGCGGCGGCTGCGAGCCGCTCCGCGTCCACCTTGCGACGCCCGCTGCCCTGCGCCAGCGCTTCGCCCGCGACGACCACCTCGACCGTATAAGTGCGGTCGTGTCCGGGGCCCGTCATCGCTAGGACGTTGTAGCTCGGAGCGCCCAGCCCGCGCGCCTGGGCGGCCACCTGCAGCAGGGACTTGGGGTCCTGCCCGACCTCCCGCGCGCCGGCGGAGCCGATGTGGGCTTCCAGCACGCGGACGACGAACGCCTCGGCCGCCTCGTGCCCCTGGTCGAGGTACACGGCGCCGATCAGCGCCTCCATGGCGCAGGCGAGGTTGTTGGGCTTGGACCTCCCGCCGGTCTGCTCCTCGCCCTGCCCCAGCAGCAGGTGCTCGCCGAGGCCCAGCTCGATGGCAGCCTCGCACAGCGTCTCGCCCCGTACGACGGCCGACCGCGCCTCGGTGAGGTCGCCCTCGGACATTGACGGGTTGTCGAGGTACAGCCTCCGGGCGACCACCATACCCAGAAAAGCGTCCCCCAAGTACTCCAGCCGTTCATTGGAGACAGGAGCATCCTGGGGGTGCTCGTTGACGTAGGAGCTGTGGGTCAGGCTCAGGCGCAGCAGCGACAGATCGCGAAAGCGCACGCCAAGCGCCTGTGCCGCCGCCTGAAGGTCAGGGTCCATCCGGGCCCGCTAGCTCCCGGCGGTGAAAGCGCCCTTGGGCCACGGGGGCTGGGGCCGCTTCACTTCGCCAATGTAGATGTGGTCCTCCATCATCTCGGCCAACAGCTCCAGCGCCCTCGACGCGCGCGCCTCCGGCGGCTTCAGCAGCTTGACGAAGGCGGCGGCGCCGTTGGGGAAGACGAAGGTCGGCGTGCCGAAGACGCCAAAGCTCTCGACGGCCTCGATGTGGTCCTGCGCCACCTTGTCCTTGGTCGCCTGGTCCTCCATGTCGGCGCGGAACTTCTCCAGATCAAGCCCCACGCGCGCGGCGATCTCCATCAGCACCTCGCGGTCGCCGACGTTTACTCGCTCCTCGTGCCGCGCGCGGAGCAGGGCCATGTGGAACTTCCGGAACACATCGGGCCCCTGGGCCTTGGCCGCCTCGCCCGCGCGGAGCGCCCACATGCCGCGGAACTCATAATCGTCGGGCTGCTCCCAGACCTTCCAGTCGGGACCTTCCTTGCTGTTGATCTGCTCCAGCAGGAACCCCCGCCAGTTCAGCTCGAGCTCGTCGCCCGCCGTTTCCTGTGCAGACTCCAGCCACACGGCTGCGTTGTAGACGAAGGGTCAGGTGTAGTCGTAGAAGACATCGCATGAGAGCTTGGCCATGCCGCACCTCCCCAATTGGGTGGCCTCATTGTAGAGGGCTGCCAACCCTCCGTCAAAGCAGTTCCCTACCTCATTCAGCAGCTTTGCCGCATAGTCCCGCTCTTGCCCGTAACTCCGTACCTGTGCGAATATAACGGGTAGCTTTTGGGAGGAGCCGATATGGACGTCGTTGAGACGATTGACCTGACGAAAATCTATGAGACCCGGCAGATTGCCCTCAATAGCGTCAACATGTCCATCCCCCAGGGCTGCATCTTCGGCCTCATCGGCCCCAACGGCGCCGGCAAGAGCACCGCGCTCCGGCTCATCATGGGCCTCCAGCGCCCGACCGCCGGCACGATCCGCGTCTTCCAGGAGCCGATGACCCTTTCGACGGGCCACCTGCGCCGCCGCATCGGCTTCCTCTCCCAGGGCGGCAACTTCCCGGCGGACATGACGCCCATCACCTACCTTGACCTGGTAGGCAAGCTGTTCGGCATTGTTTCGAGCATCCGGAAGCCCAGGCTCTCCGCGCTGCTGCATGCCATGGATCTCCTGCAGGCGTCCTCGCAGCGCATCGAGCACCTGTCCAGCGGGCAGCGCACGCGCCTTGGCATTGCCGCCGCTCTCATGAACGACCCCGACCTCCTCCTGCTCGACGAGCCCACCATCGGCCTGGACCCGGAGGGTCGCCACTACACGCTGGACCTGTTCGAGGAGCTGCGCCGGAAGGGCAAGACCATCATCCTCTCCACGCACATCCTGCCGGACGCCGATGAGACGTGTGACTACGTTGGCATTCTGAACCACGGCAAGCTGGTCTTCACGGGCTCCGTGTCAGATATGAAACGCCTCACCCTGGCGAACACGATCGACCTCCTCGTGGAGGGCGAGGTCGAGCTTGGGCTGCAGGCCGCGACGGTCGAGGTTCGGGGCGTGCAATTCGAGCGGCTTGGAGCAAACACGGTACGTATTGCGTTTAATAGTAGGGAAGGTGAGTTCATCTCCATCCTGAGCCAGGTGCTCGACGCGCTGGCCCGGCACGGTGTTGTGCTGAAGTCCATCCAGCCCGCCGGCGACCTGGAGGACGCCTTCCTCAAGACGCTCCAGGAGGACCGTCGCAAGGGTTTCGCCCGGGCGTTGGACTCCGAGGACATCATGGCCCAGTTGGGGATCTATCCCCCATCCAATAACCCGCGCGAGGGCCTACCCTCGTTGCGGTCTGGTTCATCCGATGAGGTGATTTGATGCGAAGAGGTCTCAGC
>JAPPNT010000123.1 GCA_028873745.1 Chloroflexota bacterium | reverse complement strand
CCGCGAGGCACCGCCAAGACGACGGCCGCCCGCATCCAAGCCAAGGCGCTCAACTGCGACCGCCACGACCCCTCACAAGGCCCCAACGACGGCGACCCCGACAACACCTGCCCCTTCTGCCTCGACGTGAATGAGGGCCGCGCGCTGGACCTGGTCGAGATGGACGCCGCCAGTCACCGCGGCATCGACGACGTGCGGAGCCTGCAGGAGCGCGTCTTCGGCGCGGGGCCGGCCCGCGGGCGCGCCAAGGTGTACATCATCGACGAGGTCCACATGCTGACGGACTTCGCCTTCAACGCGCTGCTGAAGACGTTGGAGGAGCCCGCGCCGTGGGCCTACTTCGTGCTCTGCACGACGGAGCCGCACAAGGTGCTGGCGACCATCGTCTCCCGCTGCCAGCGCTTCGACTTCCGCCGCATCTCCCCCCGCGACGTGCAGGCGCGGCTGGAGGTGGTGTGCGAGGGCGAGGGCTACGCGTGCGAGCCGCCGGCCCTCGCCGCCATCGCCCGCTCGACGGGCGGCAGCGCCCGCGACGCGCTGAACATCCTGGAGCAGACGGCGCTCTCCTACGGCAACAACGTCACCCTGTCCGGCGTCGAGGAGCTGCTCGGCCTGAGCCGCGACCCGAGGGCGCTGGAGCTCGCGCGCAACGTGCTCGCGGGCGACCTGAAGGAGTCGCTGCGGGTCACGGCCGACGTCGCGTCCGCCGGGCTCGAGCCGGGCCCTTTCCACCGCGAGCTCGTCGAGCGGATGCGCGCGGTGCTGCTGGAGAAGTCGGGAGTCGGCGGCGCCGAGGAATCGGCTGACGACCGGGACGCCATCAAGGAGATTGCGGCGAAGTCGGACTGGGACGCCCTGCTGCGCGCGATGCGCATCGTCGGCCGCGCCAACGTGCGCAGCGGCGAGGGCCCGGCGTGGCTCCCGCTGGAGCTGGCCGTCATCGAGGCGGCGACGCCCCCGGAGGTTACGGTCCCGCCGCCCGTCTCGGCTGCGGCGCCCGCGGCCGCCCCCGCGCCACAGCCTCGCGCCACCGACCCGCCGCCTCAGCCGGCGACGGCAGGGGCTCGGCCGCCCATGGAGCCGCCTCCGAGGCGCGAATACTCTCCGGCGCCGGAGGAGGGCCCTCGCGTGCAGCCACCGCCCCAGATCCCGGTCCCGGCTGGCGCGCGCGCCGTCCAGGAAGCCGAGTGGGCGGCGTTGCTGGAGCCGCTTCGCAGGTTCAAGGGCATGAGCTACAACCTGCGCGCCCTCCTGAACGGCGACTGCAGGCAGCGCTACGTCGACGGCGAAACGCTGGTGCTGGTGTTCAAGAACGCTGCCAACCGCGAGCGTTTCGAGAAGGAACTGGAACACCAGCCCAGCAAGCAGGCGTTCTCGGAGGCCGTGGCCGGCGCCCTCGGCGGCGAACTCAGCCTGCGGGTCGAGACGGGTGAGGCCGCCGACCTGCCGAACAACACCCACGGGCACCTTGTCCGCAGCGCGGTGTCCCTTGGCGCCAAGATTATCCAGGAGCAGGAGGAGCCGGAATGAACCGGAACATGATGCGGCAGGCGCAGCAGCTTCAGCAGCGACTCGCCAAGATGCAGGAGGAGCTGGAGAGCGCGACCGTCGAGGCGACGGCGGGCGGCGGCATGGTGAAGGCCGTCGTCACCGGCAAGCAGACCGTCGCGTCCATCACCATCGACCCCGAGGCCGTCGACCCCGACGACCTCGAGGTGCTTGAGGAGATGGTCATGGCCGCCGTCAACGAGGCGCTGGGGAAGTCGCAGGAGCTGGCCCAGCAGAAGATGGCGGCCATCACCGGCGGCCTCAACATCCCCGGGCTCGGGTAGGGACCGCGGCACGCGATGACCACCAACCCCAACAGCAGCGGGCTTCCGGCCGCCGCGCCCGTCGTGCGGCTGGTGGACGAGCTCCACAAGCTGCCCGGCATCGGCGCGAAGAACGCCCAGCGGCTCACGTACCACCTGGTCCGCATGCCCGCTCGGGAGGCCCGCGCCCTCGCCGAGGCCATTCTCGCCGTGAAGGACCTGGTTAGCCTCTGTGTCCACTGCCAGAACATCACGGACCAGAACCCCTGCCCCCTCTGCGCGAACCCCAGCCGCGACCGCTCGACCATCTGCGTCGTCGAGGAGCCGCTGGACGTGCTGGCCGTCGAGCGCTCGAACGCCTACCGCGGCCTCTACCACGTGCTCCACGGCGCCATCTCGCCCATGAACGGCATCGGCCCCGACGAGCTCAAGATGTCGGAGCTGATCGACCGGCTGAAGGCGAGCGAGGCCGGCGGCGAGGCTGTCCGCGAGGTCATCCTCGCCACCAACTCCAACATGGCGGGGGAGGCCACGTCGATGTACCTCTTCCGGCTGCTGGAGCCCCTCGAGGTCCGCGTGACGCGGCTGGCGCGGGGGCTGCCCACCGGCGCGGAGCTGGAGTATGCCGACGAGACCACCATCAGCCGCGCCTTCGAGGGGCGGCAGGACTTCTTCTAGGGCTATCGGAAGTGGGGGAACGCATGAGATTTGACGGCAAGGTGGCCATCATCACCGGCGCCGGCGGCGGCATCGGCAGCGCGACGGCCCGCATCATGGCCGGCGAGGGCGCCAAGCTGGCGGCCGTCGACGTCGACGGCGCGCTGCTCGAGACGCTGATGGGCGAGCTGTCCGGCCTGCCCGGCGAGGTGGTCCCCTTCGTCAGCAACGCCATGGACCCGGACGCCGTCGCCGCGACGGTCGAGGA
>JAPPNT010000111.1 GCA_028873745.1 Chloroflexota bacterium | reverse complement strand
CCGTGCACAAATCGAGGCCATCCTGAACGGGACGGACGACCGCCTGTTTGTCATTGTCGGACCCTGCTCGATCCACGACGAGGCGGCGGCGCTGGAGTACGCGGGCCGCTTGGCGGCGCTCGCCGAGAAGCTGAGCGACCGGCTGTTCATCGTCATGCGCGTCTACTTCGAGAAGCCGCGGACGACCGTCGGCTGGAAGGGCTTCATCTACGATCCGGGGCTGGATGACAGCTTTGACATCAACGCCGGCATCACCCGGGCGCGGGCGCTGCTCTTGAAGCTCAACGAAATGGGCATCTACGCGGCGACGGAGTTCCTGGACCCGGTGGTGCCGCAGTACCTGGCCGAGTTCGTGACGTGGGCGTGCATCGGCGCGCGGACCGTGGAGAGCCAGACGCACCGGCAGATGGCAAGCGGGCTGAGCATGCCCGTCGGCTTCAAGAACTCGACCGAGGGCGCAATTCAACCGGCCGTCGACGCGATGGTGGCGGCCCGATCGCCGCACGCTTTTCTGGGCATAGACCATGAGGGTCGGACGTGCATCGTGCACACCCGCGGAAACCCTCTTGGCCATCTGGTCCTCCGCGGCGGAAGCACAGGGACCAATTTCGGTTCGGACGCCATCTCCTCGGCGCACCAGCGAATGGAGGCCGCCGGGGTCAATCCGCGTGTGATGATCGACTGCAGCCACGGCAACTCCAACAAGGACTTCGCGCGGCAGAACCTCGGCTTCAAGGACGTCATCGGGCAGAGACTCAGCGGCGAGGGCAACATCATCGGCTGCATGCTTGAAAGCCATCTACACCCCGGCAACCAGAAGGTGCCTGCAGACCTCTCGGAGCTCAAGTACGGCGTCTCTGTCACGGACGCCTGCATCGGCTGGGAAGAGACGGAGGAGCTGCTGACCTGGGCGCACGGTCAGGTTGGCGGCTAACCGAGGTCATCGCTGCCGGGCTGTATAATGGCCCCATCACCAGAGGTTGAGGGGGCGCGATGACCAGCGAGCTGCAGGCCACACTCGGCGTCGAGGACTCACCGCTGCTGGTGCTGCTGGACGGCCACGCGATGGTTTACCGGGCGTTTCTCGCCATAGACCGTCCGCTTACGGTCCGAAGCACAGGCGAAGAGGTGCGCGGCGTTTACGGCTTCACGCAGATGCTGCTGCGCGCAATAGGTGACCTCCACCCTACGCACCTCATCCTCACCTTTGATAGACCCGTCCCCACGTTCCGCCACGAGCTCTACCATGAATACAAGGCAACGCGGCCGGAGATGGATCCGGAGCTGAGCAAACAGTTCCCCCATGTCCGCCGGCTCATGGAGGCCATGCGTGTCCCCATCATGGAACTGGACGAGTTCGAGGCGGACGACATCCTTGGAACACTCTCCGCCCAAGCGGCGGAACAGGGTTTGGACACGGTCATCGTCACTGGCGACACGGACACGCTGCAGTTGGTGGGCCCTCGCGTGCGTGTGTTGATGCAGCGCCCGGGTGGACAGTACGTCATCTACGGCGAGACGGAGGTGCGCGAGCGTTACGGCGGCCTGACAGCTCCGCAACAGGTCATCGACCACAAGGCCCTCTGCGGTGACACCTCCGACAACATTCCCGGCGTCCCTGGCGTCGGCACCAAGACGGCCACCAAGCTCTTGCTGCAGTACGGTGACATTCCCGGCATCTATGAGCACCTGGATGAGCTGCCCCCCAGGCAAGCCGCCCTCTTCGAGGAGCATCGCGAGCGTGTGTTCCAGGGCCGGACGCTCGTGACCATCGTGCGGGACGTGCCTGTCGAACTCGACCTCGATGCCGCTCGGTGGGGCACGTACAACCGCGCCGAAGTGGTGGAAGTGCTGAAGGAACTGGAGTTCTTCAGCACAATCAACCGCTTGCCCGCGGGCGAGCATGACGGGCCTGTGGAGGCGCCAGGCGGCGAAGCCGAGTCGTCGGCCGTGCCTGAGGTGGAGACGAACTACAGCGTCGTGCGGGACGCAACGGGTCTGGGCGAGCTTGTCGCGGCGCTCACGGCATCGCGGGGCTTCGCCTTCGACACGGAGACGGCGCCGGATGGGTTCGACGTCAAGGGCGTACAGCCGATGCGGTCCAACCTCGTAGGGCTGTCGTTCGCGACGGAAGTCGGGCGCGCGTGGTACGTGCCCGTCGGGCATGCGGAGGCAGGACAGCTTTCGCAGGCGGAGGCGCTGGAGGCGCTGCGACCCGTACTTGAAGACCCGGAGCTGCCGAAGGCGGCGCACAACGCCAACTATGACCTGACCGTGCTGGCGCACCACGGCGTCCGCGTGCAGGGCTTCGCCTTCGACACGATGCTTGCCGCGCACCTGCTGGGGCACAAGGCCATCGGCTTGAAGAACATGTCACTGGATCTGCTGGGCATTGAGATGACGCCCATCAGCGACCTCATCGGTTCGGGGCGTACACAAACGACGATGGACCGCGTGGCTATCGACAAGGCCGCGCCCTACGCCTCCGCCGACGCCGACATGACCTACCGCCTGTGGGTCATGCTCCACGAGCGGCTCAGCGCCGAGGGCCTGCTCGACTACTTCGCCGGCATCGAGGTTGCCCTGTTGCCGATCGTCGTGGACATGCAGGTCACGGGTATCTCGCTGGAAGTCGACATGATGCACAAGATGGCGGACGCCCTCGGGCAGCGCGTCGCGCAGCTGGAGGTCGACGCGTACGAATCGCTGGGCCATCGCTTCAACCTCGGCTCCCCCAAGCAG
>JAPPNT010000119.1 GCA_028873745.1 Chloroflexota bacterium | reverse complement strand
GTAGCAGCGCTTCGGCGTCGGCTGGTTCGGCGGGTAGCAGGTGTTCAGGGAGACGGGGACGATGGGGAAGGGCTCATTGTGCATGAGCCGCTTGATGACGTAGGCGAAGCCGTGGGGCATGCCCTGCTTGCGTGGCTCGGTCATGCGGCCGTAGGTGGACTCGCCATTGGCCGTGGGGTAGCGCCGGGCGACGAAGCCGCCGGACTCTTCCTTCAGGTACTTGGAGTGCGACACGTCGAAGTCGTTGTCGATCATGTGCTCGATGATGTGGCGCGCAAGGCCGGTGTCAACCGGAACGTCCATGGAGACGTCGCCGTAACCCCAGGCCATCGCCTTGACGGCGGGGGGCGCTTCCTCCGGGGGCTTGCGGGCGATGAGTGGCATCGTCTCGCCCCAGAAGATGTTGAACATGGGCATGTTGTCTTCGAAGAAGACCTCGTCCTGGTCGTCGCTGATGATGATGACGGCGTCAGGGTTGGCCTCCCGAAGGCTGCTGGCCAGCTCCTCAATGGCGTTGGTGAGGTTGGCGTGCTGCTTCTTGAAGAGCTCCTCGTCCACCAGCTTGGCGATGTCGGGGTTGGCTCGCTCGGCGGCCTCGTCGTAGGCGTAGACGAGCCCGTCAGGCGGGAAGACCAACTCCTGGTTGCGCTTGTCGTTCTGCCCGTGCACGGCCCAGAGCTCCGGCGGCTGGGCGAGCATGGGGCTGTGAGACGTTCCGATGCCGAGTACGATGTCTCCCATTCCGTTCTCCTCTCACGTCGACCGCGACATAACGGTCAACAATTCCTCCTGTTGCGTAATCATATCAGACTGCGCAAGGCGATGTATATCGAGGACATACGGAGGCTACCAGTTTGTGAGGCCGCCGTCGCTGCGGGTGAGGTGGGGGTAGAAGCCCGTTGGCGCCCACACCTTCGCCTCTGCAACCTCCATGTCGATATCGACGCCCAGGCCGGGGCGGCCCTCGCTGAAGGCGTAGCCGTCGTCGAAGCCGACCTGCACGGGGAAGAGGTCGGTGTCGTACGTGCCGGGGGCCCTCGGCATCTCCAGCACGCCCACGTTGGATGACGCCATGCACAGCGCCACGCCTGCCGCCGCGCTGACGGGGCCGAGAGGGTTGTGCGGTGCGATGTCGATGTAGTGGGTCTCCGCCCAGTGGGTGATCTTGGCCCCCTCCGTGATGCCGCCGACTCCGCACAGATCGATGCGCGCGTAGCTGATGGTCTCGTCCTCGATGACCTCGCGGAACTGCCACTTGTTCGACCACTGCTCACCGGCGGCGATAGGGACGTTTACCTGTCGGGCGAGGGTCCGGTAGCTGGCCGGATTCTCCGCGCGGAGCGGGTCTTCAATGAAGAAGGGGTTGTACCGCTCGACGCGGCGGCAGAGGTTGGCGGCGTGGGCCATGTCGAGCCGGGTGTGTACGTCGAAGGCGATGTTGACGTCGGGCCCAATGGCCTCCCGGACGCGGGCCATCTGCTCCTCCGCAACGGCGACGGCCCTCGATGGGTCGAGCACACCGGCGGTCGCGCCGTGGCGGCCGTCGTTGTCGGGCTGACCCCACCGGACGAACTTCCACCCGCGCTCCACGTGGTCGACGCAGTTGGCGATGAGCTCGTCGGTGGAGGGGGCCTGGCAATGGGGGTAGCAGACGACCTTATCGCGCACGGGCCCGCCAAGCAGCACATGCACCGGCAGGCCAAGCGCCTTGCCCTTGATGTCCCAGAGCGCGATGTCGATGGCGCTGACGGCGCAGGCGTAGACGCCCTGCGCCGGGAAGAAGGTGCGGCGGAACATGTGCTGCCAGAGCCGCTCCGTCGAGAAGGGGTCCTCGCCGACAACAAGCTCGGAGAGGTGCTCGACGGCCTTCGCGATGGCTTGGCCCGCCAGAATCATGAGGCCCTCGCCAAGGCCGTAGATGCCGGCGTCGGTGTCGACGCGCACGTAGAAGCCGCCGAAGGAGCCCGTCCTGACGGGGATGCTGGTGACTTTGGTGACCTTCATGGCGCCTCCGAGGATGCGGGTTGGAACGTGGTCGCTGCAGTCGGACGGGGCAATGGTAGCAGGGGAGGCAAGGTGTGGGCGGGGGGTGATCGGCGTGCTGAGCCTGGCGAAGCACGAACGGCTAGGGCGGGCAAAAGAAGACACCTTAACGGTGAAAGAGTGGAAAGAAGGCGAAGCTCCGAATGGTTGCGCTCTCTGAAGCGGTCCCGTGCGGCCCCCGAGAGCGTGGGGGCGTGCCCGAATGGGCCGGGGCGCTTCACCGACCTAGGATCTCTCCCCTTGCGGGGAGAAGCTCCCTAGAAAGGAGGTGATCCAGCCGCACCTTCCGGTACAGCTACCTTGTTACGACTTCGTCCCAGTCACCAGTCCCACCTTCGGCGCCTGCCTCCCGAGGGTTAGCGCGGCGACTTCAGGTGTTACCGGCTTCCATGACGTGACGGGCGGTGTGTACAAGGCCCGGGAACGTATTCACCGCAGTGGTGCTGACCTGCGGTTACTAGCGACTCCGCGTTCACGGAGGCGGGTTGCAGCCTCCGATTCCAACTGGGGTGAGGTTTGCTGGGATTGGCTCCCCCTCACGGGATTGCAGCCCGTTGTCCTCACCATTGTAGCGTGTGTGTAGCCCAGGGCGTAAGGGCCATGCGGACTTGACGTCATCCCCACCTTCCTCCCCCTTGCGGGGGGCTGTCTCCTGTGAGAGTGCAACACAGGACAGGGGTTGCGCTCGTTGCGGGACTTAACCCAACACCTCACGGCACGAGCTGA
>JAPPNT010000195.1 GCA_028873745.1 Chloroflexota bacterium | reverse complement strand
CGTTTCCGCATTCCTCCAGCATGACGTCGTCGAGGAGCATGGTCCGGCTGGAGTCACCTTCGTCGACGAAGCGGATGTATTCGGAGGCGAAGGCTTGCCAACCGCTGGGGTCGTTTTCGTCAGGCATAGTCCACGGGATCGTCAAAGGGATGGGCATTGTGCATGAGTCGCAGCGGCTGTTGGATATCTTCGGCAGCACGAACGACGTTGCGCGGATGCAACGTCGCTCGCCGCGTCGCGGTTTCGCTGTGGAAGGCCTAGGCTCGGGGTGTCCTGACGGGCCAGTGGTTGAGGACTGAGTCGGATGCCTGCGTTTCCTGTTGTCGATGCCGCTGGGTCGCCGTATGAGGTTGGGCGGGTGCATGGGGCGGCGGTGGCGGGGATGGTTCGGGCGGAGGTGGAGGCTCGGCTTGGCGGGATGGATCGGCACGTGGCGTTCCGGCATGTGGCCGGAGTTGAAGCCTTTGTGAAGCGCTGGGCGCCGCATTTGCTGGATGAGGTGCGAGGGATTGCGGATGGAGCGGGTATCGATCTCCGGGCGGCCCTTTGGTTGCAGTGGGGGATGGCGGCGCCGGAGGCATGCACGGCGTTTGCGGTGGGGCCGGACTATACGGGCGACGGGTCGACTTATGCGGGGCAAACGAAGGACACAGGACTGGGGGCGAACGAGCGGTCGATCGTGTTGAAGGTTCGGCCTGACGGTCGACCGGCGATTCTGAGTTTCAGCTACGCGGGTCACCTGGCGCAGATTGGCATCAGCTCCACCGGCGTGTCGCTGTGGGGGATGTCGCTCTATATCGACAGACCCGGCGGAGGCGACGGCCCGTTGCTCAAACGGATGCTGCTGGAATGCGACAGCGTAGCCGCGATGCGCGAACTGGCCGGGGCTCTAGCGGACGACAACAGCGGCGCGTTCGGGTTTAGCGACGCGGACGGGAATGTGGGGGTGCTGGAACGGCTGCCGGGGCGGCAGGTCTGGCTGGACGGCGGGCGCGACTCGATTGGGCACGCGAATATGATTGCGTCGCCGGAGCCGGCGGACCGGGCGATGGATTGCTATCCGACGCGGTGTCCCAGCGCCGGGGCGCGCCACCGGCGGGTGAATGAAGCGCTGGCGGAACGGCGCAGCGGATTCGACGTGGCGGCCGGGTTCGCCATCCTGTCCGACCAAAAGGACCACCCGATGTCGATCTGCCGGGAGACGACCGAGGTGGACGGCATTCTGACGAACGCGGCGATCGTGACTGAGCCTCTGAAAGGGCGGCTGCACGTGACCTACGGGCCGCCGACGAAGGCGAAGCCGCAGACGGTGAGCTTGAACTAGCCTGACGCTTGCGGCGCGGACGACCTTGCCTGGCGGAAGCCCAACGGGTCACTAGTCGTCGATTCGCCGGGCCCAGGGCGTTTCGGCGATGCCGCAGAGCGCTCCGCTGGGCAGCGCGAAGCGTGCCGTGGTCTGGCCCCACGGCTCCGTCTTCGGGCCGTGAAGCAGCTTGACGCCACGGCTTTCGAGAGCCTGAAAGGCTGCCGGAACTTCGTCGACTTCAAATTCGATGGTCAGGCCGAGGGCAACCCGGTCAACAGCGCCTCTGTCTCCGAACGTGGCTTCGGCGGCGGCCTGGCGGCTCCAGAGGCCGAAGTGGATGACGCCGGGGATCTTGACCGAGGCGTAGTCGGCGGAGGCGGAGTCGTCGACTTCCAGGCCGAGGTGGTCGCGGTAGAAGCTGACCGCGGCTTCGAGGTCGTCGACGATTTCGGCGATGCCGGCGACGTGTCTGATCACTTCGGGTGTCTTTCGAGGGTGGTGCCGGAGGTCGGCGAGGTCTGGAGTCCGGGGTCAGCGCTCGGCTTCGGTCAGCGGCCGGTGAGTGTCGAGGGTGACGGTGTCGCTGTGGTCGGCGGGGTAGGGCGGGCTGGTGATAAAGAGGACGCGGGCGGGCCTGTCGCCGTCAGCGGCGAACTGGAGGGAGTGGCCGGGGAGGGTGATAACGGACTCGCCCGCGGCGGCCTGGATTTCGTGGGTTAGGCCGGTATTCGGGTCGTGGGTGATGGCTCGAATGCGGCCGGAAAGGACGTAGGTGACCTGTTCGAGGGCGCGGTGGGCGTGAATGCCGTAGGTGTGACCGGGCTGGATGTCGCCCTCGGCCAGCGCGAGGCGGGCGCAGGGGGTGAGGTCGATGGGGTAGACGACGATGCCGTCGGGGGCGGTGACGGGTGGGCCGCCTGAGCGGGCGGAAGGCGCGCCAGCTTGGAGCGGATCGCCCGCTGTTCCCTGCGGTTCGCAGTCAGCCAGGGGGCTCGACCTCGCCCGTCAACGTCCGTCGCTTCACGCGCAATTGATTCGAGCGCCGGCAAGGCTCAAGCGGAGAGCGTCGGGACACAATTCGAGGTCGTTTCGCCAGGCGATGCCGCCGCGGGCTGCAATGTGGACGTCTTCGAAGAGGCTTCGGTCGTTCCACGCCGCGAAGACGCCACGGCCTGCCAGATGGGACAGATCAACGACTCCGCTGGCGCCGTCGTCGTAGCGGATCCAGATGCGGTAGCCAGAGCGCGGCTGAACCTCGAGCGGCCGAGTCATCTTCGACCCGGTTTTGCGAGGCCGGCTCTGCTCATTCGCTCATCACGCCGTCGACCAGGCGGCTAGTGGGATGCCTCGGCGACGGGGACGCCTTGGAGGAGGCCGGCCTGGTGCATTTTTTCCCAGGCGGTGAGGAAGGTGGCGTTCCACTCGTCGGTGAGGGGGTTGTGGAGCATGTCGCGGAAGACTTCCC
>JAPPNT010000092.1 GCA_028873745.1 Chloroflexota bacterium | reverse complement strand
GCGCAACCCCCTGCAATAGCAGGGGACGGTATCCAGAACCCCCGCGACGCCGGTCGCCCTTACAACGTTCGTGCTGAGCTTGTCGAAGCACGCCCCGCGATCAACCCCGCGCACCCGCCCCGCGCCGACGCCCCTGCTGCCCGCCGTCGAAGACCTTCTCCGGTCGCCACTGCCCCGTCGGCTTGTCATAGCGCGCCAGCGCAATGAAGCTGCCGTCATGGCCGTACACGCGCCACAGCTCGCCGTGGCGGGGCGGCTCCATGCCCTCGCGGCCTCCCAGCACGACGGATCGCCCAGACTTCACGAACGTCTCCAGCGCACCGGCCACGGTTCCTGCGGGCAAGTTCGCCACCACAATGTCCGGCGGGTGTACGAGGTCCATCCACTCCCCGGCCTCCACCGCCTCCCGGAACCGGTCCGGCGTGACGGCGTCGTCCGACGTGAACGGCCCCGCCGCCCGTCGCTCCAGCTCGACGACGTGCCCGCCGCACCCGAGCGCCTGCCCCAGGTCGTGCCCCAGCGAGCGCACGTACACGCCGCGCCCGCAGACGATGTCCAGCACAACGTCCGGCGGCTCGAAGGCCTCCAACGTCAGGCCGTGCACCACCACCTCGCGCGCCTCCCGCTTGACGTCGAAGCCCGCCCGAGCGAGGTCGTAGAGGCGCTCGCCGCCCTGCTTCAGCGCGCTGTACATGGGTGGCACCTGCTGAATGACGCCCCGAAACTCCTCCAGCGCGGCATCGACGTCCTCGCGAGTGACGCCGGATGCGTCTGCGGTGGCCGTGACCGTGCCGGCGGCGTCGTAAGTGTCCGTCGTCTCACCCAGCCGGACGCGCGTGTGGTAGCGCTTCACGCCGTCGACGAGGGGGTCCATCAGCCGCGTCGCCTGCCCGAAGCAGATGGGCAGCACGCCGCTCGCGATGGGGTCCAGCGTTCCGCCGTGGCCCACTTTCTTCTGGCCGGTGAGCCGCTTCACGATGCGGACCATGTCCATGGACGTCTCGCCGACGGGCTTGTAGAGGTTCAGCACTCCGTTGACAGTCATAGTCTCCGTTCTTGGTGGGCGCCGTGGCCGTCCGCCACGCGGTCGATCAGCTCCAGCATCTGCGCGCCCTCCTCCATCGAGGTGTCCAGCGCGAAGTTCAGCGCCGGAACGCGCCGCATCTTCACCCGGCCTGCAAGGCTCCTGCGAAGGAAGCCCTCCGCCGACTTCAGCCCCTGCATCGCCCCGGCGCGCTCATCTTCAGTCCCCATGACGCTGACGAACACACGGGCGTGCTCCAGGTCCGGTGAGGTCTCGACGTGCGTGACCGTCGTCATCGCGACGATGCGCGGGTCCTTCAGCTCGTGCAGCAGGAGGACGCTCAGCTCCTCCCGGATGAGTTCATTGACACGGCCCATGCGGCGGCTCATGGCGGGGGTCTCCTGGCATTGGAATGTGGCACGCGAAGGGCGCGCCCTTCACGCGACTACCCGCGCTCGATGTGGAACGCCTCCAGCGTGTCCCCTTCCTCGAAGTCCATGAACCCGTCGACGCCGATGCCGCACTCGAAACCTGCTGTCACTTCCCGGACATCGTCCTTGAAGCGCTTCAGGCTGCCGAGGGGCCCCGTGTGCAGCAGCTCGCCGTCGCGGAAAACGCGCATCTGGCCGTTCCGGGCGATGCGCCCGTCGAGCACGTGGCACCCCGCGATGCGGTTGCGCCGCCCGAGGTTGAACACCGCCCGCACCTCTGCGTGCCCGTCGACGACTTCCCTGTCCTCGGGGGTCAGCATGCCTTGCAGCGCCTTTTCGACGTCGTCGGCAAGCTGGTAGATGATGTCGTACAGGCGGATCTGGACCTTGTTCTGCTCGGCCATCGACCGCGCCCCCGGCTCGACGCGCGAGTTGAAGCCCATGACGATGGCGCCGGAAGCGCTCGCCAGCAGGATGTCGCTCTCCGTGATCGTGCCCGCCGCCGCGTGCAGGATGCGGACGGTCACCTCGTCCATGCGGGACTTCATGATCGTGCTGCGCACCGCTTCGATGCTGCCCTGCACGTCGCATTTGAGGATGATGGGCAGCTCCTTGACCTCGCCGCTCTGGATGCGGGAGGAAACCTCCTCCATGGACATGCCGCTGACGGCCTGCGCCTCCCTGCGCCGCTTCCGCGTTTCAATCAGGCTCCGCGCCGTCCGCTCGTCCGCGGTGACGAGGAACGGATCGCCCGCCAGCGGAAGCTGCGACAGGCCCAGAATCTCCACGGGCATTGACGGCCCGGCATCGCGAACGCGCCGTCCCGTGTCGGCGATCATTGCCTTGACGCGGCCGTACGTGTCGCCCACGACGAGGTTGTCGCCCACCTTCAGTGTGCCCTGCTGCACCAGCACGGTGGCCAGCGGGCCCTTGCTCTTGTCGAGCTGTGCCTCAACCACCACGCCGCTCGCCTGCCGGTTGGGGTTCGCCTTGAGCTCCTGCACCTCCGTGACGACGAGCAGGTTGTCCAGCAGGTCGTTCAGGCCGTCGCCGGACTTGGCGGACACGGGCACCATGATCGTTTCGCCGCCCCAGTCCTCGGGGAGCAGGCCCTGCTCGGCAAGCTGCCGCTTCACGCGGTCCGGGTCGGCGTCCGGCCTGTCCATCTTGTTGATAGCCACGACGATGGGCACGCCCGCCGCCTTGGCGTGGTCGACGGCCTCCGTCGTCTGCGGCATGACGCCGTCGTCCGCCGCGACCACGAGAATCGCGACGTCCGTTGCGTGGGCGCCCCGAGCGCGCATGGCGGTGAAGGCCTCGTGACCCGGCGTGTCGAGAAAGGTCAGCTTGCTGTCGTGTGTCTCCACCTGGTACG
>JAPPNT010000098.1 GCA_028873745.1 Chloroflexota bacterium | reverse complement strand
GGTGGGTCAGTTCTAACTTAGCGGAAAAGGGTCAAATCTAACTTAGCATTGACATGGAGGACAGGGATCTGAAAACAGAGGCTCTTGCCGCTGGCGGTTGGCGTCGACACAACGACGTTCTCCCCCGCCAGCACCGCGTCGATGGTCTCGGCTTGATGCGCGTACAGTGGCCAGCGGCCCAACTCCTGTAACCTTGCCATCAAGGCAGGATGGAGGGGGGAGTCAGGCGTTTTCTGGACGGCATCGCGGGCGGGCAGGAGGCGGTCGTCAACCACCTGGCCTTTGTACCAAGACCGGTCGCGCACCTGCTCGAGGAATCTCTTTACATCCATAGCGTGAGTGTAGCACGACGGAGCAGCCCGGCAGCCGTCAGGCAATCTCCGCCTTCCCCAAGCATATAAGGATGACCGCACAGGCTAAGCGAGGTGGATTCGGTATGTTTCAGAACACTTGTTTGACAAATAAAGAATGTTTGTTCTATACTCTCCGGCAAGAACCGCGTTGGAGGGTATGACATGACCACGTTGACAGCGGAGCAGGCGACCGGGCGCATCCAGATCAAGCTGCAGCGGCTTGAGGGATTCGAGGACCAGGTGCGCGTGAGCGTGCTAGACGAGGGCGACGGCGTGGCGAGCGGCAAGTCGCTGTGCGTCGACGCGGAGGAAGCGGCGCGCATGGTGGGGCAGCTCTACAGCCGGGGCCGCGAGCGCGGCGCGCGGATCTCGCTGGAGGTGGCCACGCTGCCGATGAGCTCGGGCTACGCGGCCATGGGGAGCCTATTCAAGCCGGGAGCACGCCTAGGCCGGCGTTAGCTCAACCAGCGGGGCCGTTTCGGCCCACACCTCCGGGTCGACGTGCGACATGCGCGACTCCAGCTCCAGCATGCGCGCGAACACGCGACGGCGCTCGTCCGGGTCCCGGACGGCGGAGGCCGTCGAGGGGACGTCCTGCTGCAGCGTCTGCTTCAAGTGGATGGTGATTGCCGGGTTGGCCATCATGTTCGCGTACCAACTCCTCGGCATGCCGGGCCGCCCGGTCAAGTAGAGCTTGCCGTCGAGCACGTGCAGGCGGATCTCGATGCGGCGGGCCTCGCCGGTCTTGCGTCCGGTGGTGGTGATGTCCACCACCTCGTCGATCTTCAACAGGGTCCTGATGTCGTCGGCCATGTCGCGCTCCAGTGTGGTGTTGGGGCGCAGGATAGGGAGCGGGCGGGCAGCGCGTCAAGCTGGGGCGCACGCATCATGCCGCGCACTGTTCGGAAGCCAAAAACAAACGAGGAGATTGAAATGCCCAACCCAATCGTACACTTTGAAATCATGGGGTCCGACACGGCCAGGACGCAGGAGTTCTACTCGAGCCTCTTCGGCTGGACGATAAGCTCCGACAACCCGGCGGGTTACGGCCTCGCGTTCACCCAGGACGAGGATGGTCTCGGCATCAACGGGGGCATCGGCGGCGCCGACCAGGGCGGGGGCGCCTACGTGGCCGTGTACGCGCAAGTCGACGACCCGCAGGCGTACCTAGACAAGGCCGTGTCGCTGGGGGCCAAGGAGATTGTCCCCGTGACCGAAGTGCCGGGAATGCCGATCGTCATCGCCATGTTCGCCGACCCGGACGGCAACTGCATCGGCCTTGTGAAGGGGTAGCGGGGTCTGGATACCGGCTTTCGCCGGTAAACCGCAGGCCCATCCGTTCATCCAGCCCTTCGACGGGCTCCTTCGAGAACCTCAGGACGCGGTCAGGGGGAGCGGGGCGGGGGAAGGCCCGGCTGGTGAGCGTCGGGGTTACTGCCTGCGCAGGAAAGCCGCAGGAGGTTAGTACTTAGATTTACCACAGGACGAACCGAAGCAGAGAGGCTGATGGCGACCCTTCGACAAGCTCAGGGCGAACGGAGTAGCTGTCCTACCCCCGCTGCGACTCGAAGGCGGCGATGGCGTCCTCGTCCTGGAGCGTGATGCCGATGTCGTCGAGGCCGTTCAGCAGGCAGTAGCGCTTGAACTCGTCGAGGTCGAAGGAGGCGCTGAGGCCTTGGTTGTCGGTGACGGTGCAGCTCTCGAGATCGACCTTGACCTGGTAGCCGGGGACCTCCTTGGAGCGGATCATGATGCGGTCGACGTCGGCCTCGCTGAGGCGGACGGGGAGCAGGCCATTCTGCAGGCAGTTGTTGTAGAAGATGTCGGCGTAGCTGGGCGCGATGATGGCGCGGAAGCCGTACTGCTGCAGCGCCCAAGGCGCGTGCTCGCGCGACGACCCGCAGCCGAAGTTGCGGCCCGCGACCATGACCGTGGCGTCTTTGTACACCGGGAAGTTGAGGACGAAGTCGGGATTGGGCGAGCCGTCGGCGTTGAAACGCCAGTCGAAGAAGAGAAAGTCCTCGTAGCCATCACGCTCGACGCGCTTGAGGAACTGCTTAGGGATGATCTGGTCCGTGTCAACGTTCACGCGGTCCATCGGCATCACCACGCCGGTGTGCACCGTGAATGCGTCCATGGGTGTCCTCCTTGCTGCTGGATGGCGTCGAAGCTGCGCTTCGCGCCCTAATTCTTCCACTCCCGGATGTCGACAAAGTGGCCGGCGATGGCGGCGGCGGCGGCCATCTCCGGGCTCACGAGGTGGGTGCGGCCGTCCTTGCCCTGGCGGCCCTCGAAGTTGCGGTTGGACGTCGAGGCGCTGCGCTCGCCGGGCAGGAGCTGGTCGGGGTTCATGGCGAGGCACATGGAACAGCCGGCGTTGCGCCACTCGAAGCCGGCGTCGAGGAAGATGCGGTCGAGGCCCTCGGCCTCGGCCTGCTGCTTGATGGCGTAGGAGCCGGGCGCGACCATCGCGCCGA
>JAPPNT010000242.1 GCA_028873745.1 Chloroflexota bacterium | reverse complement strand
CCCGTCTGAGGAGCCGGAGCTCGCCGCCGGGCCGGGCGCCGAGGAGACGCCCGTGGTCGAGGAGGCCGTTGCGGCGGAGCCGGTCGCTCAAGACGAGATCGTGCCGGCGCTTCCGGCGCCGGAAGCGGCGCCCGCGCCTGTGGCTGAGGCCGCACCCGCGCCCGCACGGCGCGCCCGCTGGTTCCGCGGCCAGTTGCCGGTCGTCTACTTCGAGGACGGGTCATCGCGTATCATGGAGTCGCTGGACGCACTGAAGGATCTGCTGCGCTCGCGCGGGCTGACCCCGCACCCGCGCGGCGACGCCTCCATGCTGCTCTGGCAGGTGCGCAACCGCCTCGGCCTCTCCGTCGACCAGGTCGACGCGTAGCCCCGCCAGCGCGAGAGCGCTCTTCTCCGTCGCCCGGCTCCGCTCGGCATGTCCGAGACTCCCTGTGTGTACGGATTTGCCTTCCTAGTTGCGCCCCTTGCCTTGCCACTCCGAGTAGAATCTATGGCGAGTAGTGTCTGTAGTCGTTCAAGTCGGACATAACGACAATCTCCCAAACGGCGGCGCTCGAATACCCTTCCAGTCCCGAAAGGAGCACGACCCTGCCCAGGCGGCGAGACAGGTCCAACGGCAATGGCATGATCGCGACGGAGCCCGCGCCCGAGCGCGCCCTGCTTGTGGGCATTGCACCACGCGGCGGCCGCGGCGCGAGGTGGGAGCTCGCCGACTCCATGGGCGAGCTTGCGCAGCTCGTGCGCAGCGCCGGCGGCGAGGTCGTCGGGGAGGTCACGCAGAACCTCGACCGTCCGACGTCGGTGTACGTCGGCCACGGCAAACTGGAGGAGATCAAGGAGGCCCGCTCCGAGTCCGACTCCACGGTCGTCGTGTTCAATGACGAGCTCAAGCCGGCGCAGCAGCGCAACCTGGAGCGCGAGCTGGAGGTGAAGGTGCTGGACCGCAGCGCCCTCATCCTGGACATCTTCGCCGACCGCGCCCGCACCCGCGAGGGCGTTCTGCAGGTCGAGCTTGCCCAGCACGAGTACCTGCTGCCGCGGCTTGCGGGCCAGTGGTCGCACCTGGAACGCCTCGGCGGCGGCATCGGCACCCGAGGTCCCGGCGAGACGCAGCTCGAGACGGACCGCCGGCTCGTGCGCGAGCGCATCAGCCGCCTCAAGCGCGACCTGGAGGCCGTGCGGGCGCACCGCTCCCGCCACCGCAACCGGAGGCAGGCGGGCCGGGCGCCCCTGATCTCGCTGGTGGGCTACACCAACGCGGGCAAGAGCACGCTGTTCAACGCCCTGGTGCGCGCGGCCGTCGTAGCCGAGTCCAAGCCATTCTCGACGCTCGACCCCGTCACGCGGCGCATGGCCCTGCCGGACGGCACCGTCGCGTTGCTGACGGACACGGTAGGCTTCATTCACAAGCTGCCGCACACGCTCGTCGCCGCCTTCCGGGCGACGCTGGAGGAGCTCGCCGAGGCCGACCTGCTCCTGCACGTCGTCGACGTCAGCCACCGGAACGCCGCCGAGCACGTGCAGGTGGTCGAGGACACGCTGGCCGAGCTGGACCTGCGGGACAAGCCGCGGCTGCTGGCGCTCAACAAGATGGACCTCGCCGTGCACGCCGAAAACGGCTCAGCCCCGGACCTGTCGGACCTGGGCGCCAGCGCCGAGGGCGGCGTGATGGTGTCGGCCGCTGAGGGATGGGGGCTCGACCTGCTCCTCGCCGCCATCGTCGAGCGGCTGGACCGCGAGCCCGCCGACGCGAACGGCAAGTCGCAGGTGCACTTCATCGACTGAGCAGCGCGAGCGCGCTCGCGCGGAGAGGAACGCATCGCCATGGAAATCGGGACCGTCGCACCGGCCTTCGCCCTGCAGGGCACCGGCGAGGACGCGGTGACGCTGGCAGACTTCCGGGGGCGGAAGAACGTCGTCCTGGTCTTCTACCCCATGGACAGCACGCCGGGCTGAACCAGGCAACTCTGTGCCCTGCGTGATGACAGGGACAGGTTTGAGGCCGCGGACACCGTGGTCTTTGGGGTGAACCCGGGCAGCTTGAAGTCGCATCAGCGGTTCAGTGACAAGCACGAACTTCCCTTCCCGCTGCTGGTGGACGCGGGGGGCGAGGTCAGCCAGGCCTACGGCGCCCGGACGCTGCAGAAGCTTGCCCCGCTGCGAACGGTCGTGGGCATCGACAAGCGCGGGGTGGTCGTCTACTACCAGCGGGGCATGCCGAGCACGGACGAGATCCTCCACGGCATCGGCGCGGGCTCGGACGCCTGAGTTTCGACGCGCGTGACGCGCCTCTTAAACGTCCCGTCGGCCACGGGTTCCGGCCAGGCCCGAAAACGCGCGTTTTCGCCCGGCGGGGGGCTTCCCAGAAAGCGTTCGAGAATACTTCGCACTATATATATTATGTACGTTTCATCTCTTGAAAATGACATAACGATGATGTTTATGTAGAAGACCCTATTGGGCAACGGCAGTGTTGCGAACCGCTTCGTTGAGCCGTGACGCAGCTATTTTGCCGTCCTCACGCGCAGCGCCGCGTTCGCGCCGCCGGCCGGCCCGACGGCCGTCAGGCGCTCGAAACGCGCCGCTTTCCGCTCTCCCGCGAGCCTGTCCCACCACCGAGGCCCCGAGACGCCGCGTTTCGGCTCTCCTCCCGACGCGGTGTCCATCCGGGGGGCGAAACGGCCCGCTTTCCGCCCCTTCCGCGAGCCACCCGCCCGCCGCCGCCCAAAAAGCAGAGGGGCCTCCGCTTTCGCGAAAGCCCCTCGCAGTGTTCGGCCTCGGTTGGCGGATTTAGGACCGCGCCTCCATCGGCTGGTACTCCAGGTCCATCGGGCCCTCGTAGTAGAGGAG
>JAPPNT010000009.1 GCA_028873745.1 Chloroflexota bacterium | reverse complement strand
CCCCATCACCCACATCTACGCCGGCAACCCCCTCGACCGGGGCGACCAGCAGCGCCGCGACGAGGGCTGGCTGCGGGACCGGGCGCAGGACGCCACCAGCAAGTTCCTCCCCCTCTGGGAGAACACCGTGCTCATCAGCAGCGCCCCGGACCACGACCTCGGCTGGATTGGCCTCGATGACGTGCAGCGGCTGGGCATCAAGGTGGAGGGCATCTTCCTCGGCCTGCGGGACGGCGCCGCGCACTTCACCGTCGACATCACGCGCAACAAGGTAGCTTCCGACGCGCTGCGGGCCAACGACGCCTACTCGTTCGAGGACACGCGCGGGGTGACGGACCTCATCAGCCTCGCGAACTCGGGCATTGTGGCGCAGGCGCGGGCGCAGGTGAACTGGCACAACCGTCACGGCTACTGCGCCGTCTGCGGACAACCGACGGAGATGCGTCGAGGCGGCCACATGCGCCTCTGCCCCACCTGCAATACCCAGCATTTCCCCCGCACGGACCCCGTCGTCATCACCGTCGTCGCCGACGGCGATCGTTGCCTGCTGGGTCAGTCGCGGGGGCGGCTGCAGGCGATGAACCGATACTCGGCGTTGGCGGGCTTCATGGACCAGGGGGAGTCCATTGAGGAGGCGGTGGCGCGGGAGATTATGGAGGAGGCGGGCATCCGGGTGAAGAACGTCCGCTACCACTCCTCGCAGCCGTGGCCGTTCCCCTCGACGCTGATGATCGGCTGCCACGCGGACGCGGCGACGACGGACATCAACATGGACGAGGGCGAAATGTCCGACGTGCGGTGGTTCACCCGTGACGACGTCCGCAGCGCCCTCGCCGGCACCAACGAGAATCTCGCGCTGCCGGGGCCGATTGCTATTGCGCACCACCTCATCAAGGCGTGGGTGGCGGGAGAGGTTTAGGGAGTTAGCACTGGCGAAGCCACTTATTGAACCGAGGAGGCAATTCACTCAACTCGCCCCACCATCGGACTTTTCGAGTGCATATAAGTGACATCATGTTGCCGTCAGCTCTCAAAACGACGGATGGGGTATAGTCCGCCAATTGCCCCAAGATACCATTCACTGATTGGATGACTTCCTGTTGGGGATATTGGTTCTGCCGCCCTCTGTCATAGGTCGACAACTGGATAAGGACCGATCCTTCCAGACTGCTTAACGATTCGACCAAGTACTCCAAGTCCAAGGGGTACAGATCAAAATCATCTTCTCCCGGTTGCCCGTCTGTGCTGTACTTATTGGGGTCAAAGGAGAGGAACGTTAAGGCCTTCTCAGATTGTCCAATGTTCTGCAGGTGTGGCAGTCCTTTCCCAAAGCGTTCGCGCCAATCGCCACAGTGAACTTCGCATAGACTCCGGCGTTGCCCATCAAGCCTAGTTATGCGCCAAGCCTCTATCTCTTCCATAATGCCTGCATCTTGCTCGCAAAGCAGCATGGACAGATTGCTACGCCAAATATGCTGAACAAAGTTCGCGCTACTTGGGTAGCCACAAGAGGCAGTGGGGGCTAGCACATGCCAAGCGTTCTCGTACGTGGATTCCTGACCTGGAAGGCGAGTCTGCGCTCGTGTAAACACCCCACTGCCTTGATGTACCTTCTGAGGAGCACGTTGTTTGGCTAGCGGGGCCATTGCGTGAGCGTCAATATAGTTGAGTTGGGTGACGTCGTTGAACTGGGCAATGCGTAGAATCTCGCAAAGCGTCCAGTGCTGCATGAGGTTGCCCTTGTTGCCTTTATAGGTGCCCACCCCTATTCCAGCTCTCCCCAGTTTGCGCCGCTCTTTGTCGCGACTTTGAGCGGGACGGCGAATTCAACGGGCTTCGGCGCCCACTCCATTGCGCGGGGCATTACGTCCACCACAAGTGACTTGAGCTCCTCTATCTCGTCCGAGGGCGTCTCGAAGATGAGCTCGTCGTGGACCTGGAGGAGGAGGTTGCTGCGAAGGCGACGCTCGGTCATTTCATGGGCCACGCCCTGCATCGCCAGCTTGAGGGCCTCGGCCGCCGTGCCCTGCACCGGCATGTTGATGGCCTCCCGCTCCGAGGCCTGCCGGATTTGCGGGTTGCTTGACGCTATCTCCGGCATGTACCGCCGGCGCCCCAGCAGCGTCTCCACGTAGCCCATGTCCCGGGCCTTCTGTTTCGTGCCGTCGATGTACTCGCGCACGCCGGGGTAGCGACCGAGGTAGCTGTCGATGAAGCCGCGGCCCTCCTCCACGGTCAGCTCCGTCTGCTGCGAGATGCCGAAGGCGCTCAGCCCGTAGATGATGCCGAAGTTGAGCACCTTGGCGATGCGCCGCATGTCGGCCGTCACCTCGTCCATCTCGACGCCATACACCTGCGCCGCCGTCGCCGCGTGGATGTCCTGGTCCTCCCGGAACGCCTCCAGCAGCCCCGGGTCCTGCGACAAGTGCGCCAGCACGCGAAGCTCGATCTGCGAGTAGTCGGCGGCCAGCAGCAGCCATCCCGGCTCGTTGGGCAGGAAGGCCACGCGGATCTGCCGACCCAGGTCCGTGCGGATGGGGATGTTCTGCAGGTTCGGGTCATTGGAGGAGAACCGCCCCGTGACGGAGCCCGCCTGGTTGTAGGACGTGTGCAGCCGCCCCGTTTTGGGGTTGATGAGGGTCGGCAGCGCGTCGACGTACGTGGACTTCAGCTTGGTCAGCTGCCGGTGCTCCAGCACCGTGTCGACGAGCGGGTGGACGCCGCGCAGCGCCTCAAGGGCGGCGGCGTCCGTCGAGTAGCTGCCCGTCTTGGTCTTCTTGGGCTTGCCAATCTCTGACAGCTCGCCCAGCTTGAGCTCGTCGAACAGCACCTCACCGAGCTGCTTGGGGGAGCCGAGG
>JAPPNT010000186.1 GCA_028873745.1 Chloroflexota bacterium | reverse complement strand
CCTGTTGGCCGTGCTGAGCTGGTGCGATCGCGGCGACGAGGTCATCCTCGGCTCCGAGGCGCACATCCTCTGGCACGAGTCGGCTGGCAGCGCGGCCGTTGCTGGCACACTGCTGCGCGCCGTCCCCAATGACGACCGCGGCCGGCTTGACCCCGGCGACGTCTCGCACGCCATCCGGGCCTACCGGCCGGGCGTCTCGCCGACGGGGATGGTGGCGCTGGAAAACACGCACAATCGGTGCAGCGGCGCGGCGCTCACGCCGGAGGACACGAAAGAGGTCGCTGAGGTGGCCCACGCGCACGGGCTGCCGCTTCACCTCGACGGCGCGCGCATTTTCAACGCCGCCGTGGCGCAGGAGATCCCCGTGGATGTCCTCGCTGGGCATGCGGATTCCGTCACCTTCTGCTTCTCCAAGGGCCTCAGCGCCCCCATCGGCTCGGCGCTGTGCGGGCCCTCTGACTTCATCCACCAAGCCCGCAGGTGGCGGAAGATGCTGGGCGGCGGCATGCGCCAGCTCGGCGTCATCGCCGCCGCGGCCATCGTGAGCCTCGAGACAATGGTGCCCCGGCTGGCCGAGGACCACCAGAACGCGAAGCGGCTTGCCGACGGCCTCGCCGACATCCCGGGCATCGCCATCGATCCGGAGCGCATCGAGACGAACATCGTCATCTTCGAGTGGGAAGGCGGCCCGCACGCAACCTTCATGTCGAAGCTGGCCGAGGCCGGCGTCCTCGTCTCGTCCTCGGGAGCGCCCAAGGTGCGCATGGTCACCCATTACGGCATCAACGCGGAGGACATTGACGACGCCATTGACGCCATCCGCGCCGCCGCCAAAGAGGCGATGGCGGCGTAGAGGATCCTGCATCCCGGTCCTCAGCCAGTCACCAACCGCTTTCACGCGGATCCTTCCGCGGTGGCTCGTGTCGATCACCCACGACGTGCCGTCAGTCCATGCCACAATTTCCTGGCCGCGCATGCGGACTGACTGCCTCGTAAAAACAGACAAACCTCGGCTGATTCACCCGTGTAAAGATTATGCCTTCCGTCTACCATTGGGGGATGGAGCTATTGTTCGTCGTAGCAGCCGGATTTGTCGGTCTGATGCTCGGCACCCTGATGTTCGATGACTGGTTCGCGATAGCCTCTATAGTCGTGTTGAGCGCTTTCCTCGGCATCCTGGACATCAGGCACAAATCAAAATAGCGCTGCAGTGAGGAACGTGGCATCCGCCCTGCTGGGCCAATGAATGACGGCAATGCCTGAGGTTGGGCCCTTCTGGGGCGATGGCAGGATCTTTTACCCCCACACCTTGCGCGCCGTGTCCACGATGAGCTCCAGCTTGCGCCACTGCTCGTCGAGCGTTATGTGCGCGCCGTCGCGCTCTGACGCCCCCTGGAACCCGCACTGCGGCCCGATGCCCAGCTGCCCGATGTCGATGTGCTTGCTCGCTTCGTCGATGCGGCGGAGGAGCTCGTCCTGGTCCTCCAGCGCGCCGTTCTTGGTGCTCACCAGTCCCAGGTGTACCGACTTGTCCTTCGGCACGAAGCGCAGCGGCTCAAAACCGCCGGCCCGCTCTGTGTCGAATTCCAACAGGAAGCGGTCGGCGTGCAGCCCGGCGAAGGCCTGCTCCGCGATGGCGTCGTACGCGCCGGCGCCGCCCTGCCACCATGTGCGGCTGCCGCGGCAGAAATGCATGGCGAGGGTCACGCCCTCGCGCCGGGCGGCGTCGTAGCACTGGTTCTCCAGCGCCACCTCGGTGGCGAACTCCTCGTCCGGGTCGAGTCCCTGCGCGCGCATCGCCTCCCGCGCCTGCGGGTCGACGAAGCGCGTCGGCACCTTGTCGAGCTGCAGGTACGTCACGCCCTCGTCCGCCAGCGCGGCCATCTCGTCGCGGAAGATGGCGGTGATGTCCTCATTGATCTCGGTGAGGCTGGTGTAGGGCGCCGGGATGGTGGTCTGTGACCCCGGGACGCGGGCCGGCGTGGGCATGGTGACCTTGAACGGTCGTGGCGCGTGCGCCAGCAGGAATGACGACTCGTGCTCCGTCATCCGGCGCAGGGGCCGCAGCTTGCCCACCACCGGCTTGGTGTGCATCTGCACGTTGACCACCACCCCGTCCGGCCGCGTGCTCGGCACAATGGGGTAGTCCGGGGCAAAGCCCTCGATGGCCTCATACTGGTCCGTGGTGTAGGACTGCCGTCGGAACTCGCCGTCGGACACCACCTCGATGCCGATGTCCCTCTGGCGCTGGAAGACCTCCAGGATGCACTCGTCCTCCACGGCGCGCAGCTCGTCGAGCGGCATACGCCCCGCCTTGAACGCCTCCCGCGCGACCAGCAGCCGCTCGGGCCGCACCAAACTCCCAACGTGGTCAGTGCGATAGATTGCCATTGCCCTCTCCTGCGAATGTGGCCGTCCGGCCGTCCCGCTCTCTGTGTGGACCCCTACCCCCAAACCTTGCTGGCAGTATCCACGATGAGCTCCAGCTTGCGCCACTGCTGGTCCTCGGTCATGTTCGCGCCGTCACGCTCCGAGGCCGAGTGGAACCCGCACTGCGGCCCTATGCCCAGTTGGTCCACGTCGATGAACCTGGCCGCCTCGTCGATGCGGTGCAACAGCGCATCCTGGTCCTCCAGTTCACCGTTCTTCGTGCTCACCAGCCCCAAATGTACGGATTTGTCCTTGGGCACGAAGCGCAGCGGCTCAAAGCCGCCCGCGCGCTCAGTGTCGTACTCCAGCAGGAAGCGGTCCGCGTGCAGCCCCGCGAAGGCCTGTTCCGCGATGGCGTCGTAGGCCCCGGAGCCGCCCTGCCACCAAGTCCGGTTGCCCCGGCAGAAGTGCATGGCCAGCGTCAGCCCCTCGCGCCGGACCGCGTCGTAGCACGAGTTCTCCAGCGCAACCTC
>JAPPNT010000037.1 GCA_028873745.1 Chloroflexota bacterium | reverse complement strand
ACCCCCACGCGCTTCGTTACGTCATGCCGCCTCGGCCCCCACCGCCCCACCCCGCCGTGCGCCCGGTGGTAAATCGAAGGGCGAACGAGGGCGCAACAGCTCCCCCCTCGCCTTGACACCGCCCCGCACGCCAGCTACGTTGCCCCTGCCCCTCGAACCACCGCGCCGCGCGAGCCCTGCGCGAGACAGGAGCGCCCCATGCCGATGGCCAAACTCCAGAACGGCGTCAGCCTCTACTATGAGGAGACCGGGACGGGCTTCCCCCTCGTCTTCGCCCACGAGCTCGCCGGAAGCTACGAGAGCTGGCGGGCGCAGGTCCGCTACTTCTCGCGCCGCTACCGCGTCATCACCTACAACGCCCGCGGCTACCCGCCCTCCGACGTGCCGACCAGCGTCGACGACTACTCGCAGGAGCAGGTGGTCGAGGACCTGTACCAGCTCCTGCAGGCCCTCGGCATCGAGCAGGCGCACGTGGCCGGGCTCTCGATGGGCGGCAACATGGCGCTCTGGTTTGGCCTGACGCACCCGGAGGTTGCGCGCTCCATCATCGTCGCGGGCGCGGGCACCGGCAGCACCGACCCCGAGACGTTCAACAAACAGTCGATCGGCTACGCGGAGACCCTCGAGTCCGGCGGCACGGCCGCCATGGACGGCTACCTCCGCGGCCCCACGCGCATCCGCTTCCTGCAGAAGGACCCGCTCGGCTGGCAGGAGTTCGCAGACCTCTTCATGGACCACTCGGCGCTGGGCAAGGCGCTGACCCTGCGCGGCTACCAGGCGCGGCGGCGCTCCATCATGACCCTCGACGAGGAGCTGCGCGCCCTGCAGGTGCCGACGCTCATCATCCTCGGCGACGAGGACGACCCCTGCCTGGAGCCCGCCATCTACATGAAACGCCGCATCCCGCGCAGCGGCATCGCCGTGATCCCGCAGACCGGCCACGCCTGCAACATCGAGGAGCCCGACGCCTTCAACCGCGCCGTCGACGACTTCCTCACCGCCGTCGACGCCGGGCGCTGGGACGCCCGCGACTCGGGCTCCGGCGTAGGCTTCACCAGCCCCGCCGACGAGGTGTAGCAGCACTTACGCCGTTCGCCCTGAGCCTGTCGAAGGGTGCCCCATTCCAGCGAGGTTGGGCCAAACGCAAAGCGCCCCGTTCGTCCTGAGGGAAATCGAAGGACGAACGGGGCGCTCCATATTCGCGCTAGCCGCCGGAACCTACCCCCAAGCGCGCCGGGCCGTCTCTACGACGAGTTCCAGCTTCAGCCGCTGGTCGTCCCACGCCAGCGGGTTCCCCTGCAGCGTCGACGAGAAGCCGCACTGCGGGCTCAGCGCCAGGTCGTCCATGTCCACGTACTTGGCCGCCTCCTCGATGCGCGACAGCAGCAGGTCCTGCGACTCCAGCTCGCCTGCCTTGGTCGTCACCAGCCCCAGCACGACGGTCTTCCCCTTGGGCATGAACCGCAGCGGCTCGAATCCGCCCGCGCGCTCGCTGTCGTACTCCAGCAGCCACGCGTCCACGTCCAGCCTCGTGAAGAGCTGCTCGGCGACCCGGTCGTAGCCGCCCGAGGTGTGGTACGCGCCGAACGCGCCGTTGCCCCGGCACAGGTGCATCGCCACGATGGTGTTGCTCCGGTTGACGCCGCTGATGCTCGCGTTGTCCGCGTCGATGTCGTCGCTCAGCGCCTGGTCCTGGTCGACGCCGAGGGCCTCCCACTGGGCGCGCCGCTCGTCCGGGATGTAGTCCGGGTAGTGCGGGTTGTCGATCTGCACGTACGGGCACCCCTCGCCGATGAGCGCTGCCACCTCGCCGCGGATGATCGCGGCGGCGTCGGCCAGCACCGCGGCGCGCGACTCGTACACCTGGTCCGTCACGCCCGGCTTGTAGCCCCGGGCCGTCACATAGCTCGCGGCGGGCATCGTCACCTTGTACGGCCCCGGCGCGTTCGCCTTGATGAACGCCGACTCGTGCCCCGTCAGCCGCCGCACCTGCGTCAGCTTCCCGCCGATGACGCGGCCGCCACCACCGCCGCCCGGCACTCCGATGGGGTTGTCCGGCGTGATCCCGGTACCCGTCTGGCTCCAATCGCTGCGGCCGCCCGCAAAGGGCATGCTCACCGCCGGCGTCCCCTCGACGTACCCCTCGACCGACTCGCCGAAGCCGCCTGCCCAGCCGCTGCGCCGGAGCTCGCCGTCCGAGTAAATCCCGATGCCCGACTGCTTCTGCAGCTCGATGACGCGTAGGATGTGCTCGTTCTCAATCGCGCGCAGGGCCTCCTCGGTGATGCTGCCGGCCCGGTACGCGTCCCTCGCCTGCTTGACCTCCTCCGGCCGCAGGAAGCTCCCAACGTGGTCCGCCCGAAACTGTGTCGCCATGTCTACCCCTCACATTTGGTTTTGCCAGCCCGACAGCCATAGCGTTCCCAAGGGAGGCTAAGGGCCACAAGTAGTGTAGCGCACGATGAGGGAGTTTGGGGACGGGAGGCTCTGTCCGGGTGCAAGATTGGCCGGGGAGTATGTGTCTCGTGAATGTTGGTTACCCACGGCTACGCCCCCTCACCCCAGCCCATGCAGCCGCTTGTACGTCTCCAGCTCCTCCGGCAGGTCCGCCGTCCGGAGCTCGCCCCGGTAGTGCCGACGCATCGTGCCGCCAAGCCCCTCTGCGAGGTCTGCCATGCGCAGGTAGTAGTAGGTGTTCAGCTCCCGCCTGGCGAACCGCCACGCGCCGTCTACCCGGCGATACTCGTCCACGTAGCGGAAGGCGGCCAGCCAGCCCTCGCCCTGCAGCCCCATCTCCGCGTGGCCGGTGGCCCACCCGTGCGCGTCGTCCGGGCCGTCCAGCGTGATGACGTGCGCGGGCGGCGTGTGCAGCGTCCCCCCGTACTGCAGCACCCGCGCCGCGTTGTGCTCGCGACGCCCCGACC
>JAPPNT010000006.1 GCA_028873745.1 Chloroflexota bacterium | reverse complement strand
GCTCTTCCGCCGCTTCTGGATGCCTGTCCTCCTCTCCGAGGAGCTCCCGGAGCCCGACTGTCCGCCCGTCCGCATCAAGGCGCTCAGCGAGCCTCTCGTCGCCTTCCGCGACTCCGAAGGCGAGGTCGGCGTCGTGGACAACTACTGTCCGCACCGGCGCGCCAGCCTCTTCTTCGGCCGCAACGAGGAGTGCGGCCTCCGCTGCGTGTACCACGGCTGGAAGTTCGACATCAACGGCGACTGTGTCGACATGCCCTCGGAGCCCGCCGAGTCCAACTTCAAGGACAAGGTCAAGATCAAGGCTTACCCCGCCCGTGACTACGGCAGTTGCGTGTGGGTCTACATGGGCCCGCCCGAGCTCCAGCCGGAGCTTCCCGCCTTCGAGTGGGCCCGCGTCCCTGACGACCATCGCGTCGTCACCCGCTTCATCCAGCACTCCAACTACATGCAGTGCACGGAGGGCGAGATAGACTCCTCCCACGTCTCCTTCCTCCACAGCGTCTTCGATTTGAGCATCGACTACCACCGCGACATGCGGACGGGCCAGCAGCAGGGCGGCCGCAACTCCGTCCTCTCCTACAAGTTCGGCGCCCCGCAGCTCACCGTAAAGGAGACCGACTACGGCTTCACGTACGGCTCCCGCCGGGGCCCGGAGGAAGGCAATTACTACTGGCGCGTGACCCAGTGGATGCTGCCCATGTTCAGCCTCATCCCCGGACCCGCATGGCCTCGCGGAGGCCGTGGCTGGGTGCCCATCGACGACGAGCACATTGTCACCTTCCAGTACAGCTACAACGGCGAGCGGCCCCTCACGCCGGAGGAGCGCGCCCGCGCCATCGACACGATGGAGTTGCGGCCCTACAAGTACACCCTCCCCGGCGGCGACATCATCGATACCTTCCGCAGCGTCCGCGCCCCGGAGAACGACTACCTCATCGACCGGGAGATGCAGCGCACGCAGAACTATACCGGCATCCCCTTCGGCCGCCACCAGGACTTCGCGATGACGGACAGCATGGGCGGCATCTCGGACCGCACGCGCGAGCACCTCGGCACCAGCGACACCGCCATCATCGCCGCCCGCCGCATCCTGCTCCGTGCGGCGCGCGACCTGCAGGAGGGCGTCGATCCCTTCGCGGCCAGCCACCCCGAGGTCTTCCACGTCCGCGCCCTCGACGCCGTCTCTACGGAGGGCGACTTCCACAAGCTGCTGGAGCAGGAGGGAGACAGGACCGCAGGCGTGTTGTAGCCTCCGCCTGAGGGCGGCGGCCCCAAAAGCGGCAACGCAGAGGAGGATTGACATGGCAGAGGTGGTTATCGGGCTCGGAACGTCGCACAGCCCGCAGCTCAGCATGCTGCCGGAGGCGTGGGCCTCCCGCGCGGGAGCCAACGACCAGCGCAACCCCGCCCTCGTCGGCACCGACGGCATCGTCTCCAACTACCAGGACCTGCTGGCGCGCGTGGACACGAAGCGGCTCGAACGGGAGCTGGACCCGGAGTTGCAGATGCAGCGCCACGAGCGCAACCAGCGGGGCATCGCCCAAGTGGCGGAGGCACTCAAGAACGCCAACGTGGACGTCCTCGTCATGTTCGGCGACGACCAACAGGAGTATCTGACCGACGACAACATGCCCGCCTTCTGCATCTACTGGGGCAATGAGATCAAGGTGCTGGGCCAGGGCGAGGCCTACACCGCCGCCACCGGCTACCAGCCCCTCATCGGCTACCCGCCGCATGACCAGGTGCTCCCCACACACGGCGACCTCGGCAAGCACATGATCGAGTTCCTCACTGAGGCGGAGTACGACGTCGGCTACTCCCGCTTCCTCGACCCGGAACGGGGCGGACGGTCCCGCGGCGGCGTGGGCCACGCCTTCGCCTACGTGCACCACCGCATCATGGAAGACCTAAGCATCCCTACAGTGCCCATCATGGTCAACACTTACTACCCGCCGAACCAGCCGACGCCCAAGCGGTGCTATGAGATCGGCCGCGCCGTCCGCAGCGCCATCGAGGCGTGGCCCGGCAAGGAGCGCGTCGCAGTGCTGGCCTCCGGGGGCCTCAGCCACTTCGTCGTCGACGAGGAACTGGACACCTGGACGCTGGAGGGGCTGCAGGAGAAGAGCATCGTCAAGCTCTCCCAACTCCCGCGCGAGCGCCTGAACTCCGGCAACTCGGAGGCCCGCAACTGGATGTCTCTCGCCGGCGCGGCGGAGCACCTCGACATGGAGCTGTTCGACTACGTGCCGTGCTACCGGTCCCCCGCAGGCACCGGCTGCGCCATGGCCTTCGCCCAGTGGACGTAGGCACGACTGACGGTTGACAAGGGGGCGCCTCCTGAGGAGGCGCCCTTTTTTAGAGGGAGCCCCTTGGAGGTATAATGTCTATGAAGTCCAAAACTAGGAAAGGAGGACGCATATGAGCTTGTTGCCAATTCTTCTCGCAGCTCCCCGGAACAAGGGCGGCAAAGGCGGCGGCAAGGGTGGTGGTTACCCGAGCACCACCAATAACCCTTCCGGCGGCGGCAGGACCAACGGCCCCCGCAAGTAGAAGACCGCGCAGCGAGCGCGGTCTTCTAGTCTCTCGGGACAGATAGTCCGCCTCGCCAGCGAATCGGTCGATTCCCCTGTGCTCACCTTCTGGGCAACGGTAGGCCAAAGCCTAATCCGGCGCGGAAGGTGAGCACAGCTCCTATTACCCACTCGCCCCTTTCTCCCACATCGCCCGTAAGCAGTCCGTTACCACTCCATACTGAGACAGCGGCTCACCACTTGCGGTAGACTGCACTCCCATGAACACCAACGCCCCCTCGATTCACGCCTAGTCATGGCCCAGCAAATACCGTCCATCACAAGGCGTTTCGTCGCCGAGTTCATCGGCACCTTCGGCCTGCTCTTCGCCGGCGCTGGCGCCATCATGATCGACGAGATCTCCGGCGGCGCGACGACCAATGTCGGCATCGGCCTCGTCTTCGGCCTCACGGTTGCGGCCATGATCTTTGCGACGGGCCACATCTCCGGCGCGCACATCAACCCCGCCGTCACCATCGGCTTCGCCCTCGCCCGCCACTTCCCCTGGAAGCTCGTGCCCCTCTACTGGGGCGCGCAGCTCCTCGGCGCAACCGCCGCCTGTCTCGTCCTCCGCGGCCTCTTCGGCAACGTCGCCGACATGGGCGCGACGCTCCCCGGCGCCGACGAATGGGTCGTCGTCTCCTTCGAGGCGCTGCTGACCTTCTTTCTCATGTTCGTCATCATGGCTATGGCGACGGACGTCCGCGCCGTGGGCGCCGCCGCCGCGCTCGCCATCGGCGGCACGGTCGGGCTGGCGTCCATCTTCGGCGGGGAAATCAGCGGGGCGTCCATGAACCCCGCCCGTTCCTTCGGCCCGGCGCTGGTCAGCGGGAGCTGGACAGCCCACTGGGCCTACTGGACCGGGCCGATCGCGGGCGCGGCCGTCGCCGCCTTCACCTACGCCTGGCTTCGCGAGAGCAACGCAATGCCCCCATCGGAGGAGCAATGAAGACCGTGCAGCGGGTCCGACATCAGATTAGAATGAAGGTCGCGGAACTGCTGGAACGGGAGGGCTCGCCAACGACATGAAGATAGCGGTGTACGGAACGGGCGGCGTCGGCGGCTACTTCGGCGGACGCCTCGCACGAGCGGGAGAGGATGTCACCTTCATCGCTCGCGGCGCCCACCTCGAGGCCATCCGAGCGAACGGCCTCCGTGTCGGCAGCGTCCACGGCGACTTCACAGTCGAAGCAAAGGCCACTGACACCCCCGCCGACGTCGGCCCCGTCGACGCCGTGCTCGTCACCGTAAAGGCGTGGCAGGTGCCGGAGATCGCCCCGGCCATCGGGACGCTCGTCGGCCCGGACACCTGCGTCGTGCCCCTGCAGAACGGCGTAGAGGCCGCGCCGCAGCTCGTCGAAGCGCTCGGCCCGGAGAACGTCGTCGGCGGCCTCTGCCGTGTCGTCGCTCTCATCGAGGGCCCGGGCCACATCCGGCACAACGGCGGCGACGACTACGTCGGCCTCGCTGAGCTCGACAACCACCCCAGCGAGCGTGTCGAGCGCGTCCGCGCTACTCTCGAAGTCGCCGGCCTGAAGGCCGAGACTCCTCCCGACATCCATGCGGCACTCTGGGCCAAGTTCCTCTTCATTTGCGCCTGGGGCGGCGTCGGCGCCGTCACCCGATCGCCCGTCGGCATCACCCGCTCGATGCCCCTGACGCGCGCCATGCTCGAGGGTGCCATGACGGAGACCTGCAACGTCGCGCGCGCCCGCGGCATCACTCTTCCGGACACAGCGGTCGCCACCGGCATGGCCGCCATCGACCGCCAGCCCGAGGGTGGCGAGGCCTCCATGCAGCGCGACATCCAGGACGGACGGCCGTCGGAGCTCGAGTCCCAGAACGGCGCAGTCGTCCGCCTCGGCCGCGAGGTCGGCGTGCCCACGCCCACCCACGACTTCATATACGGCAGCCTGCTCCTGCAGGAGTTGCGCGTCCGTAGCTAGGCCATCGCTTGGGCAGACTCGCGCCTGCTGCAAACATGCCCGTTCACGGGTACACTCACCCGCAGGATCCAACACACCAAGGAGGCGCCCCATGGTGCGCGTTGCCGTGATTGACGATTACCAGAACGTAGCCAGTACCCTCGCCGACTGGGACTCCCTGCCGGAAGGCTCACAGGTCGACTTCTATCAGGATCACCTGACGGACACGGACGCCCTCGTGGAGCGCCTCCGGGACTACGACATCATCCAGCTCATGCGCGAGCGGACGGAGTTCAAAGCCGAGATTCTGGATGCACTGCCAAACCTGCGAATGCTCTCGGGGACAGGTGGCGCCTACCAGAACAGCATCGACATCCCCCACGCCACCGAACTCGGCATCGTCCTGACGAGGACGGGCGGTTCCGCAGGCGGCAGCGTGGAGGAGCTGACATGGGCCCTCATCCTCGGGCTGAGCAAGCGGCTGCGAGAGGAGGACCACGAGACCCGGGAGGGGCTGTGGCAGACCTCGCTCAGCCCGACGCTTTCCGGCAGGACATTGGGCATCATTGGCCTAGGACGGCTGGGCAAGCGGGTGGCGCAGATAGGCCAGGCGTTCAACATGAGACTGGTCGCGTGGAGCCCGTGGCAGACGGCGGAACGGGCGGCGGAGAGCGGCGCCGAACTGCTGAGCAGGGAGGAGTTTTTCTCGACCTCCTACGTGATCAGCATCCACATTCCATTGTCGGCTGAAAGCCGGGGGTTGGTCACGGCCGATGACCTTGCGATGATGCAGCCCAACGCCTTCCTCATCAACACCTCGCGCGGCCCCATTGTCGACGAGGTTGCACTCGTGGCCGCCCTTCGCGCGGGCACAATCGGCGGTGCGGGCTTGGATGTCTTCGATGAGGAACCGCTGCCAAAGAACCATCCTTTCCTCAGCCTGCCAAATACGCTGCTGACGCCGCACATCGGCTTTGTGACGGAGGAAGGCTACCAGTCCTTCTATAAGAGCGCGCTCGCCAACATCAAGGCGTTCCTGGCCGGCGAGCCCACCAACGTGATAAATCCTGAAGCGCTGGAGAAACGATGATAGTCAGCTTGCCAGCTAGCTAGGAGCGTCATACACTGCACGCACTCTGAACCGAACGAGGACCGCTATGCCCACCTTCTCTCACGAGTACCTGCGCAAGGTGTCCTATGAGATCTTCAAGGCCGCCGGAACGCCGGACGACGCAGCCCAGGACGTTGCCGAGGGGCTGATTAGCTCAAACCTCGCTGGGCACGACTCACATGGCGTCGGGCAGGTGCCCGTCTACGTCGATCGCATCAAGGCCGGGCACATCATCCCGGACGCGCCCTACGTCGTCGAGAAGGAGACGCCCACGACGGCCGTCATCAACGGCAACTGGGGTTTCGGCTTTGCCGTCACCAAGCGGGCCACCCAGACGCTCATCGAGAAGGCTCTGGCGCAGAACGTCGCGGCGGTCACCATCTACCGGCAGAGCCACATTGGCCGCCTCACGCCTTACGCCGCCATGTGCGCCGAGCAGGGTCTCGCGGCCATCATGTTCACGGACTCGGGCAGAGGCCCGAAGGCTGTGGCGCCCTTCGGCGGCCGCGGCCGGCGCCTTGGCACCAACCCGGTCTGCATCTGCGTCCCGTCGAACGAGGACAGCCCCGTGTTCATCGACATGGCGAGCAGCGCCGTGGCGGCCGGCAAGCTGGCGGTCTACCGCCGCCGCAACTTGCCGATTCCAACGGGGTGGATCATCGACAAGGACGGCAACGACACCACGGACCCCAACGCCTACAACGAGGGCGGCGCCCTGCTCCCCGTCGGCGGCGACCTCGGCTACAAGGGTTACGGCCTCAGCTTCATGGGTGAGGTCTTTTCCGGCATCCTGACCACTCTCGGCTTTGGCCTTGACCCCGAGGGCAAGCACAACGACGGCAGCTTCATCGCCGCGTGGCGCATCGACGCCTTCGCCGACCTCGCCTGGTTCAAGCAGGAAGTGTCGGACTTCATCGCCTTCATCAAGACGTCGCCTCTGGCGGCGGGCAGCCCCGGCATCCTCTACCCCGGTGAGGCAGAGAAACACACGGAGGCCAAGCTGCGGGTGGAGGGCATTGCCGTCGAGGACTCCGTATGGAGCGACCTCACCGGGATCATGCAGGAGTACGGCCTGGAGTCCCTCGTGGGCGAACCGTTCTAGACTCCGCCCTGACCCATGCGAAGGCAGCCGGTAGGCATCGCTAATGTGACCGAACAGTTGCGCGCGCTCGGCGTGCAGCCTGGGCAGACACTGCAGGTCCACACGGCCTTCTCTACAGTTGGCCCCATCGAGGGTGGCCCGATAGGCCTCATTGAGGCCCTCCGCGCCGCAATCGGCCCCGGCGGCACCCTCGTCATGCCCAGCATGTCCGATGACGACGACCACCCCTTCGACCCGCAGATGACGCCCTGCCTCGGCATGGGCGTTACCGCCGACGCCTTCTGGCGCCTCCTCGGCGTACTCCGCAGCGACAGTCCCCATGCCTTCGCCGCCGTCGGCCCCAACGCCGAGCGCATCACCGCACCGCACCCCATCGTGCCGCCCCACGGCATCGACAGCCCCGTGGGCCGCGTGTGGGAGCTCGGCGGGCACGTCCTCCTCCTCGGCGTGGGCCACGATGCCGACACCACCGTCCACCTCGCCGAGAATCTCGCGGGTGTCCGCTACCGCCGCGACAAATACGTCACAGTGCTACAGGGTGGTGTTCAGATGCGGTTTGAGTATGCGGAAATAGACCACTGCTGCGAGCGTTTCGCCCTCGTGGATACGTGGCTGGACGAGCGCAACCTGCAACGCCGATGCACCGTCGGTCACGCCGAAGCCCGCCTCGTGCCAGCGAGGAATGTCGTGGAAGTAGTCGTAGAACGCCTGCGAGCGGACGAGACCGCGTTCCTGCACCCGGCCGGCACGGACACCGAGTGCGATGAGGCGTGGGCGAGCCTGAGGTCGTAGCTACCGCAGGAACTCCCCCTGCCACGCGTCGTAGTCCGCGTTCGCCAGCGCCGTTGCCATCACCTCCGCGCTCGGCGCGCGATGGCTGAGTCCCGCGGGCTCGCCGCCGTCCGCATGGTGCTTCAGCGCCTCGTAGATGCCCTGGATCATCGTTTGGAAGGGCAGGTGACCCTTCAGCGCGATGCGCACCCGGTGTGCCGCCAGCCACGCCGCGTCCTGCAACTCCGCCGGCGCCGATCCCAACATCAGCGGCAGCGTCGTCACCGCTTCCACCGCCACAACGTGCGCCTTGGTCGAGAGTCCCGTGAAGAACAGCGCGTCCACTCCCGCCGCCTCGTACGCCGCAGCGCGAGCCACGACGCCAGCGATGCCCTCGATCGGCATGGCCGCGCACCGCCCGATGACGATCGTCTCTCGGTCGCGCTTGGCCGCCACCGCCGCCCGCATCTTGCCGACGGACTCATCCAGCGAGATCACCGTCGCGCCCGTGGTGCCGAAGGGCGTCGGCAGCGCCGTGTCCTCGATGGACATGGCGCACACCTCCGCCGCCTCCAGCTCCGACACGGTGCGCATGACGTTCAGCGCGTTGCCGTAGCCGTGGTCGGAGTCCACCATCAGGCTGATGTCGCTGGCCCGTGTAATGCGCCGGGCTTGGTCCACGAACTCGCTCAGCGTGATCACCGTCAAGTCAGGCGCGCCCAGCACCACGCCCGACGCCACCGACCCGGCAAACATGCCGATCTCGAAGCCCAGCGACGCTGCCAGCCGCGACGATATTGGGTCGAAGATGGACGCAGGCTGAATGCACTGCTCCCGCGCAAGATGGCTGCGGTAGCGCTGGCGGCGTTCGGTCGGGTTCATGACATCCCTCTTTCGTGCAGGATAGGGGCGTGGCGAGGCCCAACGCATCCTATAGGACGCAGTCGGGTTTGGCTACGGAATCATCAACCTTCCGCCAGTTTGGCGAGCGGGTAGTGTGGGAGTATCGGACACGATGCGAAACTGCGACGGGCTACGGGACCTGAAACGCCGGCTCCCCTCGCAGGCACGTCTGCTCAAGCCCCACCAGGAGTTGCTGCTCGATGTCCAGCCGCTCCCGGAACGCCCGCGCCGCCGTGATCTGCCGCTCCGTCGTGCAGCACCAGTACGCCAGCGCCTCGCGCTCCCACGGGATGTGCGAGTCGACGTCGCCCAGGTACACCCGGAAGAACTCCAGCGCATGATCCGGCAAGCCGTAGCGGTCGCGCAGCGCCGCGTGTGCACGACCAAGGAACTCCTTGCCGTACAGGTCCGACGCGTAGAACGTCGCGACGCCATCCAGCCACGTCCAGTCCCAGTACCGCGAGTACGTCCGCAGCGTCTGGATGGCAAAGTAGGTGCGCGTGAACTGTTGCCAGTCCTGCGCCTCGCTCGGCGACAGGCCCACACCCGCCCCGAACCGCAGCCATAGCTCCTCCCACGAGGGCGTGTCGGAGCCGGACAGGTCGCCCACCACATCCTCGCCCTCGATGTCCACCAGGCGGCGGAGCATGTGCGTGCGCGTAGGCTCGTCGTTGGTCTTGATAAAGATGGCGGTCGTGCTGTAGACGAGCGCCTCGTCCCAGTAGGCGTAGTGGTCCTTCACCCACGTCTGCAAATGCTCCTGAGACAGTTGCCCGTCGTAGAGCGCCTGCAGGAAGGCGGGCGGCTCAGGGCACTTCGCCCGGAACTGCTCGTCGAGCAGCGCGAGAAAGTCATCGCCTGACAGCGGAGGGGCCGAAAGCTCCTCCGGCCCCAGCGGCGGCTGAGCGCCCATAGCGTCCTCCTTGCGTGGACCTGCCGACTAGCCGCCCGACGTCATCTGCAGGCGGAGGATGTATGCCCTGCGGAGGTCTTCCTGGAGCTCCGGCGTGTTCACGAAGCGCCGCGCCACTTCCTCGTTGAAGTCCGCGTGGTCGATGTCGATGCCCGCGTGCTCGTGCCGGTTCTCCAGCGCCTTGTCGGGGTCCTCGACGCCCCACTCGATGAAGCGCTGCTTGTCCCGCTCGATGGCGGCGAGGAGCTTGTCCGATTGGATCTTGTTCTCGCCCTCCATCACCATGCCCGAGCCAATCGAGACGCCGAAGTGACTGTCACGCATCATGGCCACCCACCAGCCACGGCGTACCAGCTCACCGGGGTCGCAGTCGCCCTTCTCCAGCGCGTCGACCTCCTCGGGACTGACGCCGTAGGCGTTGGACTCCCAGCGGGAGAGCAGCGGATGGCTGACCTGTGGCCCGCCGACGGTGTCCTGCCCGCCCTCGTCGACGAGCTTGCGGAGCTGCATGCGGCGGCTGCCCTTGTCCGTCGCGTTCAGGTAGCGTTCGCCCTCGAAACGGTGGTTGATGTCCCCGCCCATGTGCGCTCGGCGTTTGTTCGCGGCCAGGCGCGGAAACTCGTCCTGGCTCATGATCTCGCGGATGCGGAAGGGGAAATTCTCCCGCCACGCCGCCCGGATGCCCTCGAGCTCCTCGATGAACTCGCCGGGCTGCAAGGCCTCTCGACGGTCGTTCGTCCTCGTCGCCATGGTCTACCTCCCTTACAGACACCGCACGACGTACGTGCGGGCGCGTCCCCTGGTGTTAGACCCGGATGCAGGCTGCCCAGTGTCCCGGAGAATACTCCTTGAGCTCAGGCACGACAACCCTGCAATCGTCAATGGCGATGGGGCAGCGCGTGTGGAACACGCAGCCGGACGGCGCGTTCATCGGACTCGGAATCGTGCCCTGCAGCACGATGCGCTCGCGCTGCGCCTCGACCCGCGGGTTGGGCACCGGCACCGCCGAGAGCAGCGCCTGTGTGTAGGGGTGGAGGGGCTTCTCATACAGTTCCGAACGCTCGGCCATCTCCATGATCTTGCCCAGGTACATGACGGCCACGTTCTCAGACATGTGCCGCACTACCGAGAGGTCGTGCGCAATGAAGAGGAACGTCAGGTTGAACTGCTCCTGAATGTCCTCCAGCAGGTTGATGAGCTGTGCCTGAATGGACACGTCCAGCGCCGACACCGGCTCGTCGGCAACGATGAAGTCCGGACGCACCGCAATCGCCCGCGCGATGCCGATGCGCTGCCGCTGCCCGCCACTGAACTCGTGCGGGTAGCGGTCCGCCATCGAGGGGTTGAGCCCCACGACGCGCAGCAGTTCCGACACCTGCTCCTTCAGCTCCCCCTTGCCGGAGGTGATCTTGTGGACCAGCATCGGCTCCCCGATGATGGTCCCGATGCTCATGCGAGGGTTGAGGCTGGAATAGGGGTCCTGGAAGACCATCTGCATACGGCGGCGCATGCCCCGCAACTGCCTGCCCTTGGCCGTGGTCAGTTCGACACCGTCCAGCCACACCTCGCCTGATGTCGGCTCGTTGAGCTGAATGATGCATCGGCCGACGGTCGTCTTGCCCGAGCCACTCTCTCCGACGAGTCCAAGTGTCTGGCCCCGCGGGATGGAGAAGCTGACGCCGTCCACAGCCTTGATGGCTCCGATCTTGCGTTGCAGGATGAGACCAGAGGTCACGGGGAAGTGCATCTTGAGATCTTTCACCTCAAGGAGCGGCGCCACCTCCTGCCCCGGCACAGGCGCCCGGTCCTGCATCTGTGTCATGCGCCGACCTCCGAGGCCGTCCCCACGGTCACCCAGCACGCCGCAGTGTGTCCGTCGCCGACGGCCATCAGCGGCGGAATCTCCTCGGCGCACCGCTCCACCGCGAACCGGCATCGGGGCCGGAACGCGCACCCGCTGGGCAGCTCCATCAGGTCGGGCGGCATCCCCTCGATCGACTCCAGCCGCTGCTTGCGGTCCTCATCGAGCCTGGGCACGGAGTCAAGCAGCCCCTGGGTGTACGGGTGCTGCGGGTTCTCGTAGATGTCGAGCGCCGTCCCCCGTTCGATGATCTTGCCTGCATACATGACGTTGACGCGGTCGGCGTACCGGGCCACCACACCGAGATTGTGTGTTATGATGATGACGGCCGTCCCCATTTGCGCGCTCAGGTCCTTGATGAGCTCCAGAATCTGCGCCTGAATGGTCACGTCCAGCGCCGTCGTCGGCTCGTCCGCGATGAGCAGCCTCGGGTTGCAGCTCATCGCCATGGCGATCATCACCCGCTGGCGCATGCCGCCGCTGAACTGGTGCGGATATTGCTTCAACCGGCTTGGCGCGTCCGGAATGCCGACCATCTCCAGCAGTTCGATGGCCCGCTGCTGCGCCTGCGCCCCCTCCATCTTCAGGTGCAGCTCGAGCGACTCAGTGATCTGCTTGCCGATGGTGAGCACGGGGTTCAGCGACGTCATGGGCTCCTGGAAGATCATGGCGATGCGGTTGCCGCGGATGGTCCGCATCTGCTGCTCGCTGATTGCCAGCAGGTCGATGCCGTCAAAGTTGACCTGGCCGTCGACGATACGCCCCGGCGGGCTCGCGACGAGCCGCATGATGGACAGCGCCCCGACGCTCTTGCCGCATCCACTCTCACCCACGATAGCCAGCGTCTCGCCCTCGCGCACGTCGTAGGAGATCCCGTCGACGGCCCTGACCACGCCGGTTGGCGTAAAGAAGTGTGTCTTCAGGCCCTCCACGGTGAGCAGGTGCTCGGAGAACTCGCCAAACTCAGTCATGCGGCCGGCACCACCGCTTCCAGCTCGGCCAGCACGTCGGCGGGGAGCGGGCCCTTCTCCTCCGCGGCGCACGCCTCCTCGATGTGCTCCACTTCCGAGAACCCGATGACCGATGTCGCGACGATGGGGTTGCTCAGCACGTAGCGCACCGCGCCTTCGACGGGGGTGGTGTCGTGGTTGGCGAGCACCTCCCGCACGCGCTCGGCAGCGGGGTCGGCGCCCGCGCCCGCCAGAAGGCCCGCCGCGAGGACGCGGATGACGATGATTCCCATCCCGAGCTTGGCGGAGCGATCGAAGACCTGACCAAAGTCGCGGTCCACGTCCGCCGCCGGCCGCACGGCCGAGGGGTTGATGATGTTGTACAGCCCGTTGATGCTGTGGAACTGCCCGCTGTCGATGAGTTGGTACACACAGGAGAGCAGTCCGCCGTATGCCGTGAAGCCGAAGTAGCGCACCTTGCCCTGCTGCTGAAGCACATGGAAGGCATCGAGGACGCCGCCGGGCGCCAGCACGTCGTCGACGGTGAGTTGCGCGCCAACGCCCATGTCCGAGCGCTCGGCGCGTTCAAGGCCCACGCGGTTGTGGAGCTGGATCAGGTCGATGGTCTCCACCTGCAGCCGCTTGAGGCTGTCCTCAACCGACTGGATCGTGTTCCCCTTGACGTCGTCGAGGTCGGGCAGCTCCAGCGCGACTTTGCTGCCAATGACCGGGCGCGCCTTCAACTCCTGCAGCGTCTCGCCCAGGTGCGTCTCGGACGCCCCGGCCCCGTAGATGGACGCCGTGTCGAACAAGTTCACGCCCAGGTCCAGCGCGCGTGACACTCCCCGCCGGCGCTCTTCCGGCGTCCCCTTGACGATCATTCCGGCGGTCGGGCCGCAGCCGAACGCAATGGTCGATACCTGCACACCGGTTCCGCCCAGTTCCTTGTACTGCATGTCTCCCCCTACCGTTCGCCCAGGCTGCCGCGCATCGCGGGGTCCAGCAGATCCCGCAACGCGTCGCCAAACATGTTCCATCCGAAGATCGTCAGGCTCAGCGCGAGCCCGGGTGCAATACCCAGCCACGGCGCCATGAGCATGTGCTGCCGCGCCTCTGCCGAGAGCATTCGGCCCCAGGACGGCGCCGGCGGCGGGATGCCGAACCCCAGGAAGCTGAGGGACGCTTCAATCGTAATGGCCAGGGGGATCTCAATGGTCGCGAGGATGATGACCAGCGGCAGCACGTTGGGGAACACGTGGACGGCCATGAGCCGCAGGTCGCTCACGCCAACGGAGCGGGCCACTTCTATGTGCGGCCTTGCCATTACGGCCAAGACCTGCCCACGAACCACTCGGGACCCCCTGATGCCAAAGAGCAGCCCCAAGATGATGATGAGCGGCCACAGTCCCGGGCCCGCAATGGCCACCATGGCGAGGGCGATGACGATTCCCGGGAACGTCATCCAGCCATCCACGAAGCGTTGGATGATCTTGTCCAGCCAGCCGCCGTAGTAGCCGGTCAGCAACCCCAGCGATATGGCGATGCACATGGCCCCGGCTACGGCGCCGAACCCGATTGAGACCGAAATCCGGGAGCCGTGCACGATGCGGCTGAAGAGATCGCGGCCAAGGTGGTCGGCGCCGATGGGGTGCTTGAGGCTGGGCGGCGCGAACTGATCATGGCGGTTTGTGTCGTTGTACTCGTAGGGGGCAATGAAGTCGGCGAAGATGGCCGTGAACATGAGGACGACGACGATGACGAACCCAGCGAACCCCAACGGCTTGTACCGGAACATGGTCACCACAAATGCCCAGAAACCCCGGGCCCACCGGAGCGGGAAGGGTACGCTAGCCGCCACGCTTGGGCGGAGGACGATTTCATCGGCCATGGCAGATGCTCTCCACAACCATTACTTGTACCGGACCCGCGGGTCGAGCCAGCCGTACGCGAGGTCGACGATAAGGTTCGCCACCAGCACGGTGATGGCAGTGAACATCAGGGCAACCTGCAGCTGCGGGTAGTCCCGGAAATTGATGGCGTCGATGGTCCAGCGGCCCAGTCCGGGGATCCCGAACACCGCCTCCATGACAACGGAACCGTTCAGTGCGTTGGGAACGCGCAACCCGAAAACGGTGATGACAGGTATCAACGCATTCTTCAGTGCGTGCCGGTACATGACCGAGCGTTCCGACAGCCCTTTGGACCACGCCGTGCGGATGTACTCCTGTCGCAGCACCTCCAGCATCATGGTCCGCGTGATCCGCACCAGGGAGGCCGCGGAGCTTACCGAGATGATGGCCGCCGGCAAAAGCAAGAGCAGCAGGTGTTTGACGGGGTCCTCACTCAGGGAGTGCCAACCAACGGGAGGCGACCAGCCAATATAGACCGCTGGAAGGACAAGGATAAGGGTAGCTAGCCAGAAGTGAGGCACCGCGTCGGCAAGCACAACGGTGCTGCGGACGATGTAGTCGCCCTTGGTGTCCTGGCGCACGGCGGAAAACACCCCAATAGGAATGGCGACAATGGCGCTGAGAAAGAGTGAGAAGAAAGCGAGCTCAAGGGTCACGGGAAGCCGTCGAACAAGCTCATCTACAGCCGGGCTGCCGTCCCAAAGGGAGCGGCCGAAGTCGCCCCGGAAGAACCCCGTCACCCACTTCACGTACTGCGTGGGGACCGGCTCGTTCAACCCGAGCCGCTCCTGCAGCGCCTCGATGTCGTCCGCGTAGCCAAGCTCGTCCACCATCATCCACGCGGCATCGCCCGGAATGAAGCGGATGAGTGAAAAGGAGATGATGCTCAGCACCAACAACGTCGGAACGAGCAACAGGACCCGTTGAATGGCGTACGTTCTCATCTCGTAAGCTCAGCGAGGGATGCTGGGCGGCCCGTGACGGGCCGCCCAGCATCCCCAAGCGGTATCAACTTTGCGGGATTACCCGCGGTCTACCCAGGCGATCTCCCAGTCGCGGCCTTCCGTGTTGCCAACGTGGGGGCGGAAGTTCTTGATCCATGGCTGCCAGAAGTAGTCGGTGAACCGGTCAGGAATGCGAATGAGGTAGACCTGGTCCGCCAGGTAGCGCTGGATCTGCCTGACCTGGTCGAACCGCTGGTTGGGGTCCTGCGTCAAGCGCTGCGCCTTGATCATCTCGGTCAACAGCGCGTCATCGATGTGACTGTTGTTCTTGCTGTTGCCGGGGAGGAAGCTGACCAAGAGGTCGTCAACCTCGGCGGCCTTCAGGCGGGAGTGGGCAATGTCGTAGTCGCCCATGCCGATGTTGCTGGTCTTGAGGTGGACGGAGTGGTCGACTTCCTGGAGAGCCATCTTCACCCCGATCTCATCCATCATGTCGGCGACCAACTCAGGGTAGTACGTGCTCTTGCAGCAGCTGCTGAACTGGTAGGTGATCTCCAGCGGGTTGTTGGGGCCGTAGCCGGCCTCAGTCAGCAACGCGGCGGCGGCCTGCGGGTTGTACTGCCACCACTGGGCAGCGTCGCCCAGCTCGGCGGGGGTGATCCCGTACTCCGGGAAGACCAGGGCGGGAACGCCGCCGTAGGTGGGCTCAGTCACCGAACCGAGGAGCAGGTCCATGATTGCCTGCTGCTCGAAGCCCATCGCGATGGCCCGGCGCACGCGGATGTCGTTGAACGCCGGGGTCCGGTCCAGCCGGAAGTTCAGCGTGGGCGCCGTGCTCGGCAGGTCCTGGACGAAGTTGGACTCCGGGTTCCGCTCCTTGAAGTCAGCGGTGCTGCCGGAGGGCGGGCCAAAGGTGTCAATGTCACCGGAGATGTAGGCCGCGCTTCGGGCCTGCGTGTCCGGGATGATCACGTATTCGATCGTGTCGATGAAGGGAAGCTGGTTGCCGTGGGCGTCCTGCCTGAAGTAGTCGGGGTTACGGACGGCCGTCAGCCGCTTGTCCTTCTCCCACGTGTCGAACATCCAGGGGCCGCTGCCAATCATGCCCTCAGGCGTGGAGAGGAATTCCTCGTCCAGGACGCCTTCAAGGGCGGGGCTCTGCGGCGGAGACGTGGCAGCTTCCTTCGGGGTGACCCAAGCGAGCGGCTCGCCAACGTGGATCATGAAGGATGCCACCGGCTCGTGCAGGCGGAAGACCACCGTGTACTTGTCCGGGGCCTCAACCGCGCTGATGTCCGCCAGCTGGAACTGGTAGGAGTCCGGTCCCTTCAGGAACCGCTCGTAGCTCCACTTGACGTCTTCCGAGGTCAGCTCGCGGCCGTTGACGGGCGCACGATTGTGGAACTTCACGCCCTCATGGAGCTTGAAGGTGTACGTCAGACCGCCGTCTGAAACTTCCCAGGACTCGGCGAGGTCCGGGTAGGACTCACGCGTGCCGCCTGGAACGTCCACACCAACGGAGCGGGACATGAGGTTGTTGTACCACCAGCTGTTGGTGTTCTGGTGCTGGGACTGTCCACCGCTGGTCCCGTGGGGGTCAAAGCCGGAACGAACGTCACGACGCTGTCCGAACGTCACCTTCCCACCGTAGACGGGCTTTGGGCCCTCCATCATCATGGAGTCGTCGGCCTTGGTCATGGAGTCGTCCGAGGACGGCTCTGCCGCTGCGGTGGTCGTGGTCGACGTGTCCGTTGTCATGGCGCTGCCGCCACTGTCCCCGTCGTCATCACCACCGGAACAACCGGCCACCACCAGTGCCATCGACACCAGCAGGGCCATGAGGAGATAGCCAAACCTTAACCTGCCGTTCATTGCGCCCCTCCTTATTGATCGTGACCTGTTTCCATCAGCTGTGGCGGGGCGGAACAGCCTGCTCCCGCCGGAATCCCGTTTTGGACGAATAAGACGCCAACAGAGTCTCTTTGGTTCCGTGCCTCTAGTCCTCGATTAGGGAATTGCTCCGCTTCATGGGTGTGTCATAGTCAATCCCGTGGGAGCGGAACCAGAGGTAGATGCCCTGCCAGAAGAGCTCCGGGTCGGCCTCGATGACCTCTCCCGTCCCCGCACGCGAGATGACGAGCTCCCCCCACGCCTCCGGCTCCCGTTGCTCGCCCTCGACGAGCGACTGCCCCCGCCAGCTGTCGAGATCGGCGAGCTGCTCAGTCAGGAAGCGTGACAAGATCGTGTCGTTGCACACGATGGCTTCACGAATGGCGCCGTCCCCGTCCAGGACGAGGATCGCGTCGTTCTTCGCGCCTTTCGTTCGCCACTCTACGCTCAGGGCCATGCCGGACTTCCCCCCGACAATTTCTCGCTTTTCTATGGCAGCCTAGAAGAACGTGGAAAACACCTTGGCCAGCAATACGTTCTGGTCGAGCAGGATCAGCCGCTTGGCGATCTTCCAGCCCGTCTCGCTGTCCCGCCGGAGAATGTCATTGCGCGTGCCGATGAACATCACGCACTCATCGCGTAGCCGGTTGGACCAGACGAAGAAGTTGCTGCTGACTTCCACCTCGTCGCCGTCTACGGCGAGCACCCGCACGTTGGTGATGATGTGACGCACGCGCGAGAACGGCTCCTCCGGCCAGTGCACACCAGTGTTGAGCTGCCGCACCCTGCCCATAAGCGTGCGCTTGCCTTCGTCGAACCACGAAATCTCCGACTCGGTGTCCGTGTTCTCCCGGTGTTGCTCGCCGAACTTCACGTTCCGGCGGATGGGCATGTGGTAGTGGATATCCTCGGCCAGCAGGTCGCCCCAGTCGCTGAAGCGCCGCTCGTCCAGCATAGCCGCCTCATCGTACAGGAACCGCTCGATCTCCCGCTCCAGGAGCATCCGCTCCCATGCGGTCTCTGCGCTCTGGACAGTCACGGGACTCCCCTCCGGTACAGGTTTGCTATGCCTCGATCTCCGCGGCCACCTCAGCGAAGAAGATCCAGTCCTCAGTACCGACCGATTCAGGCCGCTCGCTTTCAACGACCCGACCCACCAGCCAACCGCCGTCCCTGGCGTTCAGCGTGACTTCGACGAGGTCGCCGTTCTTCAATTCGAGCTTGGTCCCCTCAGGCATGTCCCGGATGAACATGCCATCCGGGGTGTTGACGCGCTTGCGCTCCGACTTCGGCGCGCCGCCCTCTGTCGTCATTGGCTATCCTCCGACGCGAGTAAGGCCACCGACTACCAAGACGAGCTGATGCCGTTTCCGCCGCGCGGCTTGCCGTTGGACTTGCCGTTCTTGCGGACGGGGAAGATGTCGTCCCAGCTGCCCGCTTCCATGAACTCCACCCAGCGGCGGAGCCTTGCGCGCTGGTTCTCCTCCGACGGCCCCCGGTCGCCGATGGTCACGCCCGGAATCCGCTCGTCGTAATGGTTGTGGTGCAGGCCCAACTGGAAGTTGTAAGGGTACCGCTGCGCCACCATGCCCAGGCTCGCTGGGTGCGCGTAGTTCCAGTTCTCCATGTCGTCGGACTCGGTGATGCCGGCGGGTCCGCAGTAGCGCATGACGTACCGCCGCTTGGCGTCCTTCACGTGCTTCGGGGCGTTCTTATCGACCTGATATTGGCGCCAGCTCTCCGTCATACCAACGCCGTGTGGGTGCCACATGAGGATGCGCCAGTCGGACATCGTCGCGTTGGGCCAGATGTGGAACTGGCCGTCACTCTGCATGTGCAGGAACTCGTTCGCGAACTTCTGCTTCTTGATCTCCCGCGTCTCACGCCAGTAGTCGTCGACTCCGGGTTCGAGCAGCCACGTGTCGCGGTAGTCGGCCACGCCCGGCTGCTCGTAGATGGCGAGCTGGCCAACGTGGCCAAGCTCGCGGCTCGACATGTACCCGCGCTTGGAGGGGAACGGCGCCGCCAGTGGGTGCCGCCCGCCGCCCTCGACCTCGCCCTGCGGGCCGATGGCCGCCGCGTTCACCGAGAGGTGGGTCATGGCCGCGTGGGCGCTGTCGCCCGCGAAGCTGAACGCCCCGAACTTCCAGTTGGAGGGGAGCCTCCACCGCTGCGCCGGCTTGTAGAGCTCGACGCCCGCGTCCGTGCCGTCAGAAGCCTGGAACGCCCAGCGCACCGTCTGTTTGAACGGCCCAAGATAGTCCTCGAACGACGGCGCCTTGGGGTCCCACGTCGCCCAGATAGAGCCGTAGTAGTTGCACATCTGGGCCACTTCGGCCAGACCCCACTGGCTCTTGTCCAGCTCGTCGAAGTAGGCGTCGTGGTGGTGCGGCACGCCCACCAGCCGCCCGTCCGTGTCGTACGTCCACGCGTGGAAGGGGCAGGTGAATACGAGCGCGTTGCCGTCGTCGTACCGGCAGACCTTCATGCCGCGGTGACGGCACGTGTTCAGGAAGACGTGGATCTGCCCCTTGCGGTCGCGCGTGAGGATGACCTCCTCCTCGCCCATCCGCCCGAGCACGAAGTCGCCGGGGTTCTCCACCTGGCTCTCATGCCCAACGAGGAGCCATGCCCGCCCGTAGATTTGCTCGAGCTCCTGCGCGTAGATGTCTTCGTTGACGTAGACCTCTCGGCTGACCACGCCGGTCTCGAGGTCCACCAGGTCCCGGAGGTTTCGGTCACCCCTGCCCTTGATATACGTGACCATATCCACACCCTCCTTGCTGAATCGCACACCTTGCCCTTAGCCGTAGTTGGTAAAGCTACGCCAATGGTGGGTTGTTGTCAATTCCCCTAACAATCAAATACTTTCCCATATGGAATAGGTAAGGAGTTCGGCACGGGAAAGAGGTGGTGCGCCTCCAGACACGGGGGCCTGCTTCAACCTTGGCAAACGTCCATGCGCGCCGAGGGCCGTTACAGGATCGTGATGCCCCCAAAGGTGCAAGAGCCGGTCAGGGTGAGAGTGGCAGACGGTTGCGATGGCGCCCGGTGCTTTGTCTCTATGCTGCTCAGATTAGCGTCGGCCTGCACTTCCACCGCCCATCCGTCGGGCACGTAGATTTCCGCGCTGCCGAAGAGCACCTCGACGTGCAGCGTTGCCGCCCCGCCTTCCAGCACTGCGTCGCGGAGGTCCAAGGTCGCCGAGCCAAACATCACGGACGCTTTGCCGCCACGGAAGTTCCCACTCATCACACGCCGTTCGACGCTGCCAAAGGCGCACGAAACGTCGAGGTCATCCGCCGAGGTATCCCCAGCGCGGCTCTTGCGCCCCCGGCGCCCCAATCCGCCGAGGAGTACCCAAACGCCGACCGCAATGAGCGCGACCGGCCAGAAGTCGCCAACGTTGACCTCCAGAACGTCAAGGTTGTCGACGAGGAAGACCGCGCCCACCAGGGTGAGCACGACGCCGGCCCAGCGCGACGAAGGCAGGCTCACGACGCCCAGGATGATGAGGATTGCGGGCCACCAGTCGCCCCAGTCGAACTCGAAGTCGGTGAGGTTCTCGGCCAGAAACATGCCGCCCAGGGCCAGCAGCAGCAGGCCGATGAACAGGCGATTGCGGACTCCCGAACTCATCGTCGCTCCGTCCTTTGGTTGGGTTAGTGGGAGGCCTCACCTATTGCACGCAGTCGCGCAACTCCAGCGGCCGCCAGGCGTCGAGGGGCTTCTGCCGCGGGAATAGTTCCGGGTGCAGGATCTCCGCCAGCACCTCCAGGCCGTCTACGGCGCGAGGACCCGGACGGCTGAAGTAGGCCGTCGCGTCCACCGCGTACACCTGCCCGCGGCGCACGGCCTTCAGGTCGCCCCACGCAGCCGGGAACGGCGTCAGCCGGAACTCCAGCTCCAGCGCGTCCAAGTGGTATCCGCACGGCATCACGATGATGTACTCAGGGTCAAACGCCGTGATCTCGTCCCACGTGACCTCTCGCGAGGGCTGCCCCTCCGGCACGATGCCCGCCGTCCCTCCTGCAAGCCGTACCATCTCCGGCACCCAGTGTCCGCCGGCGAAGGGCGGGTCCATCCACTCCATCGTAAACACGCGCGGCCGTTCTGACGCAGCCTTGGTGCGCTCCTCCACCGCGGCGATGCGGGCCTGCAGCTCCACCACGACCCGCGCCGCCTGCTCTTCCGTCCCCGTCGCACCGCCCACTTGCGTAATCGTGTCAAGGATCGCCGACAGCGAAGTCGGCTCGAGAGAAAGCACCGTGTTGTCACCGTGAAGGTGACGCACGGCGTCCTGTACGGTGTCGTAGGACACGGCGCAGACGTCGCATAGCTCCTGCGTCAGGATCAGGTCGGGGTTGAGCTCCTCCAGCAGCGGCCGGTCGAGGGTGTAGATGCTGCTGCCGCTGTGGACGTTTGCGGTCACGTGGTTGTGGATGTCGCGGTTGGACATGCTCGCCGGGTTGAACCCCGCGCTGGTGACCGCCGGGTGTGCCGAGGCCGCCGAGGGATAGTCGCATTCGTGCGTCACCGCCACCAGCCGGTCGCCGAGCCCCAGCGCGTATACTATCTCCGTCGCGCTCGGCAACAGTGAACATATGCGCTGGGCAGTCGAGGCCATGGCGGACACCTCCAGTGCAGGGCCCCCGGCTCATACTCGAACCCGAGGACGAGGCGGTTGCTGGCTGGCCCGATTCTATCTGCGCAGGGTGCCAGTGTCAAGGCGAACGGAGCCCTCAGCCGCAACCGCGTGAGAGGCTCGACGCAGCTACGGCCAGGGTTGACACCCCCCTACCTCGTGCATATCCTGACGCCCTATGCGATACGGGTAGGGGTGACCTGTGCCCCGCGCCACGTACGCCGCCAATACAAAGGGGGTATGCATGCTACTCATCATCGGTGGGATGGGCTTCATAGGGATGCACACAGTCCGCCACGTGCTCGACGCCGGCGAGGACGTGGTCATCGGCGTCCACAGCTCCCGCCGCGAACCCGACCTGTTCAAGGACGAGATCGGCAAGAGAGTCCACATCGCCAACGTCGACGTCACCAACCCGCTGAGCATCGTCGAGGCGGTGAGGAAATACGACGTCAACCGCATCGCCCACATGGTGGCCCCGCGCCTCGGCTCCCTCTCGCCTGGCGACGAGTACCGCACCAACATGGGCGGGCTCATCAACGTCATGGAGACCGCGCGCATCTGCGGCATTGACCGGGTGCTCGTCGCCAGCTCTCAGTCGGTGTACCTGGGACTTCGGGAGGGCCCGTTCTCGGAGGGCGCGCCCCTGCCGCTGCCAACCAGCAACGCTACCGAGGCCTACAAGAAGAGCTTTGAGACCCTCGGCTCCCTCTACGCCAGCCAGACAGGCATCAGCGTCGTCTTCATGCGCATCGGCAGCATCTACGGGCCGCTCTACTACAGCGGCTTCAACATGCCCAGCCGCATGACCCGCGCCGCCGTCACCGGCAACCCGCCCGACTACGGCCGGGGCGGCGTCCCCTTCGCCGAGGACCTCACCGACTGGACCTACGTCAAGGACGTGTCGAAGGGCGTGCAGCTCCTGTCCATGGCTGGCTCTCTCAACCACACTGTCTACAACATCGGCAGCGGCCACGGCACCTCGAATCAGGACGTTGCCGACGCGGTCTCCGCGGCGGCGCCCGGCGTCAACTTCGAGTTGCAGCCGGGCAGGAGTCCCAACTGGCGCAGCGACCCGTTCATGGACATCTCTCGCATCGGCGAAGAGCTTGGCTACCAGCCGCAGTACACCATCGGGCCCGCCATCGCCGAGTACGCCGAGTGGATGCGGGCCACTCCCGACTGGAGGTAATTGTCGACGCCCCCGCGTAAACCGGGCAGCCAGGGCTGCCGCCAGACGCACTCAGACTGGGACCGGAATGGTCTCAGGAATTGACTGTTGTGATACCATGTGCGCCAGTCCTAATTGATACCGGGGCTAGTGGCGCCCAAACAAAGGAGGAGCACTATGTTCAATGGCACGAAAGTCCTGGATGTCCATGGTCACGTATCCGGCCCGCCCGGCACGGTGAGCTGGATCGACATGGGCTTCGCATCCGGGCACGTCGGAGAGAGCCCATTCCGCTCCGGCGGCAATAGGCCGGCCAATCTGAGCGACGAGCTGATGTACGAGCGGAACAAGTACCACGTGGACTTCATGGACGACCGCAACATCGACGTCCAGGTCATTGGCCCCCGGCCCTTCCGCATGATGGGCTGGATGCCCCGCCACCTGCTCAAGCGATGGTGCGAGTTCACGAACGACACGATCCACCACCAGACCCAGAACTTCCCGGACAGGTTCCTGTCCACCACCATGCTGCCGCAGATCGCGGAGGCGCCGGACCTCGGCAACTGTGTCGAGGAGTTCGAGTACAACATCCAGGAGCGCAACTTCGCCGGGACGTACCTGAGCCCCGACCCTGACGGCCGCCACAACTCCCCCGGCATGAACACCTCGTACTGGTTCCCGGTTTACGAGATCTGCCAGAAGTACGACGTGCCGGTCTTCATCCACGGCACCAACTGCCTTGACCCGCGCATCGCCCACATCCCCGGCAACTACCAGGTCGGCTTCGTGGTCGAGACCTTCCTGGCCTCCCGGATCCTCTGCTACGACAGCAAGAACCTGTTCAGCCGGTACCCGGGCCTGCGCATCTGCATCGCCCACGGCGGCGGCGCGCTTGACCGGTTCATCGACTCTTCCCGCCACCGCGGCGACTGGGAGGGCGGCAACCTCTACTTCGACACCTGCCTGTACGACATCGACTACCTGGCGCTGTCGATCCGGCAGTGGGGCCCCGCCGCCACCGCGTTCGGCACCGAGGCCCCCGGCTCCGGCGGAGCCATCCGGAAGGAAGGCGACCACAAGTCGGATGCAAACCTTGGCCGGACCTCCGACGACCTGCTGCCCATCTTCCAGTACTACATCGACTCGGGCATACTGACGGAGCAGGACGTGGTCGACATCATCCACAACAACCCCCTGAAGGTCTTCCCGCAGTTCGCCAAGGTGTAGGCCAAGTCGAATTCGGGTAAAGAGAGAGGGCCGCTGACGCGGCCCTCTCTTCTTTCGTTCGTGAGGTGGGGGGAGGTTTCTAGTCGTCGTCCCCGCCGTGGCTATGGCCGTGGTCATGGCCATGCGGATCGCCCTTGTAGTTGGATCCCATGTTCAGGTCCATCGCCTTCTCGACGGCCTCGCCGTACTCCAGCCTCTGCACCATTTCGTCCATGTGCTCGTTCGGCTCATCCTGGAAGGTGTCCTGCATGCGCTTGAACATGTTTGCCATGGACTGGGGGTCCGTGTAGTTAACGCCATCCAGCAGCTCCTTCTTGTTGAAGGTGCTGATATCGAACGGCGTCCGCAGCACGCGGAAGCTGGAGAATATGCGGACCAAATCCTCGCTCCCGCACCGCTCGCAGGTGCCCGTGGCATCCACCTTCATGGTCTTGAAGAAGATGGACACCCTGGCGTTGCAGCCCTTGCACCGAAATTCGTAGATAGGCATAGCTGGCACAGTATAGCGGGATGCGCCCACTACGCCAACCCCTTGTTGTACACTGGCAGCAGTTGACGTATATCCCGACACTGGACTCAGGAGGGCATCCTTGGCCAAGGCATTCATTATGGTCAACACGGAACCGACGGAGACCAACCGCATCGGCGAGCGTCTCCGTGCCATCCGCGGCGCCGTCGTCTACGAGGTCTTCGGTCCGTTCGACTTCATCGTGGACCTCGAGGCCGACACTCCGGAGGACCTCGCCGCAACGCTCCGCAACAGCATCAGGACCGTGCGAGGCGTCACCACCACCCTCACCTGCTCTGTGATGTAGCGCTCGGCGACAAGACATGACGACGGCCTCCGCCCATCGCGCCCTCATGGAGCGCGTCATCGAGTGCCGGGCGTGTCCCCGGCTGGTCGAGCACCGGGAGCGGGCGGGCGTCGAGAAGGTCCGCCGCTACCGCGATTGGGACTACTGGTCCCGGCCCGTGCCCGCCTTCGGGGCGCCGGACGCCGAGCTCTGCATCGTCGGACTCGCGCCGGCCGCCAACGGCGGCAACCGCACGGGCCGCATGTTCACCGGCGATCCGTCCGCCGACTTCCTCGCGGCGGCGCTCCACGCCGGCGGGTTCGCGAGCCAGCCCACGTCCCAGCACCGCGACGACGGCCTCACCCTCCTCAACGCCTGCATAACCTCGGCAGTGAAGTGCGCGCCGCCTGCCAACCAACCCACGGCCGAGGAGCAGGCCCGCTGCCTCCCCTACCTCATCGAGGAACTGCGGCTCATGCCGAATGTCAAAGCCGTCCTCGGCCTCGGCAAGCTCGGCTTCGAGGCCTACCTGCGGGCCGCCCGGACGATGGGGCTCCCAAAGCCTCGCGGCGTCAAGTTCGGCCACGGCGTCCGGTACGAACTGGGCCCCGGTTTCCCGACTCTATTCGGCTCCTACCACCCAAGCCCGCACAACACCTACACGGGCCGGCTGACGCACGCTGGCCTCGTGGCGGTGCTGCGGGAGATCCAGGCGTTTCTGCGGGATGGGTAATCACTGCCGGAGCGACAAGGCATGGCGTGAGAGGCAAAAGCAGGCAGCCCCGCCAATTCAGGCGGGGCTGCCTGCGATTTTCGTCGATGCCTGGCGTTAGCCGGCGGCCTCCATCGGGCCGGTGTGGTCGAGCGGCTGCGAGACGACCTCGCGGATGCGGTCCATGATCTCGCTCTGGTCGTAGCCGCGGTAGAGATTGACGCGGTTGCGGTTCGGGTCGCCGCCGTGCCAGTACTCGTAGACCTCCTGCCGCATCGCGAAGGAGGAGGCCGCCAGGTCGTGCGCAAATCGGAAGAGGCGCGACTTGTACTCGACGCCCACGTCCTTGCCGCGCATGTACCGGTCGAGGTACGGGCGGATCTCCGGGTTGGCCAGGTCGCGCTCGCTGGGCTGCATCAGCACGCCGGACCCGGCGATCTGCCGCAGCAGTTCCACCATGCGCTGCGAGAACTGCGCGAAGAACAGGTTCATGCCGGTGCCGCGGCCAATGGACATCAGCCCGCCCTGCGTCATGAAGGCGGTGTGCTCCAGGCCGTTCATGGCGTGCCGCCACAACTCCGTGTACATGATCATCTCGCCCAGCTTTGCGGCGACCTCGCGGAACTCGTTGACGCCGATGGCCTCGGCGATCATGGAGGCGACGGCCGTCATAGTCTTCATCCGCTCGTGGATGCGGACGTAGTTGCTCCAGCCCATGAAGTTGGCGCCGCCGGCCAGCCGCTGCACCATCGCCGAGGCATCGTACAGCATGAAGACGCGGTCCCACGGCACCAGCACGTTGTCGAAGAAGAGCATGCAGTCCTGCTCGTCGTACTTGATGCCGAAGGGATGGCCGTAGTGGCCGGGGTACTGCGAGACGGGCTCCCGGCAGAAGATCTTGAGGCCCTTGCTGCTGGTCGGGATGGAGAAGGCCTGAATGAACCGGGGGTCGGCGCGCCGCACAAACGTGGCCGAAAGGGAGACGTACGTGTCGTTGCTCATGTGGGCCGCGGTGGACACCTGCTTGCCGCCCGAGACGATGATGCCCTCGTTCGTCTCCTCGACCACGTGCAGCGAGAGGTCCTCTTCCTTCACCTGCCGCGTCTCGTTCTGCGGCTGCTGGCTCCGGTCGACCTGCGGGTCGCCGAGGGCGTGGGTCAGGAAGATGTCGTTCTCTTGGCAGAAGGTGTGGTAGTTCACCACGTTCTCGCCGAAGTCGCAGTGCGGGTTCTTGACGGCGCTCAGCGCCTCGCGGTTGTTGTAGAGGCCGAGCACGAACTGCGGCAGCAGGTCCGGCCCTCGCCCGAATTGCCCCCACGCCTGCTCGTTCCAGATCTCGCTGTTGCGCCGCTTCCTCCGCAGGTCCTCGTGCGATCGCGGCAGCAAATAGGAGAGGCTGCACCGGATACCGCTGTCCGGCGACACGAAGGTCATCTGGTCGCGGTACTCGTCAGTGTGCTGAAGCTGGTAGATGCGGGCCAGCTCGTCGATGGTGTCCTTGAAGGCGGGGTGCGTCGTGACGTCGGCCACCTTCTCCCCGTCGACCCACACCTCGCGCCCGTCGCGCAGACTCTCCTTGAAGCTTTCGGCGGTATGTGCGCCGTGGGGTTTCGTCGTCTCGGTTACCATGGTCTCCTCCTCTTGCCGACCCTTCCTGCGCGCCCGACGGCATCCGCTCGGGGTCGGCTCCCGGTTCCGTAGCATACGCCGATGCAGGCGGCCATTCAAGTGCGCACATGCTCGCGCGTGCTCCCGCGCATGTTGACACTCCATAAGCTGCAGGAATAGCATAACGCCACTCTACGTGAACTACGTGTGTCAAAGAATCGGGAGGAATGTAATGGCAAAAACTGTACAGGTGGAGACCGTCGCGGAAGCCTATCTGGAGCTTCTGGCGGCCAGGGGCGTGGACTACTTCTTCGGCAACGGCGGCACGGACTTCGCCCCTATCGTGGAGGCCTACGCCAAGCGATTCACCCAGGAGCAGATGCTCCCCAAGCCCATTCCCGTCCCGCACGAGATCACGGCCGTCGCCATGGCCCACGGCTACACGATGGTGACCGGCAAGCCGCAGGTCGTCATGGTGCACACCATCCCCGGCACCGCCAACGCCACCAGCGGCATCATCAACGCCAACCGCTCCAACACCCCCATGCTCTTCACCGCAGGCCGCACGCCCCTGACCGAGGGCGACGTGAGTGGCTCGCGCGACGGCGGCATCCACTGGGCACAGGAGTCCTTCGACCAGGGCTCCATGGTGCGCGAGTGGGTGAAGTGGGACTACGAGCTCCGCTCCGACTCCGACGTCGAGGGCGTGGTCGACCGAGCGCTGGCGCTGACGCAGTCGGAGCCCGCCGGCCCTGTCTACCTGACCCTCCCCCGCGAGGTGCTGGGCAGGCGGATCGAGTCGTTCACCTACGGCGAGAAGCCCCGCATGGCCCCCGCCGGCGAGCGCATGCCCGGTCCGAATCTCATCGAGCAGGCCGCTCGAGCCCTCGCCTCGGCCAAGAGCCCGATGCTTGTTACCCGCGCATCCGGCCGCGACCCTGAGGCGGTCGCGCCGCTGGTCGCGCTGGCCGAGACCCTCGGCATGCCGGTCTTCGAGTCCGGCCTCTCCTTCGTCAACTTCCCGCAGGACCACCCGTTGCACGCGGGCGGCGACGTCGCATCGGCGCTGGCCGAGGCCGACGCCGTGGTCGTCATGGAAGTCGACGTGCCGTGGACGCCCAAGCGCACGGGCCCCCAGGAGGAAGCCACCGTCATCCACATCGGAGAGGACCCGCTCTACGCCCGATACCCCATCCGCGGCTACCGCGCCGACCTGAACCTCACTGGCAGCCCTCGGCTGACCCTCGCGGCCCTCAACGAGGCCGTGCAGCGCATAGGCGTGGACGCCGGCGCGGTCAAGGAGCGCACCGCCAAGTGGGGCGAGGCCCGGGGCAAGCGCGCCGAGGCCACCTCGGCCCGCGCCGAGGCCGGCAAGAACGACGTGCCGATCAACAAGGCCTACTTCAGCAATGAGCTCGGCAAGAGGCTCGGCGACGACACCATTCTCATGAACGAGCTCGGCATTGACGCCAGCCAGATCGCCTTCACGTCGCCGGGCACGACGTACGGCATCTCCCCGGCCGGCAGCCTCGGTTGGGCCGTGGGCGCGTCCCTCGGCGCCAAGTTGGCGGCCCCGGACAAGACCATCGTCTGCTGCACCGGCGACGGCTCCTACATCTTCGGCTCCGGCACGTCGGGGCACATCGTCTCCCAGGCGCAGGACATCCCCATCCTCTTCATCGTCTGGAACAACGGCATCTGGAACGCCGTGAAGAGCTCGGCGCGCAACATGAACCCGAACGGCTACGCCGCGCAGACGGACACCTGGGCCGTGACGACGCTGTCGCAGGGCTTCAACTACGAGATGATCTGCCAGGCCTCCGGCGGCTACGGTGAGCGCGTCGAGGACCCGGCGGAAGTCCCCGCGGCCATCGACCGGGCGCTCCACGCCGTCCGCGTGGAGAAGCGCCAGGCGCTGCTGAACGTCGTCGGGGCATAGTCACAAAACACAATACGGAGGAGCACAGCCAATGCTGACCAGAGAGGACAACGAACTCCTGACTCGAGTGGGCGCAGGCACGCCCATGGGTGAGCTGCTGAGGCAGTTCTGGCACCCCTTCATGCCGTCAACCGACGTGGAGATCGACGGCCCCATGAAGCGCGTGCGGCTGCTCGGCGAGGATCTCGTCTGCTTCCGCGACTCCAACGGCGACGTCGGCCTCCTGGCCGAGAACTGCCCCCACCGGGGCGCGTCGCTCTTCTTCGGCCGAAACGAGAACTGCGGCCTCGCCTGCAACTACCATGGCTGGAAGTTCGACGTTACGGGCGCCTGCATCGACATGCCCAACGAGCCTGCCGAGAGCAATTTCAAGGACAAGGTCCGCGCCACCGCCTACCCCGTCCGCGACGTGAACCACATGCTCTGGGCGTACATGGGGCCGCGGGAGACGCCTCCCGTATTCCCGGCATTCGAGATCAACACGCTCCCGGCGGAGAACGTGTTCCCGCCGCACATCATGGTGGAGGAGTGCAACTGGGTGCAGGGGCTCGAGGGCGACCTGGACTCGTCTCACGTCTTCTTCATCCACGGCCGGCTGCGCGAGGAGCAGGAGGGCCCCAAGGGAGTGATGTTGGGCGCGTGGGCGCACGATCTGGCCCCAACCCTGGAAGTGGTCCCACAGCCGTACGGCGTCGTCTATTCCGCCAAGCGGCAATGGATGAAGGACAGCGACAAGGTCTACCACCGCATCACCCAGTACATCTACCCCTACTTCAGCATGATCGCGGCCGGAACCCCTAACGGTGTGTCGGCGCGGGCATGGGTGCCCATCGACGACGAGTACCACATGCTCATCAGCATGCGGGGCAAGCTCGACGCACCGGTCACGGAGGAGGAGCGGGCCCGGGCGCTCGACCCATTCGTGCTGTCGGGCGGGTACGTTGAGGAAACGCCGGACCCGCGGACTCGCTACCACACGGCGGCCAACAAGACCAACGACTTCCTGCTGGACTACGACATCCAGAAGACGCTGAACAAGTCCGGGATCCCCTTCGCCGGAAACCTGCAGGACCGGGCGATGACCGAGACCATGGGCCCCATCTACGACCGCCGCAAGGAGCACCTGGGCACCAGTGACCGCATGATCATCATGGTGCGCAAGCAGCTTATGGCTGCCGCCCGCCAGTACATGGAGGACGGCAGCGTCCCCGCCGTAGTGGACGACGAGAAGATGTACCGCGTCCGCTCGGCGTCAATCATCCTGCCCCCCGGCGAGGACTGGAAGGCACACACGGAGAAGGCCCGCAACTCGGACGCCGGCGAGCCCATCGCTGCAGTGCCGCTCGGCGGCTCGGACGAGTTCGCGCCGGCCATCGGCAAGGGATCGAACCCCTATGCGTAGAGGACACAAGACAGCGCCGGCTACGGTAGCCCGACGAAAGGAGGCATCGCGATGCTGACCAGGGAAGAGAATGAGTTCCTGTGTCGTACAGACAAAGGCACACCCATGGGCGAGTTCTGTCGCCGCTTCTGGACGCCCGTACTCCTCTCGGAGGAGATTCCGGAGCCGGACTGCCCGCCGGTGCAGAGCAAGATCTACGGCGAAGAGCTGGTGGTCTTTCGCACCACGAGCGGCAAGGTGGGCGTGCTGAAGGAGTTCTGCCCGCATCGCCGAGCAAGCCTCTTCTACGGCCGCAATGAGGAGGAAGGCCTCCGATGCGCCTACCACGGTTGGAAGTTCGACATCGAGGGCAACTGCACCGACATGATGTCGGAGCCCGCCGACAGCAACTTCGCCGGCAAGGTCAAAATCCTTGCCTACCCCGCGCAGGAGGCCGGGGGCTTTGTTTGGGCCTACATGGGGCCGCCGGAGCTGCAACCGCCGATGCCGCAGCTCGAGTACCTCACGGTGCCGGAGAACCAGCGCAAGACCAACAAGGTGTTGTACGAGTCCAACTTCGTGCAGGTCATTGAAGGCGAGATCGACACGGTCCACGCGTCCATCCTGCACAGCCGCCTGGACGCCCTGGAGAAATCGGCGACCGCGACGACACTCGCGGGCCGCTACTCATACCGGGACATCGCGGCCCGCTTCCACGTCGAGGACACTGAGGGCGGCATCCTCATCGGCGCAAAGCGGAACGCCGAGGAGGACTCATCCTACTGGCGTATCTCGCGCTGGCTGTTCCCGTGGGTCACCATGATCCCCCGGGAGCCGCACGGCTCGTGCCGCTCGGGGCTCATCGTCCCGATCGACGACGAGAATTGCTGGTTCTACCTGTGCCGCTGGAACCCGTACGGGCCGCTGGACGAGGAATGGAACGAGGCGCCCCGCAGCGGCATGGTCCCCGGCACGTGGCTGGGCAAGGCAAACTCCACCAACCACTACTTGATCGACCGCCAGGCGCAGAAGACTGAGACCTTCAGCGGCATTCCGAGCGCCATGGGCCGCGCGCAGGACGCAGCCATGACGGACAGCATGGGCCGCATCGTCGACCGCACCGAGGAGCACCTCGGGACCACGGACACGGCCATCATCCGCATGCGCCGCCGTCTCATTATGGGCGCACGCGAGCTGGAGGACGGCATCGAGCCGTACGCCGCCAGCCACCCCGAGGTGTTCAAGGTACGCTCCGGCGGCGCGCTCCTGCCGCGCGAGGTCTACTTCAAGGACGACCCCGTCGTGTGGGACGATATAACTGTCGCGTAGCATTTGGGCGGCAGTGACCGCCCCGGAAATTGGCCACCACAATCAGGAGGAGGCAGAGGATGCTGACCAGGGAAGAGAACGAGTTCCTGTGTAGGACGGACAAGGGCACGCCGATGGGCGAGTTCTGCCGGCGCTTCTGGACGCCGGTGCTCCTCTCGGAGGAGATTCCGGAGCCGGACTGCCCGCCCGTGCAGAGCAAGAT